>JAGNYO010000002.1 GCA_017984895.1 Sphingobium sp. | reverse complement strand
AAGCGCGATACAAGCGTGCTCGCCTGGCTCGACACGCTTTGAAATAATGTGAAGGAACGTTGGCAGGAAACCCCAGAACTCGGCCAATCTGGCCGCGTTCCTTCACATTATCGACACCTCGCGATTACTTCGCATTCTGAAGTCCGACCGCAAGGCGATCTTTACCGCCGCTAGCGCCGCGAACAAAGCCGCCGAGTTTCTGGCCAATCTGTCCAAGATCGAACGCAAGGAGGCGGCCTGAGGGCCGCCTTCATCACGTTGCACACAAAAAAGCCGCCGCCGGATTTTCCGGCGGCGGCTTTATGCGCTTGGCAAGCGGCGCTTACTTTTTGTTTTGCGCTTCCAGAGCAGCGGCGCGGGCGGCATCGTGCGCCTGCTTCTCCTGCCATGTGGAGTTGCTGGTATCGCGCGGCCCTTTGTTCTGAGCGACATCATTCTGCACGAGCTTGTTGATATAGTCGGTCATACATTCCTCCGATTTCCGAAGTCGGCCACCATTGACCGATGCCCCTTCCTGCCAGCGTCGCAATTGTATCGCGGGGGGATAAGCAGGGGGTTTTCGGAATTGGTGCAGCCGTTCTCGTAGTCAGCCGCATCACCATCCCATCGGTTTTCTTCATGGGTTTTGGACCGGACGCGCCGAGGTTCAAGGCCGCTCGCTTCCTTCGTGCAGCTCCGCGCCAATGGTCAGGCTCCGCCTGAGCCTTTGATCCTCGTCTTCTTCGTCCGTTCCGCACTCTCCCCATGAACCGAGGGAATGGTCCTTCGGCAACAGACAGGAGAACACCATGTCCGACAACAATCAGAACCGCCCGAGCCACCGCCTTTTCACCGTAAACGGCGACGGCGAGCAAGCACGCTGGACAGACATCGGCGTTGCATGGGCCACACGCGACGGGAAAGGCTTCACGCTGAGCCTCAATGCCCTTCCGCTCAATGGTCGTGTCGTCATGCGCGTCAATGACAGCAAGGAAGAAAAGAAGGGGCGCGGATAGCGCCCCTTTTATCGTCGCTATGGTGACGGTCGACGGTTCGCGCGTTCGGCGGCGATCATCGCGAGAAGCGATTGCGCCGTTGCGAGGTCCGACTTGACGGCAGATAAGCCAAGCGTTGCCTGTTGGAAAAGTGCGGCAAGTTGCGCGTCGGATTTTTGAGCCAGATCGCCTTTGGTCATTTTAAACATGGATTCCTCCTGTTCTTTTGCGCCGCCCCCGATGGGCCGCGTTGAGGAGGAGAAATCAGTCCGCATGAATGAGGTGCATTGCCCCAATCGCAACGGACGTGGAGAAGGCCAGCGGGCCACAGCCCGCGCCTTGCACCAATCACCATTCATCGGTCGGATATATCGAATGAAACCGCGCCCCAGCGGGGCGGAAGAACAGCAGTGTGGAAACATGGAAATGTCCAGATCGGCTCATAGATGTCCAGCCTTGCGTCAATCCGAGAAACATGGAAATCTCTAGGTCAAGTGACCGCAAATGGCGGAAAGGGAAATATTTTGACCAAAATAACAGTGCCAGCAGCACCAGTCCGGCAAGGTGCATTAAAACTCTATGCAACTTCACTAAAAGTCCGAGATTTGGTTAGAGGAAGTTTTTATAATGTGGAAACGCTCGACCCTATTGATGGCAACGATAAGGGCTATCAAAGGCTTCTAAATACATCGCGAGCTAAAAAACTCGCGGACTACATTATCAAGGGGCAAGATAGTAAAGACGCTTTTCTCCCAACATCAGTATTTCTTGCAACAGATAAGGACATACTCTTTGATAGTAAAAATAATACGATTGAGATTGATAGCTCTGCAATCGGCCCATTCAGTGTTGTTGACGGACAACACCGCTTAGAAGGTCTAAAAATGGCCGCAGAGAAGGATGAGCGAGTCCTCGACTTTGAAGTTCCTGTAAATATAGCTGTCAACCTTCCAAAGATCGCCCAAATGTGCCATTTCTTAATCGTGAACACGACCCAGAAAAGTGTCGATAAATCTGTTGAACAAAGGATTATAGCACGCCTTAGCGATGCTCTTGATGTTGAAGATATGCCAAGCCTGCCAAAGTGGATACTTAATACGGTTGAAAAAGGCGAAGTTGAAAAGGCAATAAAGTACGTAGATTATTTGAATGAAAACCCTGAATCTCCGTGGAATGGCAAAATACAGATGGCGAATGATAGTAAAGATGAAGCAACTATCAATCAAAGGTCATTTGTGAAATCTATAGTAAAGTACGTTTTGACAGCTAATAATCCTTTGACCGCTTTGAACGACTTCGAAAAAGAGAAAAAGATATTTCTAAACTATTGGAAGGCTATCGCCTCAATTTTGGATGACGATACAAACAGTGTTCTTTTCAAATATAATGGAGCCGAGCTTTTCTGCAAATTCAGCATTCCATTTTTTATGAAATTACAGGACAAAGGAAGTTTTACCGTTTCAACCATGCAAAGCTTACTTCAATCGTGCTTTGATAATGTCGAGGGGGACTATGCGGGGGTAGGCCATTCCGATTGGTGGGCGAAAGGTGGCAAAGCAAGCTTTCTCAATTCAGGGGCTATCAACGTAGTGAGCCAAGAAATGACGCGTGCTTTACACAAGGCATCAATGGCAACGGCAATCGAAATTTGAACGTTGAGAATCTCATACCTAAGCCTTCCAAACGGGAGAGCTTCCGCCGTAGTCGAGAGCGATTCCTGCCTCAAATCTCTGGCTGCTATGTAATCACGACATTTGACGGTACGATTTTGTATATCGGCTTATCTGTGGGCATTCGGCGACGAATGGTGCAGCACCTCGATACGCCTGCTAAGGTGTCGCCCACACCTCTAGGCAGAGCCACTTGGTTCTATTGGTTGGAAACTTCCGATACAAACAAGGTGGAACGGACATGGTTGAATATGCACCTAGCTGAAGAAGGCGTATTGCCCATTTTGAACAGCATATATTCGCCCACCGCGACCTAGGAAGAGCATTAGCGCCCCAGTTCAGGACCGCGTGGCGTTGGCAAACGCGACTGCTCCGAACCGTCGCGCTCGAACTGCCCGTCCCGCATCATGCGACGATATTGGGCAGCATCGCGATAAAGACCCAACACTTGCCGCGCACTTCGTTCGCGCTGCATGACAATCTGCGATTGCAGGCTTTGCCGTTCCTTGAGTTGCGCGGAAACCAGATCGTGCCGCTGAGCGCAATCACGTTGCAGCCCGAAGAAGGCTTCCATTTCATTCTGCTTCCGAACCTTGAAATAGCGTCCGGTCATAATGTCCCAAACACCTTTTGCGCCCGTGCGGACTCGCGCTGAACGCGCTCGCTGTTCCGACAAGTGCCGCTCACGCTGCTTTTCGGCGAGCAGCTTCCGCTCTTGCGCGTGGGCGTCTTTCATCAACTGCTTCCGCTCGTTGAGCGGTTTCATCGCATTATGCGCGATGCGCTTGGCTTCCGAGATATAACGCGAAAGGCGCGGAGCGACCGCTTCGCCAATATGCCGGACGGTATCTGCGACCGTCCGAAGCTGTTTCGGGTCGCCAAGGCGGGCCGCAACTTCTTTGGTTTTCTTGCCGACCATGCGAGCTATGGCGAAGACTTCGCCCTCAATCGTTACAGCGACGTGACCGCGCCGATCACCTTGCGCCAGAAACAGCCCGCGCTCTTCGAGCGCCTTGGCGAAAGCTGGACCATTATCCGACACAGCCCAGCATTCCTGAATCGTCGATTTCACTTCCCGCGCATCAAGGCCAGCCCGCTTGGCTTGCTGCCATTCATCGAGCGTGAAACTGCGCGGATCACGCAGTTTGGAATCCCGAAAACCGTCCGGCATCTTCCAGCCGTTTTCGAGATAGAGTTCTTTGGCGATAGCGTTCAGCGTCCGCTTGAAGAATGGGAGCGGCTTCGCCGTCATGGTTTCCGCATCAACACGCGACCACACGGCATGGGCATGACGACGGCCTTCCTTTTCATGGAAGACGATCATGCGCGGCTGGCCTTTCAGGCCAAGCCTTCCTTCAATCACGTCACAGGCTCTTTCAAAAACTTCCACGCGGACAGACTCAGTGGACGGTGGATTGAGCGACACCGAAAACAGGAACTGCTTGCACTTCGTGCCGAGTGACAGCGCGTGCGCTTCCTTCATCGCGCCCATCAGATCATCGGCCACAAAGCCGCTAACCTCATGGATTTCGACGTGTTCGTTTTCCTCCGTCTTCATCAGGTGAAGCCCGAGCTGTTTCGCGCCGCTGCGCTGCGATGCCTTGAGGATCATGGCTCGACCTCAAGGTTCAGAGCTTCGATCAACAAGCGGCGGATTTCGTGAATCTCCGCCACGGCTTCCAGCAATGCGGCTTCCGTGTCCGGCGTCACGGGCAAGCTGCCCGTGTTTGCCGACCGTGCGAGTTGATTCAGATTCGAGGAAAGGCGCGATTGCCCAAGCAGACCGAGGGCTTGGGCCAGAGCCTTGTGATCCTTGACCGGATTCTTACCCCGACGACGCGGCGGCGGATTATCAGGATCGAACAGACGGGACTGGATATAGCCGCCCAGCGACATATCCCCTGCCTCGCGCTCCAATTGAGCGCGCTGCTCGAAGGTGAGCCTAAGCGAAAACGGGGGCGGACGAATTCCCATCCGGCCCCCCTCTTATGCAATCTTGCGCCTCCGCACGACAGCCGGACGGCTATCGTGCGGGGCGCATCCATCCTCCCGTTCATTGGTGTTTTGGGGCTGTCCGCGACCGAGGCTGGAATGACGAAGCACGTCATTCCATTCCTTCAAGATTTCGGTAAGTTGGTTCGAACCTGCTCCCAGCAGGTCCGCCAATAGCGCCTAAATTCCTTATATTTTTCAGGACTTTAGGCGGATCTAATTTGATCCGACCCACGGTTCTACCCACATTACGACAGCGGTCGCTGTTGAGCGATTAAGGTCGAATAGAAACAGCCAACTTCACGCTACGCATTCAAGTCGGTAAGATTCCATTTCGTCGGACGTGAGAATCAATTGCTTGCTAAGCTCATGGCCCGGCCGCCGCACGATACGTTCGGCGATGCGGAGATATTTCGGGAAATGCGCCGTAACTGCTTTGGCGCGATCCTCGTCGGTCCCGTAGGTGGTGTGGTCTAGGTCATCGATAACCTCGCGGGGAACGACCGCCGAGAATTTCTGACCCCGAAACTTCATCGGTATAATCACGTCACCGCCGCGCATCCGAACCGAGTTGATATATTCTAGCTCTGGCTGCTTCAGCCGGACGCCTGCCCCTAGCTCGCCCTCGTCGACGAACGTCACGCCGCGCGCCTCGAACGCGCTAATGATCGAAAACATATTGTTCCGCACTGGATCGCGCTCGCGCCGCTCGAAATCAGCGATCGTTGCGCGCGCGACTTGCGCATTGGTCGCAAGCTCGTCCTGGCTCCAGTTCAGCATTGCTCGGGCGGCCCGACATTGTGCGGCAGAAATCATTTTCGCATCCTAAAATTGCATAAGGTCGTACTAAATGACTGAACTTAATTGTCAAGCGACCTGCGCATCGGGCTTGTCAGGCCACGGTAGATTGGGTGCGGCCATGATTCGTCCGTCCTCCCGAACCTGTTGAGCACCCTAACCACGGCGTTACCGATGCGAAACTTACGGCATACTTTTGGGGAGGGCACGACGGGGGCAGCAGTGGCTTTCGCCACCACGGTAGCCCATTGCTAATGTTAGGTAATTTGGTCGGGACGAGAGGATTCGAACCTCCGACCCCCACACCCCCAGTGTGATGCGCTACCAGGCTGCGCTACGTCCCGACCGAGGGGGCGGCATGTAGGGCGAAAGCGACTCTCTTGCAACCCCTCTTGCCCGTTGCGCGAACATTCCTATCTGTGGTAGCCGCGCCCATCCTGCCGCGTGGTGCGCTCGTGCCCATCCGGGTCCAGAATAATGAAAGATTGTACCGATGCTCCTCGTCTCTCCCGCTTATGCCCAGACAGCCGGTGCCGCAGGCGCATCGGGCAGTGCCGCGTTCATGGTGCAGATCTTGCCGCTGCTGTTGATCTTCGTGGTGTTCTATTTCCTGATCCTCCGCCCACAGAGCAAGCGGATGAAGGACCATAAGGCCAAGATTGAAGCTGTGAAGAAGGGCGACCAGGTAGTGACCGGCGGCGGCCTCATCGGCAAGGTGGCCAAGGTCGAAGAAGGCGTGGTCGAAGTGGAACTGGCCCAGGGCGTCAAGGTGCGTGCGCTCAAATCGACACTGACCGACATCATCGACCCTACCGCCAAACCAGCGAACGACTGAACCCGCACATGCCCGGTTTCCCCCGCTGGAAGATCATCCTTGTTATCGCCGCTCTGGCGCTTGGCGCGGCGCTTGCCGTGCCGACTTTTCTGCCGGAGCGGATATTCAGCCAGCTTCCTTCCGCGCTTCAGCTCAAGGTCAATCTGGGGCTGGATCTCTCGGGCGGCAGCCACATTTTGCTGGAAGCCAACCCGGCCGATGTGACGAAGGCGCGGCTGGAGAATATGGAGGATCAGATCCGCACCGAGTTGCGCCGGGGCGATCCCAAGATCGCGATCGGCGACATCTCGCGCAAAGGTGGCAAACTCAGCTTCATGGTTCGCAACCCCGCGCAGGTCGATGCCGCAGTGGAGCGCATCCGGCCGTTGACGCAGGGCGCGGGGCTGACCGGCCAGCGCGATTATGATGTTGCGGTGCAGGACAGCAGCACCATCAGCATTACCCCCACGCAGGCGGGCATCGACAACGCCGTCAACCAGGCGATGGAAGTCGCTAAGGAAGTGATCGACCGGCGTATCAACGAGTTGGGCACGCGCGAGCCGACGATCATCCGCCAGGGCGCAAACCGCATCGTAGTGCAGGTGCCCGGTCTGCAAGACCCGGCGCAATTGAAGAACCTGATTGGCAAGACGGCGAAGCTCGAGTTCAAGCTGGTCGATTATGCCGCAGACCCCGCCGAGCTGGCGCAGGGCCGTGCGCCCATCGGCAGCGAGATATTGCCCTATCCCGATAATCCCTCCGGCCTGCCTGTCATCGCCGTGAAGCGGCAAGTGATGGTTTCGGGCGACGAGTTGACTGACGCGCAGCAGGGTTATGACCAGCAGAATAACCAGCCGGTCGTCAATATCCGCTTCAATGGCTCGGGCGGGCGCAAGTTCGCACGGGTGACGACCGAAAATGTCAACCGACCCTTTGCTATTATCCTTGATGGCAATGTGCTCTCCGCGCCCAATATCAACGAACCGATCTTAGGGGGCAGCGCGCAAATTTCTGGTAATTTTACGGTGCAGAGCGCCAATGAGCTGGCAATCGCGCTGCGGTCAGGCAAACTGCCCGTGGCGCTTACGGTGGTGGAAGAGCGCACGGTGGGGCCGGATTTAGGGGCCGACTCGATCCGTAGCGGCATCATCGCCTGCGTGATCGCGACGGCGGCTGTGCTGGCGTTCATGCTCGTCACATATGGCCGCTTCGGCGTCTATGCCAACATGGCGGTGGTCATCAACGTGCTCGTGATCCTCGGCGTGATGGCGGTGCTGAACGCGACGCTGACGCTGCCCGGTATCGCGGGTTTCGTGCTGACCATCGGCACCGCGGTGGATGCCAACGTGCTGGTGAACGAGCGCATCCGCGAGGAGCGGCGGCGCGGGCGCAGCGTGGTGCAGGCGATCGAGCATGGTTATAAGGAAGCGAGCCGCACGATTTTCGAGGCGAACGTGACTCATGCGATTGCCGGCACGATCATGTTCGCGCTCGGCTCCGGCCCGGTCAAGGGCTTTGCGGTGGTGCTGCTCATTGGTATTGCGACATCGGTGTTCACCGCCGTGGTGTTCACGCGTATGCTGGTGAGCTTCTGGTTGCGGGCCAAGCGGCCGACAGACATCAATATTTAGGGGCGGGAGAAAGACAATGCGCCTGCTCAAAATGGTTCCGGACAACACCAACATCGGCTTTGTCGCGTTGCGCAAATGGGCATTCGCGCTCACCGCGTTGCTCACTTTGGTGGCGGCGGTCGCGGTTGGCGTGCGCGGCCTCAATTTTGGCGTGGATTTCGTCGGCGGCCTGATGATCGAGGCGAAGTTTGCCTCCAAGCCGCCGCTGGAGAAGGTGCGCGCGGATATCGATCGGCTGGGTGTCGGTAACAGCACGCTCCAGCAGTTCGGTGATCCCAACACCGTCTCGCTGCGCTTGCCGCTGCCAGAACAGGGCGGCGAAGGCGCATCCAACGCGGTGGTGGCGAAGGTCAAGACCGCGCTGCAAAGGGACTATCCAGGCATCAGTTTCACCCGCGTGGATACTGTTTCCGGCAAGGTTTCGGGTGAGCTAAAGTGGAAAGGCACGCTCGCTGTGTTCCTCGCCGTGCTAGGCATCGCGATTTTCAGTTGGCTGCGCTACGAGTGGCAGTTCGGCGTCTCGACCTTTGTTGCAATTGTGCACGATGTGGTGATGACGCTCGGCTTTTTTGCGATCACCCAGCTTGAGTTTGATCTCAACATTATCGCCGCGGTGCTGACGATCATCGGCTATTCGATCAACGACAAGATGGTGATCGACGACCGTATCCGAGAGAATATGCGCAAATATCGCAAGATGGATATGAAGTCGCTGATCGATCTGTCGGTGAACGAGACGCTGCCGCGCACTGTGATGACCTCGGTCACGATTATGCTCGCACTCGGCGCGCTGCTGATGTTTGGCGGCCATGTGCTGATGGGTTTCACCTCGGCAATGCTGCTCGGCATCGTGGTGGGCACTTATTCGTCTATTTATGTGTCGTCATCGCTGCTGATATCGCTGGGCCTCACGCCCGAATCAGCGATGAAGAAGGCGAAGGCGGCGGAAGTGGCGCAGGGCGCGGAGCGCATTGGCCCGGCGGGCGGCGGCCAACCTTAAGTCGCGCTTTCCGCGATGCCAGCTAGATGCGCGAAAAGTCCGTTGCCGTTGGTCGACCAGGTGAAGCGCAGCGCTGCCTTGCGCGTCGCCACCCGGTTGGGCGTCTGCGTCAGCATCTCGTGCAAAGCCTCAGCCAGTGCATCGGGCGTCCGTTCCACAATCCGCCCTGCCTGAGGGTCGGTCAACAGTTCCCGCGCGCCGCCGACATCGCTGATCGCGATCGGAGTCCCGCATGCCAGCGCCTCGACCCAGGCATTGGCCAGTCCTTCCGATGCGGAAGGAAGCGCCATCACGTCTGCCGCGTTATAAATGGCGGGCAAGTCCTCATGGGGCACCGCGCCCAGAAATCCAACGCGCTCTGCCACCCCCAGCTCGGTGGCGAGCTTTTCATAGGCCGGGCGGTCTGGCCCATGGCCGGCGAGCAACAAGGTAACGCCGGGGAGATGGCTCAGCGCGCGGATCAGCAGATCCTGCCCCTTGCGCGTGATAAGGTTGCCGACGCACAGCACCACTGGCCCTTCAAGATGATAGCGTGCCTTGGCCGCCGCGCGGTCCTGCGGCGCGAAACGATCCAGATCGACGCCAGTATAATGGACGCGGATCTTTTCGCCATCCATGCCGAGCGCGATCATCGAGCGTTTCATCGCTTCTGAAACCGCGAGCAGGCCCGCTGCATCCCTGCCTGCCTGCAATACCGCCTTACGCGTGGCGGGGAGGCGGCCCCAGTAATGGATGTCCGCCCCGCGCGCTTTCACCGAATAGGGAATGCCAAGCCGCTTCGCCAGCGTCTGCGCTACGGGTCCATCGGGGTAGAAGAAGCTGGCGTCAATCACATCGAAAGGCGTATTCTCATGTAGGCGCTTTACCAGCGGCCAGATCGCACGGGTCATACTGGCGATGGTAAAGCGTCCGCCCAGCTTGGGAATTACCGTGAAGCGTGGTCGATAAACCGTAAGATCGCGCCACCGCTCGCTGGCGGGGAGGGCGGTAAGTGGCGCATAATGCGGATGGCGGGAGAGCGGCCATGGCGCTAGCCCGACAGGTGCAATCACGGTCAGCTCCACGCCATCGCGGTGGGCGAGTTCACGGCACTGCCGCTCC
Organism: Sphingobium sp.; assembly: GCA_017984895.1. Classification (GTDB taxonomy): domain Bacteria; phylum Pseudomonadota; class Alphaproteobacteria; order Sphingomonadales; family Sphingomonadaceae; genus Sphingobium. Next base: position 69,421 of record JAGNYO010000002.1, on the reverse strand, counting down.
ACGAACACGCCGAAATTCGGGCGTGTCATGTCCGGGAACAGCGTTGATAAGGTCAGCACGCGCACAGTCATGCGCCCTGTCATAGCATGAACTGGTTAACAGGCGAGTGCAGGCTGGTGCGGTTCAATTCAAAACGCGGCAAAGCTGCCTGTTCTGGATCGTAAGTTCACAAGCCCCGCACAAGCCTCGTTGCCACCGCGGCCCATGGCGGATCAGACAATATCTGCTGGCGCGCGTGAGGGCTGAAAGGCAATATTTGCACGCGGTCGCCTTCACGGCCAATGAGCCGCCCGAACAGGAACCGTCCGCCCGGGCGTGGAAACAGCACGTCGCGGTTGAGCGCGCTTGCGTATGCGGACGGCTCGATGCGGATGCACCAGATTTCGTCACCTGCGCGATAATCTCCTATGCTGGACATGATGCGCAGGCCAACCATCGTCCCCTCGATCAGCGGTGCCACGAAATGCGAAGGCCGGGCCGGAGCATAGGCGCCATCCGCGCCATGATAGGCCGCGACCGGGATATGCTCCTTGCCCGGCAGGTCGACAAGATCCGCCGCCGTTACCCCAAGGGCCAGCGCGATGCGGTTGAGCCATCCCACAGAGACGGTGCGTGTGCCTGTTTCCAGCCGTCCGATCGTCTGCGCGGTGGTAGGCGGTTCGCACCGCTTAGCGACATCATCAAGAGTCATGCCCTTGGCGCGGCGCACTTCGCGAATTCTGGTAATCAATTTTCGCTCCGAATAACCTATATGGTTTTTTATCTTTCCTACACTTTGCTGAAAATGGCAAGAGGGACGCTATTCATTATCGGAGGGTTTATGTCCGCCTGTCAGAGCCACGCTACCAAAACCCGAGCCCGAACATTTATCGAGCGAGCAATAGAGGATCCTGCCGGAGAGACGCAGACAGTGCGTGTCAACATCGGCGAATCGCCGCTGATGTGGCTTTATGCGCGCGGGCACCTCACGGAGCGGCTCTATCTGGCGGGTGAGCGGCTCAGGCAGGACTGGGAGCGGGCAGGGCTTGGCGCGCGGGTGACGATGCGCTGGGATAGTGCGCCGCCCTCTCAGGGCCGCCGCGCCGCGCCCGATGCATTGGCGTCCGGAGACGGCCAGATTAGCGCCAAGACCCGGCTGCACGCCGCGCTTGATCATACCGGGCCGGGGTTGAAGGATATATTGTGGCGCGTCGCATGCGCAGGCGAGGGCCTGAGCGCGGCGGAAAAGGCATTGGGCTGGCCGAGCCGCGCGGCAAAACTGGTTCTCACCTTCGCGCTGGAGCGCGTGGCGGACTATTACAGGGTGGGGTGACGAGAAGGTTCGTTAGCGAAACACTATGTAAAACCGACACAATGTTGAAAGCTAATTGCGGGATAGTTTTCTGTTGGAAGGATTTCTCCGAATGGCCAGACCTGTTCATTGATGACACAACTCTCCAAGTTTATCTGAACCATTCATGCCCTTAGATCCCCATCTCCTCCACCATTGCCGCCAGTTCCAGCCAGCGTTCCTCAGCCGCGTCCTTTTCTGTGCGCGCTTTGTCTATCGCGGCCATCAGCGCCGCAAACCGCGCCGGGTTTTTCGTGTAGAGATCGGGGTCCGCCAGCGCCGTCTCATCTTTTGCAATCGCCGCCTCCAGCGCCTCTATCTTTGCTGGCAGCAGGTCATAGTCCCGCTGATCTTTGTAGCTCAGCTTGGCGGACTTAGCCGAAGGTGACGGAGAAGGCGGCGCGGCACCCGGTTTGGCGGGCGTAGTGCGCTTGGGCGAGGCATTAGCCTGCCTGCGCTGCTTCTCCCAGTCCTCATAGCCACCCGCGACCACATCGACCCTGCCGGAGCCATCCAGCCCCAGGGTGATCGTCACTGTCTTGTCGAGGAAGTCGCGATCGTGGCTGACGATCAGCACCGTGCCGCCATAATCCGCGATCACCTCCTGCAACAGATCGAGCGTTTCAAGATCAAGATCGTTGGTCGGCTCGTCAAGCACCAGCAGGTTCGATTCGCGGGCAAATTCGCGCGCCAGCAGCAGGCGGGATCGTTCGCCGCCAGAGAGCGTGCCGACTTTGGCATCGGCTAGACCGGGATCGAACAGGAACTCCTTCAAATATCCGGCCACATGCTTCCTGACGCCGCGCACATCGATCCAATCACCGCCCTCGGCCAGCACCTCGCGCACGCTCTTGTTGGGAGCCATCAGCCTGCGTTGCTGGTCGATGACGATGCCGTCCAGCGTTTTCGCCCGCGTGATCGTGCCTTCGTCGGGCATGATCTCGCCGGTGAGGAGGCGGAGCAGGGTGGTCTTGCCCGCGCCATTGCCGCCGACCACGCCGATGCGGTCGCCGCGCTGAATGCGCAGGGAAAAATCCTTGATAACCGCACGCTCCTGACCTTCAACCCCGAAGCATTTGGTCACATTTTCCGCAACGATCACACTCTTGGTCTTTACGTCGTCGCTTGCGACGGCGAGCTTGGCCATGCCTTGCGGACCGAGCATAGAGGCCCGTTGCGCCCGCATTTCATAGAGCTTGGAGAGGCGGCCCTGATTGCGCTTGCGCCGCGCGGTAACGCCGCGCTCCAGCCAGTGTGCTTCCAGTTTCAGCTTGGCGTCGAGCTTGTCCGTCGCGCGCGCTTCTTCGGCATAGACTTTCTCCATCCATACCTCGAACCCGCCGAAGCCGATCTCGTTGCGCCTGAGGTTCCCCCGGTCGAGCCAGAGCGTCTGGCGGGTGAGGCGGGTGAGGAAGGTGCGGTCATGGCTGATGACGATGAACGCGCCGGTGTAGCGTTTCAGCCAGTCCTCCAGCCAGCCTATCGCCGCGATGTCGAGATGGTTAGTCGGCTCGTCGAGCAGCAATATGTCCGGATCACTGGCCAGTGCGCGGCAAATGGCAGCACGGCGGCGCTCGCCTCCGCTGGCGCTCGCCGCCTCACGCGTAAGGTCTATGCCAATCTGGTCGGCAATCGCCTCCACCTCATGCTGCGGCGGGGCATTCGGCCCTTTCAGTGCGAAATCGAGCAGCGTGACAAAGCCGGCAACGTCCGGGTCTTGCTCCAACATTACCACATGCGTGCCCGGCACGACCGAGCGGCGGCCCCGGTCGGCCTCCAGTTCTCCGGCGATCAGGCGCAGCAGCGTGGTCTTGCCCGCGCCGTTGCGGCCGATAAGCGCGAGGCGATCCCGCTCGCCGATGTGGAGGTCCAGCCCCTGAAACAGCCAGCCCGCGCCCTGGATGAGGCCCAGCCCTTCATAGGATAATATTGGTGCAGCCATAATGAGAGGGCTGCTATGCTACAGCGCGCCTTCCGGCAACCCTTTCCCTAATATGACCCCGCCATTCACCGCTTGTTCAAAGGCTATGACTTATGACACAAGCATGACGATGTTCTACCGCCTGCTTCTTATATGTCTGGTGGGCCTGCCCGCTTATGGCGCGGTCAGCGTGCCGCATGCCGCTGCGCTTGGGCCGCGCGACGAGCAGGATGCCGCCCGTCGTGCAATGCTTGAGGGGCGGGTAATGCCTTTCGCTCTCATCAAGCGGCGGATGGAGAACGAAATGGGCGATGCCACCTATCTTGGCTCCGAATTTCATGAAAACTCCAACCGCTACCGCCTGAAATATGTGCGCGAAGGCAGGGTGGTTTGGGTCGATGTCGATGGCCGCACCGGCGAGGTGATGGGCCGTGCGCATTGAAAGGCTTAGAATATGCGTTTGCTGATTGTTGAAGATGAACCTAACCTGGGCAGGCAATTAAAGGCCACGCTGGAAGGCGCGGGCTATGCGGTCGACCTAGCCACCGATGGCGAGGATGGGCATTTTCTCGGGTCCACGGAAAGCTATGATGCCGCAGTGCTGGATCTGGGCCTGCCGGAGATTGACGGGCTGACGGTGCTTGATCGCTGGCGTAAGGAAGGGCGGGCTTTCCCGGTGCTGGTGCTTACCGCGCGCGATAGCTGGTCAGACAAGGTGGCGGGGCTGGATGCCGGGGCGGATGATTATCTCGCCAAGCCGTTCCAGTCCGAAGAGCTGATCGCGCGTCTGCGCGCCCTCATTCGCCGCGCCTCGGGCAATGCCTCAAGCGAACTCAACGCGGGCGATGTCCGGCTCGATACCCGCTCCGGCAAGGTGACGCTAAAGGGCGAGCCGGTGAAGCTCACGGCGCAGGAATACAAGCTGCTTTCTTACCTGCTCCATCACAAAGGCAAGGTGGTGAGCCGCACCGAACTGATAGAGCATATCTATGATCAGGATTTCGACCGCGATTCGAACACGATCGAGGTTTTCGTCACGCGTATCCGCAAGAAGCTGGGACCGGATGTCATCACCACGATCCGCGGACTTGGCTATAGCCTCGAAGAACAGGTGGCGTCATAATCCCGCCCTGTGACGGATAATTCCCATTCGCTGACGCCGCCTGGCGTGCGCACCACCGGCTCGCTGAGCCGGCGCATGATGCTAGTAGCGGCGTTATGGATCGGTATCATGCTGATCGGGGGTGGCGTGGCGCTGGACCGGTTGCAGCGCGATGCGATCACCCGCAATTTTGACGAGGGTATGGCCTATGCCCTCACCGCGATGATCGCGTCCGCCGAAATTGGGCCGGACGGCGAGGTTTTCTTCAATCGCCCATTGGCGGATCAGCGCTTCCTTGAGCCTAATAGCGGCCTTTATTATCAGATCAGTGCGCGCGGGCATGAGGACTGGCGCTCCCGCTCCCTGTGGGATCGGGCGCTTAAGCTCGATGTCGATCGGCCCGGCGCAGACCTTCGTATCTCCGACAGCCGGCAGTTCCCGGACGAGAAACTGCGCGTGATGGAGCGCAAGGTCGTCATCCCCGGTTCGAACGCCCGCTGGACCTTTGCCGTGGCGCAGGCACGATCCGGGCTTGATGCGCAGATCAGCGCGCTGCGTGTCACCCTGGTGCGCAGCTTTGCGCTGCTCGGCGTTGGTCTATTCCTGATGGCGAGCGTGCAGAGCTTTTATGGCCTGCGCCCACTCCGCGCGGTGCGGCGGGAAATTGTGCGCATGCGTGCGGGTGAGAAGAGCCGCGTGACCGAGGCGGTGCCAGACGAGGTGCTGCCCATGGTCGAGGAACTGAATGCGCTGCTCGCCCATAACGAGCGGCAGGCGGAAGAGGCGCGCGCGCATGCGGGCAATCTGGCACACGCGCTCAAGACCCCGCTTACCGTTATCATGAACGCCGCCACTGCGCAGGCGCCCGATCTCAACGAAACGGTGATGCGCGAAGCGGTGACGATGCGGCGGCAGGTGGATCATCACCTTGCCCGCGCCCGCGCGGTCGGGAGGCGCGGCACGGCGCAAAGCCGCGCGCCTGTGTGGGAGAGCCTGGAAGCGGTGCAGCGCGCCGTCGCCCGCCTCTATCCCGATGTGCGGATCGATATGGATGGCGATGCCAGCGCCGTGGTTCTGGTCGAGCGGCAGGATCTCGATGAGCTGCTTGGCAACCTCATCGAGAACGCGGCAAAATATGGCGGGGGCAGCGTGTTCGCTACCGTCATTCCCGCGCCGGATGGACGCAACGTCTCGATTGACGTGGAGGATGATGGCCCTGGTATCCCCGCAGCCGAGCGCGCGCGGATATTCGATCGTGGTGCGCGGCTCGATACCGGCAAACCGGGCACCGGCCTCGGGCTGGCAATCGTGCGCGATGTCGCGGAAATCTATCAGGGTTCGGTCGCTCTGCTGGAGAGCGAGGACATGGGCGGTCTACTGGTGCGACTCACCCTGCCTGCAGTGGGCTAACGGCCGTTTCATCTGGCCGGAAAATGGGATAGGGTCTGCTTCATGTCGTCTCACCTCTACAGCAAAGAAATATTGCGGCTGGCTACATCGCTGGCGGGGCAGGGGCGTCTTGCCCATACGGACGCCAGCGCTGATCGCCGTTCCCCGACCTGCGGCAGCCGGGTTATCGCCGATGTGGTGCTCGACCAAGCAGGGCGCATAGACGCGCTTGGACTGGAGGCGCGGGCCTGCGCCTTGGGGCAGGCGTCGGCGGCGCTGGTTTGTGCCCATGCGTGCGGGCGCACCGCAGGCGAGATGCGTGTCGCGGCGGACGCATTACGGGCCTATCTGGTGGATATGGGCAGTGAGCAGGCGGCGGATTTCTGGCCCGGTATTGATGTGTTCGTAGCCGCCAGAGCCTATCCCGCGCGCCACCCGTCCATATTGCTCGCCTTCGAGACGGTGCGCGATGCGGCGGAACAGGCGCTCATTCTCAGGAATGGAGCAGTGGCATGATCGGGATTATGGCGGCGTTGAGCGCCGCGCTCGGTATCGCGGCAGGCGCATTTGGAGCGCATGGAGCGGCGTCGCCCCAAGCGGCGGAGTGGTTGAGGACAGGAGGTATCTATCAGCTTGTTCACGCTGTAGCTGCACTGGTTCTGATGCAATCCCTGCGCGGGCAAGCAGCGATGATGCTGGCAGGTGCCGCGATATTTGCGGGCACGCTCTATCTGATGGCTCTGGGCGCGCCGCGCTGGCTGGGGGCAATCACGCCGATTGGCGGATCGTTGCTTATCGCCGCCTGGATTTGGGCGGCATGGGCATATTATCGGGCTGGTGCCTGATTTATCCTCGTTCTTCGCCATCCAGAAACGCCGCTACCCTATCGAGGTTCACAGTCCGGTCGAGATAGGTCTGCCCGATCCCGCGCGCCAGCAGGAAGGGCAAAGTGCCGCCCTCCATCTTCTTGTCATGCAGCATATGGCCGACGAGCCGGGCGCCGCTGGCGCTCACGCCCGCGTCCTTGAGCGAAGCAGGCAGGCCCGAGTTGCGCAGATGCGCGCCAACCCGCGCGGCATCTTCCGCTTGGCAAAGCCCCTGCGCCGCCGAAAAGCGAAATGCCAGGGCCATGCCCGCCGCCACCGCCTCGCCATGCAGCAGCCGGTCGGAATAGCCTGTCTCTGCTTCCAGCGCGTGGCCGAAGGTATGTCCAAGGTTCAGCAGCGCGCGGCGCCCTGTTTTTTCTTCCTCGTCCTCCGCGACGATGGCGGCCTTGGCGCGCACGCTTTTCTCTATGGCATGTGTCCGCGCGGAGGGCGCTCCGTCCAGTAGAGCCTCGCCGTTCACCTCACACCAGGTGAAGAAATCGGCGTCGTCGATCAGGCCATATTTGACCACTTCGGCATAGCCGGCGCGCACTTCACGCATAGGCAGGGAGTCGAGGCTGGTCGGGTCGATCAGCACACGCACCGGCTGGTAAAATGCGCCGACGAGGTTCTTGCCCGCCGCCGAATTGATTGCCGTTTTGCCGCCGACCGAACTGTCCACTTGCGCGAGCAGGGTGGTGGGAATTTGCACGAAACGGCAACCGCGCTTCAGGATTGCCGCCGCAAAGCCGACCAGATCGCCGATCACCCCTCCGCCCAGCGCCACAATAGCGTCCTTGCGCTCTACGCCCAGCTCCAGCAGCCGGTCCATGAGAGTGGACAGCCCATTCCAGCTCTTGGTGCCTTCGCCGGGAGGAAGAATCACAGGCGTGAGGGCAATGCCCGCCGCCGCCAGGCTATTTTGTAGCCGCGCAAGTTGAACCGCCGCGACACGCTCGTCCGTCACCACCACAATACTGCCATTGCGGGCATAAGGAGCGAGATGTGCACCCGCGCGATCCAGCAGGCCATCCTCGATAACGATGTCGTAGCTGCGATTGCCCAGCGATACCGGCACAAGGGTCATAGGCTTAGCGTCTCCACGATTTTCTCGACGGTCTGCTCATGCGGCCCGGTGCCGCTGATGATCCGGTGGGGCGCAAGCGCGTAGACCGGGTTACGCACAGCACCAAGCTCCGCCAGCACCTTGCGCGAGTCTTTGCCTTCCAGCAGCGGCCTGCCCTCGCGGCGGGAAACGCGCTCTACCAATACGTCAAGATCCGCATCGAGCCAGATAGTGATCGCGCGGTCCAGGATGAGGGTGCGGGTCTGTTCGTTGATGAAGGCACCGCCGCCTGTAGCGATGACCTTGCGCCCTTCCTCGATCAGGCGGGCGATTACCCGGCGCTCGCCGTCCCGGAAGCCTTCCTCGCCATATCGCGCGAAAATTTCGGGGATCGACATGCCCGCCGCATGCGCTATTTCCTCGTCGGCATCGACAAACGGCAGGCCAAGCCGCGCTGCAAGGCGCCGACCGACAGTCGACTTGCCGACGCCCATCATGCCGATGAGCACAATCGGCCGGTCGTCCTGCCCTTGCGCAGATTTGCTGTTTTGTTCCATGCTGGGCGCGGCTATACAGCCATGCGCTTGATGCGCAAAAGCGAATTTTCTGGGTCATTATTTGGCGGAGCCGCCTGGCGGAATCATGAAAATCAGACGAACAAATTCTTTTGGCGAAGCCCCTCGCCGCCGTAGCCCAGTGCCGATGGGCTGCCTGCTACTGGCGATACTTGTTCTGGGCGCGCTGGGCTGGACCTGGCATCAGGGTGGCGAGCAGCCGCTCGTCCGGGTGGAAAAGCCAGTCCCGGCGGATAAGCTAGGGCACTGAGCGATGGCACCGGGCGGAGGAAAATGGCGCATTCTGACAGGGTTGGCCGCAGGTGGTATGGCCCTGAGTCTGGCGGTGCCATTGATGGCAGGGCGGACGCCAACCTCTTTGCTACCTCCCGGCTTTGGCGATGATCCCCCAGCAGACAGGCCCGCGCAGCCTCCCTCATCGCAGCAGGGCAAGCCTGCGGTTCCGTCTGCACCGGCGCAGCAACCGGGCCTGCAACTCGACTTGTCGCAACTGGGTGGGCCGACCGCAGCCGTGCCACCAGAGGCGGGCAATGCCGCCGTCGCAGAAGAGCTTAGCCCCGAAGAACTGGCGGCCGAGCAGCAGAAATATGACTTGCCGGCGGGCGCTCACCGATCTCTTGACAGAGTAGGGCCGCTCACCGAGGAAGCGGGCGGCTTACCCGAAAATAGCTTTGGCGGAGCGTCCGGCCCTTACCTCGCTACCTTGCTGCGCGAGACGAAGGCGCCGCTGGCATCCCGTTGGGGATCGATCCTGATGCGCCGGGCGCTGCTTTCGGCCACGCAGACTCCGCGCGGCATCAGCGGGGCGGACTGGGTGGCGGAGCGTGCATGGATGCTGGTGCGTATGGGCGAGGCGGATGCCGCCCGCTCGCTGGTGCAGAGCGTCGACAGCGACCAATATGGCAAGCGGCTCTACGCGGTAGCGACGCAGGCCTATCTCGCCAGTGCTGACCCGGTTGGTTTGTGCGCGATCCAGCAAGGCGCGTCAGCATCCAGCGATGCGCCGGGCTGGCGCATGGCGGAGGCGATGTGCGCGTCTTTCTCCGCCGAGCAGGGCCGGGCCAGCGCTATCCTGAACCAGACGGAACGGCGTGGCGATGTGCGCGGCATAGATTATCGCCTGACCGAAAAGATTGTGGGGGCGGGCGCGAATGCCCGGCGCTCGGTCAAGATCGAGTGGGACGGGGTAGACCGCCTGACTGCCTGGCGCTTTGGCCTCGCTACTGCCGCCAATGTCGATATTCCCGCACCGCTGATGGCGCAGACCGGCTCGCACGTATGGGCCTGGCAGGCGCGCGCGCCCATGCTCAGCCCGCTTGCCCGCCTGCCCGGAGTCGAGGCCGCAGCGCGGCTCGGCGTGTTTTCGGGGAGCGCGCTGGTCGATTTCTATAGCGGCTTCGAAGGGCAGGAAGAACTGCCCGACGGCCTGGCTGACCGGCTGGCTGCGCTGCGGCGCGCCTATGCGGGCGGTAATGCCGCCGAGCAACTCGATGGCATGCGCACGCTGTGGTCGGGTGGCACGGGATGGGATCTGCTGAGTCTGCTTGCGGCGGCGCGCGCGGCGGCGGCGCTGCCTGTATCAGAGGTGGATGGCGCGGACCTGAGCCATCTCGTCGCCGCGATGTTGAGCGCGGGCTATGATATCAGCGCGATGCGCTGGGCCGGCGCTGCGGAGGCGCTTGCCGATGCCGATGGCGCGGATGGTTGGGCGATGCTTGCGGTAGGTGCGCCGCGGATGGCGGTGCGCGTGACCAGCGGCAGGCTGAAGGAGTATAGCGAGGCCTCTCCACGCGGGCGTATGGCGCTGGCTGGCCTGGCCGGGCTGGGCCGGATCGGCGGAGAAACCCTCAGGGACGCGGCGGAGGATGCGGGAGTTGATTTCCGGGCGCGCAGCCGCTGGGCAGTGGCGATCGCGGATGCGGCGCGCCGGGGTGAAAAGGGCACGGTGGCCCTGCTCGCGGCGGCAGGCATGCAGACCACGAGCTGGAACCGTATGCCGCCGGAGCATCTCTATCATATCGTAGCAGCGCTGCACCGAGTTGGCCTCAACCCGGAGGCGCGCATGATCGCCGCCGAAGCGATCATGAGGAGCTGAGAAGGCGTGGCGGACCCCCAAAGTCGTCCGCAAGCCAGCGCGGGCGATGCGCCGCTCATAGATAGCTATCTCGAAATGATGAGTGTGGAACGAGGCGCGGCGCGCAACACGATTCTCGCTTATCGCAATGATCTGGAAGCAGCGAGTGCCCATCTGCGCGGGCTGGCGGGCGCGGACAGCGAAACACTGCGCCGCCTTTCCGGGCGCTGGGCCGGGCTGACACCCTCCTCGCTCGCGCGCAAGCTCTCTGCCCTGCGCGGCTTTTATGCTTTTCTCGAAAGCGAGGGGCTGAGGCCTGACAATCCCGCTACCGTTATCGTCCGACCTGGCATGCGCCGCCCCCTGCCGCGCATCCTCAGCCATGACGAAGTGGCGCGCCTGTTTGCGGTGGCAGAGGAGCGCGCAGCGGGAGAACATCCCCCCATGCAGGACATTCGTATGCTGGCGTTGCTAGAGCTGCTTTATGGTTCTGGTCTACGCGCCAGCGAACTGGTTTCGCTGCCCCGTAACGCCATCCACCCCGATCGCCCGTTTCTGATCCTCAGGGGCAAGGGCGGGCGAGAACGGCTGGTGCCGGTATCAGACCGTGCCCGTGCTGTGGCGGCGCGCTGGTCTGTCCGAGTGCCATTGGGCCAGCCCTGGCTGTTCCCTTCGGGCAAGGCGCATCTTTCGCGCGTGCGCCTGTTCCAGATGGTGCGGGCGCTGGGCGCGGCGGCAGGCATAGAGCCGGAGCGGATCAGCCCCCATGTGCTGCGCCATGCCTTTGCGACCCACCTGCTTGCCGGCGGGGCAGATCTGCGCGCGCTGCAATCCATGCTAGGTCACGCAGACATCGGTACGACCCAGATTTACACGCATGTGGACAGCGCCCATCTAGTCGAACTGGTTAATCGACGCCATCCGCTCGTTGACCTGAAGCGCGCGCGGCCTTAACGCCTCATGTCATGGTTACGTTTCTCGACTTTGAAAAGCCGATTGCCGCACTCGATGCCCGCATCGCGGAGCTGCGCGATACCGCCCAGTCAGGCGAGCTCAATATAGATGCCGAGATCGCGAAGCTGCAACAGCGGTCCGAAAAAATGCTGGCGGAAACCTATGCCAAGCTGACGCCCTGGCAAAAGACGCAAGTGGCGCGCCACCCTGACCGGCCGCATTTCAACCATTATGTTTCCGGGATATTCGATGAATTCATTCCCCTGGCGGGGGATCGCGCTTTTGCCGACGATCAGGCGATTCTCGGTGGCTTCGCGCGGCTGGGCAAGCGGCGGGTAATGGTAATCGGCCATGAAAAGGGCGACGATACCGCCAGCCGCCTCCGGCACAATTTCGGTATGGGCAAGCCCGAGGGCTATCGCAAGGCGATCCGCCTGATGCAGCTTGCCGACCGTTTCGGTCTGCCGGTAGTAACATTGGTGGATACCTCCGGCGCATTTCCCGGCGTGCAGGCGGAGGAGCGCGGCCAGGCGGAAGCTATCGCCCGCTCGACCGAGCAGTGCCTTGCGCTGGGTGTGCCGATGGTCGCGGCGGTAGTGGGCGAAGGCGGTTCCGGTGGCGCCATTGCCCTTGCCGCGGCGAACCGGGTGCTGATGCTGGAACATGCGGTCTATAGCGTGATCTCGCCCGAGGGATGTGCCTCTATCCTGTGGCGCACGGCGGAGAAGGCAAGCGATGCCGCTGCTGCTATGCAAATAACGGCGCAGGATTTGAAAGCATTGAACGTGATTGACCGCATCGTGCCTGAGCCGATGGGCGGCGCGCATCGCGACCATGCACAGACGGTTGCTTCGCTAGGCAAAGCGCTGGGCGAGGAGCTGGAAATGCTCTCCGCGCTGGATTCTTCCGCGTTGCGCAGCGCAAGGGCTGACAAATTCCTCGCCATGGGGCAATAGCTGGCGAAGAACAGCCAGAGGAACTGAAAAGCGCCCTCGTCGGTTGAGCGGGCAAATGGGACTGGGAGAGCTTTCTATGCGAATGAAGCGCCTGATGCTGAGTTGTGGCCTTGTCGGCCTTGTCATCGCGTGCGGGTCCGAAGGCGGTAGCAAGACCAAGCCGATCCCGCTCGCCACCTCGATTAGCTCTAAGGACAAGGAGGCGGGCGCCAAGGCGCACCCCGAGTTGCTGCAGGAATTTGGCGGCGCCTATAACGGACCTCAGACCTCCTATGTCGTTGGCGTGGGACGCAGGATCGCCTCCCAATCCAGCCTGTCAAACGTGCAGAGCGACTTCACCGTCACTCTGCTCAACAGTTCCGTAAACAATGCCTTCGCCATTCCGGGAGGCTATGTCTATATCACCCGTCAACTCATGGCCTTATGTAATGATGAGGCGGAAATGGCCGGCGTGCTGGGGCATGAAGTCGGCCATGTTGCCGCAATGCATGGCCAGCGGCGGCAGAAAGCGGCTACACGCAACGCCATTGGTGGTACATTGTTACAGATATTGACGCAGGCGACCTTGGGCAGCTCGGGGCTGGGAGGCCTGTTGCAACAGGGGATCGGGCAAGGGGCGCAGCTCCTCACCCTCAAATTCTCGCGCTCTCAGGAATATGAAGCCGACGATCTGGGTATCCGCTATCTCGCCAAGGGTGGTTATGACCCCAGGGCGCTGTCGTCCATGCTTGCCTCGTTGGCAGCGCAGAGCGCACTGGACGCCCGCGTAGCCGGGCAGGCAAAAGATATGCCCGAATGGGCCAGCACCCATCCGGACCCCGCCTCACGCGTGCAACGTGCCCTACAGCGCGCCAAGGATACCGGCTCGACCAACACACTGCGCAATCGGGATGCGTTTTTGGCCGCATTGAACGGTGTGATCTATGGCGATGATCCCAAACAGGGCATCGTCAACGGCAGCCAGTTCATCCATCCCGATCTCAAGATCGCGTTTACCGCCCCTTCTGGCTTTGCGATGATGAATGGCTCGCAGGCCGTGACTATCTCCGGCTCGGGCGGGCAGGCGCAGTTTAGCGGCGCGCCCTATACCGGTAATCTCGACAGCTATGTTACGACCGTGCTCCGCGCCCTCGCGAAGGACAACGCCTATACACCTCAGTCGATTCAGCATGGCTCGGCCGGAGGGATGAATACCGCCTACACGACAGTGAAGGCGAACGGCCAGAGCGGCCCGGTCGATGTGACCGTGATCGCCTATGAAATGAGCGCCAGCCAGGCTTTCCATTTCGTGACGATGACGGCTGCCGGACAGGGCTTTGGTCCGTTTGCCGGGATGACCCAGTCCTTCCGACGCATTACCGCGCAGGAGGCAGCGGCAGTGAAACCGCGTAAAGTCTCGGTCGTGGCAGTAAAGGCGGGCGATACACTCGCCACGCTTGCCGGGCGGATGGCTTATGAGGATTACAGGATGGAACGGTTCCTGACGCTGAATGCACTCAGCGCTTCATCAACACTGACGCCGGGACAGAAAGTGAAGATCGTCACCTACTAGGCAGGGGGCAGGAAGTGGCAGAAGGCCACTCCGGCGGCCGAGGCGTCAGCCGGCATCACATGCGCAACGAAAAAGGCGGCAGGTTCGCACCCGCCGCCTTTCCTGTTTTTGCGTTCGGCGCCTTAGAGGTTGTTGCCGACGTTGTTGAAGGTGTTCTCCAGCTTGTTGCCGACCGAACCCATCGCGGTGATGGCGGCGACGGCGATCAGAGCCGCGATCAGGCCATATTCGATGGCGGTCGCGCCCTTGCTGTCCTTCAGCATCTTACGAAAATACTGCATCTGGTGTCTCCTTGAAAGCTTCCGTAAACTACCCGGCCTCATGGTTTCCCATTCGGCAGTTTGAAAATTAGGGTCGATGAGTAAAATAAATCTTAAAAAAACGGCGGAAAAAGGAGGATTCGACGTTAACTGTTGTTAACCGCGTTTGAGACGTTGCCCCACATATTTCCGGTTTTATTGGCGACTACCGTTACCGAGCCAACGATCGCAATGGCGATCAGCGCCACGATAAGCCCATATTCTATTGCCGTTGCCCCGCGATTGCAGCGCAACAGTCCGGTGCGCCCGAACGATGCGATGCGATGGAAGAGGTTTGTCATGCCGCTACCCTCTCGATATAAGAACCGGAAAGGGTTGTATGGTTGAGGCGTTAACAAAATCTTTGCATAGTGGGCTGCCCCAGCACAGGCCGCTCATCGTGGTGGCCGCCGCGCTGGTGGATGCTGGGGGCCGGGTATTGCTTCAACAGCGACCAGAGGGCAAGGCGATGGCCGGTCTGTGGGAGTTCCCCGGCGGCAAGGTCGATGCCGGCGAGACACTCCAAGCCGCGCTGGTGCGCGAGTTGGAGGAGGAACTGGGCATCCTCACCCATGAAAGCTGCCTCGCGCCCGCTACCTTTGCCAACGGGCGCACCGAGGATGGGCAGGAACTGCTCCTGCTGCTCTATGTCTGCCGCAAATGGACGGGCGTGCCTTATCTGCGCCATGCGGCTGCGCTGCGCTGGGCGCGCCCGACGGAAATGTTTGCCCTGCCTATGCCGCCCGCAGACTTACCGATGATCGGGGTGCTGGACGCACTGGTATAAACTTGTAACCATCAACCCTTTGCCCCCAGCGCCTCGGCCAGCGAAACCTTGGCCGATCCCCGCCGGGCAGGGGCGGGCTGGGAAGGGTCGGGCTTCCATCCGCTCATATACAGCATCGAGAATGTCTCGGCGGTCTTGCCATCCGGGTCGGCAGCCTGTGCAAAATGCTCGGCGGCGCGCGCCAGCACTGCGCGGTTCAAGGGGCCGCGTCGTGCTGCGGTCATTATATTGCCGCCTCCCATACCGCGAAGATCCTGCATCAAGGTGAGGATCGCGGAATAGCGGACGCGCAACGTCTCGCTGTCCGCTACCGGCAGGGCGAAGCCGGCGCGCGCGAGCAGATCGCCAGCGGCCCGCACGTCGATCTGTGGATGGATGTGCGGGCGTGGGCTGTCTCCTTCCGCGATAAACAGTGCCTGCCTGAGGCGAGGGAGCGACCCGGCGCCTATGCATGCGCCGAGAAACAGCCCATCGGGCTTCAGCGCGCGACGGATCAGCATCAGGGCGCCCGGCAGGTCGTTTACAGTGTCGAGCGTGCCACAGGCCAGCACCAGATCGAAGCTGTTCTCGGCAAAGGGGAGCGCATCTTCCTCTGCCTGGATGCCGCCTGCCAGAGCCGCATTGCGTGCCGCTGGATCGACGCATATCACCTCCAAGCCCTGTTTCTCCAAGGCGGATCGTGCACTAGTGTCCGGGCAGCCGATTACCAGCGCGTGGGCAAAGGTGCGCGTCACATCGCCCAGCCGCTCCAGCAGCCCGTCGAACATATGGCGGTAGAGAAAATCATGGGCAGAAAAACGCGCATGCGCCCGGTCCCGAGCCAAGGCGCGACGTTGGGGGCAGAACAGTAGCGGCGGCATAGCATCAGGCGTCATGAAGGGGCTTGTGCCGCGCTATCGCTTGTTGGACAAGTAGCTTATGGCACAGGGGAAGCTAGATTTGCTGCGATACGGCGTGCGCGCCGTGGTGGATTATGCCTTGCCACCGCGCTGCCCCGGCTGCGGCGAAATCATGCCCGAGGCTGGGGGTTTCTGCGGCGCGTGCTGGGCAGAGATGCGCTTTTTAGGCGACCCCTGTTGCACCTGCTGCGGTTTGCCGCTGGAGGTCGAGGAGGAGGAGGAAGCCAGGCAATGCGGCGCCTGCCTCGCCGAGCCGCCGCCCTGGGCTTCTGCCCGTGCCGCGCTCGCTTACGGGCCAGTGTCCAGCCATATTGCGATGCGCCTCAAATACGGGCGACGCACTGGACTGGCGCGGTTGATGGCACAGCATATGGTCACGCGCCTCACTCCCGCTGTTTTGGCTGCGCAGGAAATGGCTGTGATAATTCCCGTGCCGCTGCACCGCTGGCGCCTGTGGGGCAGGGGCTTCAACCAGTCTGCCCTGCTCGCGCGGCATATCGCGAGGATCACAGGGCTGGCGCACGATCCGCTGCTCCTCAAGCGCAGCAGGCGGACGCGCCCTTTGCGAGATCTCGGCCCGCGTGAGCGCGAGCGCGAGGTGCGCCGCGCCTTCATGCTCGATATCGCTGGTGCCAAGAGCCTCAACGGCAAGGCAGTGGTGCTGGTCGATGACATCCATACCAGTGGTGCCACCGCGCGGGCCTGCATCCAAACCTTGTTGGCGAGCGGTGCAAGGGAAGTGCACCTGCTGTGCTGGGCGCGGGTATTATGAGGCCGACATGGTTGACATTGCCGCACCCCGTCCCGATTTCAGCATCAGGAGGCCATTGAAGCTATGAAGCATGTCGAAATCTATACCAAGGCGTTCTGTGGCTATTGCGCACGGGCGAAGGCGCTGCTTGACAGTAAAGGCGTTACTTACGAAGAATATGACATCACCATGGGCGGGCCAAAACGCGCTGAGATGATCGCACGGTCCAATGGCGGGATGACGGTGCCCCAGATCTTCGTGGAAGGCGCTCATGTCGGCGGGTCGGACGCCTTGGCTGCGCTTGAGCGGGACAGCAAACTCGACGATCTGTTGGGAATTTGAGCGCGCACTCCACCATGCGTGCCGCACTTCTGCAAGTGACCAGTGGCATAGACCCTGCCGTCAATGCCGGCATGCTGGTGCGAGCCATTCATGAGGCGAAGCAGGGCGGTGCGGACATGTTGTTCACGCCCGAGATGGTCGGCTGCCTCGACCGCAACCGCGAGCGCGCTTCGGCCAGCCTGACGGATGAGGCGCATGATGCCGTGCTGGCGGCTGTGCGGCAGGCGGCGCAGGAGGCAAGGCTATGGGTGCATGTCGGCTCACTAGGCCTCAAGGGCGAACGCGCGGATGGGCGCTGGAGCAACAGGAGTTTCATTGTCGACGATACAGGTGCCCTTCGCGCGCGCTATGACAAGATCCACTTGTTCGATGTCGACCTGCCCGATGGTGTGAGCTGGCGGGAGTCGGCGGTTTATGCCGGGGGCGATCAGCTTATGGCCGTTGATACACCATGGGCGCGCATGGGCTTGTCCATCTGCTATGACCTGCGTTTTGCAGACCTTTACCGCCGTCTGAGCGACGCGGGGGCCACAGTGCTCCTCGTTCCCGCCGCCTTCACGGTGCCGACCGGCAAGGCGCACTGGCACACATTGCTGCGCGCTCGCGCGATTGAATCCGCCTGTTTTGTCCTCGCGCCGGCGCAGGTGGGTAGCCATGAGGACGGGAGGGAAACCTATGGCCATAGTCTTGTGATCGATCCATGGGGAGAGGTGCTTCTCGACATGGGCGATAAAGCGGGGCTTGGTTTTGTCGATATTGATCTAACGTGCATCGAGCAGGTAAGAGCGCGTGTGCCAGTGTTGGCGCATCGGCGGGCTTTGCCGGAAAGAGTAGTTGTTTCGTGATAGTGTTTGATCTGCAATGCGGAGGCGGCGGCCATCGGTTCGAAGGATGGTTCTCCTCCAGCGATGATTATGAGCGGCAACGCGCTACGGGTCTGCTGCAATGTCCCGTGTGTGGAGACGGCACGGTTCGAAAGGCGGTGATGGCGCCCGCCGTCGGCGCGAAATCGAACCAGATCGCTCCGGCGCGGCCGAACTCGCCGCCGCCCCAGCCTCAATCGGAAGGCGGCACGGTGCCTGTCAGCGCAGGCAACGACAATCCGAAATTGCAGGAGCTGATGAAGGCGATGGCGCACGCGCAAGCCGAAATGCTTCAAAAGAGCGAATGGGTCGGCCGGGGTTTTGCGGATAAGGCCCGCGCCATGCACTATGGCGAAGAGGATGCGCGGCCTATCCATGGCGAGGTAGCGGCGCAGGAGGCGCGCAGCCTGATCGAGGAAGGAGTCGAGGTCGCTCCTCTGCTTTTCCCCGTGGTTCCTCCTGCAGCCCGTAATTGACCTCCGAGGGCTGAACCGGCCACCGATTCGTCGGTCAGGCCCTGCCCGCATTGGAAGCTAAGCGAAGATCGCTGGAGGTCACGGTCAAGGCTGGTCGGATATAGTCGTTTTTATTCCGATATGTCAGTCCACACTATGACAAGACAGTCATACGAGATTCGCAAAAAGTAAACCAAACCAACATCATTGTGTCATGTGCCTTGGCTAAGAAGATGCTCACCATTCCTCAAGGGGGCATATCATGGCTATCGGACCTTCTACTACTACAGCACCTTATCTGCTGGGCACAGAACCCAATGTTCGTTTCACCTCAATCGCGACGGTCGGTGATGTGCTGGACACCAAGGGCGATGGCTCGGCCTATCGCATGGTTGGCATACCAGACGGCCTCGGCGCATACGACAACGGCGACGGCACCTTCACCCTGCTGATGAACCATGAGCTGGGGTCTAATGTTGGTGTGGTGCGTGATCATGGCGCGATTGGCGCATTCGTCTCGCAATGGACGATCGACAAGACCACACTCCAGGTGGTGGGCGTCAAGGATGCGATCAGCACTGTGCAGTTGTGGGATGATGCGACTGAGAGCTTCGTCACCTCCACTTATGCTATAGGTCGCCTGTGCTCGGCTGATCTGGCGCTGCAATCGGCTTATTCCTATACCGCATCTGACGGCACAGTCTATGGCACGCAGGACAGGATTTTCATGACCGGCGAGGAAGTCGGCTCGGAAGGCAAGGAATTCGGCGTCGTCGTATCTGGCGCCGAGGCCGGAACGGCCTATGAGCTGGCCTATACCGGCCTGTTCTCCTGGGAAAACGCGGTCAGCTCGAACTACTCGCAGCTCAAGACCATCAACATCGGCACCGACGACTCGACCGGCGGCCAAGTCTATATCTACATCGGCGAGAAGCAGACGACCGGTAACGCGGTTGAAAAGGCGGGCCTGCTGCATGGCGACCTGTTCGGCCTGACCGTGAGCGGCATCACCGCCGAAGCTAATGGCACGATTGCCAATGGCAGCTTTACCCTCACCAAGCTCGGTGCGGATGACGATGGCAACGGCACGCCTGACGGTGACGTGAGCAAGATGACCGGCGCCGCGCTGGAAACACAGAGCAATGCGCTGGGCGTCACCAAATTCCTGCGCCCCGAAGATGTGCACTTCGACCCGACCAACCCCAACGTCTTTTATTTCGTGACGACCAATGGCTTCAACGCCCCCTCGCGCCTCTACAAGGCGACCTTCACCGACATCACCAACCCCGAAGCAGGTGGCAGCATCGTTGCAGTGCTGGATGGCACCGAAGGCCAGCAGATGCTGGACAACATCACCGTCAACGCCGACGGCAAGGTCATCATGCAGGAAGATCCGGGCAACCAGACCCATATTGCCAAGGTATGGGAATATGATCCGGTGACGGACACGCTGACCCAGATTGCGCAGCATGATCCCTCGCTGTTCGTCTCTGGCCAGCCGGGCTTCAAGACGCAGGATGAGGAAAGCTCTGGCGTTATCGACGTAACCAGCATGCTTGGTGACGCAGATACCAAGGCCTACCTGCTGGATGTGCAATCGCACCTCAACCTTGTTGATCCGGAACTGGTGCAGGACGGCCAGTTGCTCGCGATGTTCGTCGACGATGTGGTGACGCAGGGCACCAAGGCAAATGACACACTCAACGGTAGCGCGGCGAACGAGAGCTTCGAGGGTGAAGGCGGCAACGACGTGATCAATTCCGGTTCGGGCGACGACGCGCTGAATGGCGGGGCAGGCAATGATACGCTGAACGCCGCTGCTGGTAACGACACGCTCAAAGGCGCAGGCGGAACTGACACGCTGCTCGGCGGCGCCGGCAACGACATGCTCGAGGGTGGCGGCGCGGCCGACATCCTGAACGGCGGACTCGGCCAGGATGTGCTGAAAGGCGGCGCGGGCGCGGATATGTTTGTGTTCCAAGCCGGAGACAGCGGCTTCTCCGCGCTTGACAAGGTCGCGGATTTCAGCGCCGCTCAAAGTGACAAGATCGACCTCAGTGCCTTCCACATTCTGGCGTCCGATCTCGCGATCAACCAGATCTCGAAGAACAGCTATGTCGTCGCGCTCGATCTCGATCACGACGGCGGCTACGATTTCGGCATCTCTGTAATCTCACGCACGCAGATCACGGCAGCCGACTTCGTACTCTGAGGCAGGAGGCATTACTAGCGGGGCTGAATTTGCATGTCAGGCCCGCTAGTGATGCTGCTGATCATCCGAGCATTTTAATGATCGACGAGAAATCCTTACCACCTTCTCCGGCATCGGCGTGGGTCTGGTAGAGCGCTTCGGCGCGCTGGCCCATGGGCACATTGGCGCCTACATTTTGCGCGGCTTCCACGGCCAGCTTGAGATCCTTGAGCATCAGCACAGTGGCAAAACCGCCCTGATAGTCGTTGTCGGCGGGACTTTGCGGGCCTACACCGGGCAGAGGGCAATAGCTGGTCATCGACCAGCACTGGCCTGACGAGATACTTGAAATATCATAGAAAGTCTGCGGATCGAGGCCGAGCTTCTGCGCCATGGCGAATGTCTCGCAGGTCGCGATCATGCTTGCGCCGAGCAGCATGTTGTTGCAAATCTTGGCGGCTTGGCCATTACCGGAAGCGCCCGCGTGAATGACGGCCTTGCCCATAGCGGCGAGAATCGACTGCGCGCGGCCGAAGTCTGCGTCAGTGCCACCCACCATGAACGTGAGTGTGCCGCCATTGGCCGCGGCGATACCACCCGAAACCGGAGCATCCACCATCGTATAGCCCTTGGCGGCGGCATCCGCCGCCACCTTGCGCGCGGTGGCGACGTCGATCGTGGAACAATCAAGCAATAGCGCCGAGATGGGCGCATAACTAATTACGTCATGAGTGTAGACAGCTTCCACAATCTTGCCGTTGGGCAGCATGGAGAGGACCGCGTCGGCACCCTCAACCGCTTCTTTCACGCTGGTGAATGTCGTGCACCCATTGTCGCGCGCGCGGGAGAGGGCGGCCTCGGCAAGGTCGAAAGCGCGGACATCATGCCCGGCCTTTACCAGATTGGCAGCCATGCCGCCGCCCATGTTGCCCAGGCCAATAAATGCGATCTTCATGTCGATTTCTCCAGTTTCAAGAGAGTGTTATCGGCCTTTCCAGATGCCGGCGCGCTTTTCCACGAACGCCTCCATCCCTTCCTTCTTGTCCTCGGTGGCGGTAAGGATCTGAAACATTCGCCGCTCGCCAAGCAAGCCCTGCGCAAGGGTGGTTTCGAAGGCGATGTTGACCATCTCCTTGTTGATCATGGCGGCCATCGGCGGCATGGCCGCGATGGTGGAGGCGGTCTTGAGCGCGTCGTCGAGCAATTCTGCGGCAGGGACCACGCGGCTGACCAACCCCGCGCGTTCAGCCTCGTCAGCGCCCATCATTCTGCCGGTAAGGCACATTTCCATCGCCTTGGCCTTGCCTACCGCGCGCGTCAGGCGCTGGGATCCGCCCATGCCGGGCGCAACCCCAAGTTTAATCTCGGGCTGGCCGAACTTGGCGGTATCCGCCGCAATGATGAAATCCGCCATCATCGCGAGTTCGCATCCGCCGCCGAGCGCGAAGCCTGCCACCGCCGCGAGCCACGGCTTGCGGGTGGCGGCAACATGGCTGGTCCAGCCCGAGAAGAAATCCTCCATGAAGAAATCGGCTGCGGGCTTGTCCGCCATTTCCTTGATATCCGCGCCCGCCGCGAACGCTTTTTCGCTGCCTGTAAGCACGGCGCAACGCTGCGTCGGGTCCGCATCATAAGCGGCGAATGCCTGGATCAGATCCTCCAGCACCTGCCCGTTGAGGGCATTCAATGCTTGCGGGCGGTTGAGCGTGATCAGCGTAACGGCGCCGCGCTTTTCAACCAATATTGTTTCATATGTCATGGAGAGTCCTTCGTATCAGGGTGCCGGTGTCCACGCCTCCCCGGCAGGCAAGGGTGCAAAGATCGCGTCGATCAACGCATCGCTCACGCCTTCCGGGGTAGCAGGGTTCCATGTGGGCTTATTATCCTTGTCGATCAACAATGCCCGCACGCCTTCGGCAAAATCTGGACGCATAACGACGCGAGCGGCCACCGCAAATTCCTGGCGCATCTCATCAGCGAAGTTTGGCATGGTAGCGCCCTCGCGCAGCAGGCGCAGCGAGACTTTGCTGGTCTGCGGGGATTTGGAAAGCATAATGGCATGGTGTTCGCGCGCCCAGTCACCCGGCTCCGCAGCGAGATCGCCAAGCACACCCTCCAGCGTCTCGGCCGCGAACAGTCGGTCGATTTCGGCCTGCTGACCCACCAGAGAGGAGATGGGCGGCACGACTTCCGCCGCATCGAGAATGGCTTTGGCATCCGTGGGGCTGGCCGCGATCCGCGCCTTCACTTCTTCCAGCTTCTCAGTGGGGATATAGTGCGTCGCAAGGCCGATGGCGCGGCAATCCGCCCCGTCGATCCGCGCGGCGGTGAGAGCGAGATATTTGCCGATCTGGCCTGGCAGGCGCGCAAGATACCATCCGCCACCGACATCGGGAAACAGGCCGATAGTGCCCTCGGGCATGGCAAACCGGGTGTTTTCGGTCGCGATCCGGTAGAGGCAGGGCTGTGAGATGCCGACGCCGCCGCCCATAACTACCCCATCCATGAACGCGATGGTCGGCCTGGCATAGGTGAACAGGGTATGATTCATGCGATATTCCGAGTGGAAGAAGGCGCGTGCCTCCACCCCGTCGCTGGTGCCGCTGCGGTGCAGGGCCAGCACATCGCCGCCCGCGCAAAAGCCGCGCCCCTCTGCATGATCAATCATCAGAACCTGCACCGCCGCTTCATCGCGCCAACCCGCTAACGCGTCGTTGATCGCATCGCACATGCCGAGGTTGAGCGCATGGATCGCCTTGGGCCGATTGAGCCGAATGCGCCCCGCGCCGCCTTCAACCGAAATCAGAACTTCGTCTGTCATTGCCGCACGATATCCCTGCCCACGATCATCCGCATGACCTCGTTCGTGCCTTCGAGAATACGGTGCACGCGCAGGTCGCGCCAGAAGCGCTCGATCGGATAATCCATCAAATAGCCATAGCCACCATGCAATTGCAGCGCGCGGTCCGCCACGCTGCTGCCTGTGTCAGTAGCAAGGCGCTTGGCCATAGCGGCGAAGCGGGTCTTGTCCGGTGCGTTGTCCGTCACCTTTACGGCGGCGGCATAGAGCAGCATGCGCGCGGCCTGAAGCTCTGTCTCCATATCCGCGAGCGTAAACTGCGTGTTCTGGAACTCGGCGATCGGCTGGCCGAACTGGTTGCGATCCTTAGTATAGCGCACCGCTTCATCGAGGCAGCGTTGCGCCCCGCCCAATGAGCAGGCGCCGATGTTGAGGCGCCCCCCGTCCAGCCCGGCCATCGCAATGGCAAAGCCCTGCCCCTCGGTGCCAACGAGATTGTCAACGGGCACGCGCACGCCATCGAAATTGACCTGCGCGGTGGGTTGGGAGTGCCAGCCGAGCTTGCGCTCCTGCGCGCCGAAGCTGACGCCGGGCATGTCTTTCTCGATCACGAGGCAGCTTATGCCCTTGGCGCCCTCCTCGCCGGTGCGGACCATCGTGACATAGAGGTCATTCTCGCCGCCGCCAGAGATGAACTGCTTGGAGCCGGTAACGACGTAATGATCACCCTCTCGCACCGCTTTTGTCTTGAGACTGGCGGCGTCAGACCCTGCGCCTGCTTCTGTCAGGCAATAGCTCGCCAGCAGATCGGCGGAGACGAGCGAGGATAGATATTTCTCTTTCACCGCCGCATTGCCATATCTGTCGATCATCCACGCGGCCATATTATGGATCGAGATGAACGCGGAGGTGGAGGGGCAGCCATAGGCCATCGCCTCCATGATGAGCGCGCTTTCCAGCCGCCCCAGCCCAATGCCGCCCCCGGCTTCGCTCACATAGATGCCGCCAAAGCCCAGTTCCGCCGCGGCCTTGACCACGTCGCGCGGGAAGTGGTGTTGCTCGTCCCACTCCCCGGCAAACGGGGTGATCGCATCGGCGGTGAAGCGTTGCGCCATATCCTGTATGGCGCGCTGGTCTTGCGTAAGGTCAAACTGGCTGGTCATGGCCTATTGTGTCAGCCCATGGTCGGGATGACAAATGCGTTGGCGCCATCGCCCACACCGCCATCGGGCCAGCGCGCCGTCACGGTCTTGACCTTGGTCCAGAACTTGACGCCTTCCATGCCATGCTGGTTGGTGTCCCCGAACGCGGACCGCTTCCAGCCGCCGAAGGTGTGATAGGCGACCGGCACCGGGATCGGCACGTTGATGCCGACCATCCCGACATTGACCCGCGCCGCAAATTCGCGCGCCGCATGGCCGTTGCGGGTGAAGATCGCGACACCATTGCCATATTGGTGCTGGCTGGGGAGGGCGAGCGCGGCTTCGAAATCGGCTGCGCGCACTATCTGGAGCACGGGGCCGAAGATTTCTTCCTTATAGCTCTGCATGTCGGTAGTGACATGATCGAACAGGGTCGGGCCGACGAAGAAGCCGTTCTCATGGCCTTGCAGCGTGAAACCCCGGCCATCGACGACAAGCTCCGCGCCTTCGTCGATGCAGGTTTGGATCCAGCCCTCAACCTTCGCCTTGTGCGCGGCGGTGACGACGGGGCCATAATGCGCCTCCGCGTCCGTCGAGACGCCGACCTTGAGTTTCTCTATTGCCGGGATCAGCTTCGCCTTCAAGGCCTCTGCGGTGGCATCGCCCACCGGCACCACCACGGGCAGCGCCATGCAGCGCTCCCCCGCCGATCCGAAGGCCGCGCCGGTCAGATCATTCACTACCTGATCGAGATCGGCATCGGGCATGACGATGCCATGGTTCTTCGCACCGCCCATTGCCTGCACGCGCTTACCATTGGCGACCCCGCGATTGTAGACATAATGCGCAATGTCAGAGCTGCCGACGAAGCTGATCGCGCCGATCGCCGGATGATCGAGGATCGCGTCGACCATCTGTTTATCGCCATGCACGACTTGGCAGATGCCCTCGGGCAGCCCGGCTTCGAGAAACAGCTCGGCAAAGCGCACGGGAACGGAAGGATCGCGCTCCGAAGGCTTGATGATGAAGGCATTGCCCGTGGCGATGGCGACGCCGGACATCCACAGCGGGATCATCGCCGGGAAGTTGAATGGGGTGATGCCGGCACCGATACCGATCGGCTGGCGCATGGAATAAACATCGATGCCCGGCCCGGCGCCTTGGGTATATTCGCCCTTCAACACATGCGGGATGCCGCAGCAAAACTCGATCACTTCCAGCCCGCGCTGGATGTCGCCCTTCGAATCGGCGATCACCTTGCCATGTTCAGAGCTGAGCATATGCGCCAGCTCGCCCATGTGAGCCTCGACCAGCCGCTTGAACTCGAACATCACGCGTGCGCGCCGCTGGGGATTGGTGGTGGCCCACGCGGGCTGCGCAGCAAGCGCACCAGCCACGGCGCGATCCAGCACCGCCGCATCACCCAGCGCGACCCGCGCCTGTATCGCGCCGCTGTTGGGGTCGAAAATATCGCCGAAGCGGGTTGCAGTTCCGCCCGGACCACCGACGATGAAATGATCTGTTTGTCTCACGGTGCAACCTTTCCAACAAAATGATACGGCACAATATGGCGTTCTAGCGCGAATTCAACGGATAGACTCGCAGGTATTAACTGCATAAATGCAGCATCATGAACTGGAATGAATTGCGAATTTTCCTGAGTGTCGCGCGTCATGGAAACCTGATTGCCGCTGGCCGCGCGCTGAAAATGGACCCAACAACTGTCAGTCGCCGGGTCAGCTCGCTGGAAGCGGTGCTGCAACAGGCGTTATTCGAGCGCACCCATGAGGGATTTGTGCTGACAAGCCACGGTCGTGCTTTACTGTCTCACGCACAGGAGATGGAGTCTATCGCCAGCCGGATCGAGCTGGCGAGCGCGAGCCGCAAAACACTCTCCGGGCAACTTCGCGTCAGCGTTTCGGAGGGTTTCGGAGCCTATTTCATTGCGCCACACCTTGCCGAATTTTCCGCCGCCCATCCACAGCTCGACATCGATCTAGTGGCCTCGAACGGCTTTCTCAATCCTTCCAAGCGCGAGGCCGACCTGGCGATTCTGCTCACCAGGCCACGACGCGGGCTTCTGAAAGTGCGCAAACTTACCGGGTACGGGCTAGGCCTTTACGCGCCCAGCGCACGGGGCGATTGGCTCGCGGCGCTAGTCGAAGGGAGTTTGCGTGAGAGCGACATCCCGTTCGTTGGCTATGTGCCAGACTTCATCTATGCTCCAGAGCTGCGCTATCTCGATGAGATCGAGAGCGGGCTGGAAGCATCTGTCCGATCGACCAGCATAATTGCCCAGCAGGAGTTGATCGCGGGCGGCGCGGGGATCGGCGTTCTGCCACATTTCATGGCGAGCCGTGAGCCAGCCCTGACCCATATTCGCCCTGACATATCCATACGTCGTGACTTTTGGCTCGCCATCCACCGCGATGTGGCAGGGCAGCCTAGGGTGCAGGCTTTCATCGAGTGGTTGGGAGAAATCGTCATGCGGGAGGCGGGGCTTGTCGCAGCCAATGGATTACCAAGCCCGCAGGAAGGGCCGGGCCAGTTGGGTTCAAAACGAGATGAACATTAATAGGGGGGGGATCCTTTCATCGGGACAATCGAGTTCGCCTATTGAACCGCTCCGTCCAACCCATCAAACACCGGAACAGAACAACCCGTTCCCTCCCCTGCTGACCGGCCGCGATCAGTGACCCGCGTGGCATTGACCGCGAGATGCGCCAGTTGGGGCAAGGTCTTTAGCATCACCATCAGAGGGCCATAAGCGAAAGGGTGCTCCGCGAGCCACTTTAATCCGCCCGCAATATGAAGAGGCCTCGCCGTGCAAGCGCGGAGATCAGACTGAAAGCGCGGCCCTGCACTGGCGCCACCCCTCAGCCATGCGGCAGCCGCCATCTGTCCGCTGGCCAGCCCAATACCCATTCCATCGCCAGCGAGGCTCGCGATCACGGCACCTTGGTCCCCGAGGCGAAATATTCCTGGCGGCTCGGGTTGGGCGCGCCAGCCATAGGGAATATGGGCGATACTCGACCACGGGCCTGTAGACAGCGCTTCGCCGAGCCGGTCGCCGAGACGGGGGTTCTTCGCGGCCAGCGAACGCAGCAGCGCGGCGGGCGAGGGATTTGCCGTCCATAGTGATTTCGACGTGGAGAGGCATAAATTGACGGCGCCGTCTTCCAACAGCAGTAGGCCTGCATAGCCGCCTTGGAAAACATGCAGCTCGATGACGCGCTCGAGGGCGGCGGCGAGCGAGGCGGACGGCACCAGCCGCGCCCGCAAACCGACCGCGGGATCACGGCCGCGCGCCGCATGTGGCCTTAACGCGCCGCGCAGATCGTGCTTGCCGGTGGCAAGCATGATCGTGTCGCTGGCAACGCTCGCGCCATCCTTCAGGCGGACCCGGCGGGCCTCCCGATCCAACAGAGTGATCGCGACTCCCCGTTCGACACCGGCGCCCGCGCTTGCGGCTTGCCCGATCAGCGCGGAGTCAAGCCGGCGGCGGGACAGCCCGTAGGCCGTGAAGGGCAGCCGGGTTTCGAACATGCGCGCGCCGGCAAGGATGCGCAGCCGCGTGATCGGGCGTGCGCCCAGCGCGGGCGCAGACAGCCCCACCTGCTCCAGTAGTCCGACCGTATCGGCGCTCATGAACCCGCCGCAGACGAGGTCCTGCGGTTCGCGGGTCCGCTCCAGGATCAGCGGCCTTGCCCCCGCGCGGGCGAGGACCGTCGCCGCCGCGCATCCGGCCGGGCCGCCGCCCAGGATCAATGGATATGATCGACGCACAGCCGGAACGGGAAAATGCGGGTGATGCGCACGGACGCGGGATCGAGCGCGGCGGCGGCTACCTGCGCGGACCATTCGTCAGGCCGGAACGAGCGGGCAATCGACACCTGGCCGTCGTGCCGCACTATCGGATGCGTGCGCAGCATTCTGGCCAACAGGGGAAACAGGCCATAAGCGAGCGGGTGCCGGTGCAGATCGTTGATCAGCCAGCCGATCCGGCTATGCTTTTCCATCGCGACCAGAAAAGCTCTGAGCTGCGCCTCGCTCATATGGTGCGCCACAAGGCTGCTGATGATGACATCATGGTCCTCGTGCAGATGATCCGCATAGTCGCCCGTGTGAAAGCGGATACCGAGAACAGGGTCGGTTGCGGCGCGCGCGGCAGGTTCGCTCATCGGATTGAGATCGACGCCGACGAGCCGTGCCTCTATGCCGCGCCGCCGCGCCCAGCGTGCGATGGTGCGGAGCATGTCTCCCTGTCCGAAGCCCACGTCGAGCAGGCGAAGCTGGCGCCGGCCCTTCAGTGCGCGGCGGAGGAAGGAGAGGGTTGGCCGTGCGGCGAGCGTCCAGCGGTTGACCCGCGCGAGATCGTTCAGCACGGTGGCATAGACAGCCGGGTCGAGGCCCGGATCGTCCATCAGTTCCTCTTGCCGGACAGGAAACGCGAGCGCCCGCATCATGCGGCGCGGAACGCGAAGCCCTCGGCGGCGAGGCCGGGTCCGAACGCCATCGCCAGGCCGCTCTCCTTGCGCTCGGCCATGAGGCGTTCCAGCACGAACATCAGCGTCGCGGACGACATGTTGCCATTTTCTGCCAGCACGGCGCGGGCTTCTGCCAATGCGCCTTGCGGGAGGCTCAGCCCGTTCTCGACCGCGTCGAGTATCGAGCGCCCGCCCGCATGGACCGCCCAGGCGGCGATGTCCGACGGGTCGCGACCCTTGAGGATGGCCGCGCGAAAATCCTCGTCGTTCAATGCTCTGGAGATGCGGCCCGGCACCTCGCCGGACAGGTGCATCGCAAAACCATGATCGCCGATGGTCCAGCGGATCAGCGTGTCGCTGTCAGGGAGGGTGGCGGCAAAGAAATTCTCCATCGCCATGCCGTCAGGGTCGGAACTCACGATAGCGGCGGCGGCGCCATCGCCGAATTGCAGCATCGCCAGCATCGGCTCGATCGTCTCGGCATCCTGCAAATGCAGCGTCGAAAGCTCCACCGTCACCACCAGTATCCGCGCGGCGGGATCGGAGCGGGCGATATGATGCGCGGTCCGCAGCGCGGCCACGGCGGCATAGCACCCCATGAAACCGATCAATGTGCGTTCCACCGAACCTGGCAGGCCAAGAGTGCGGGCGATGATCTGATCGATGCCGGGCGCCACGAACCCGGTGCAGCTCGCCACGACCAGATGGGTGATCCCGGCGAGCGAGCTTTTTTCGGACAGGCACGCAATCGCGCGCAGCGAAAGTTTCGGCGCTTCTTGTGCATAGACGCTCATGCGCGCGGCGGTGGTCGGCATGGCGCCGGAATAATATCCACCCGGCTCGCCCAGCGAACCGCTCTCCTGCGCCACGGGCAGGACCGACCAGCGGTGCCGGATCCCTGAGCGCGCGCTCATTCGGTCGAACAGCTTGCGATGGGTGCCTTCCCGGACACGCGGCGCGGCCCAGTCGATAAATGCCTGATGAATATCATGAGCGGGAACGGCGGTCCCGATCGCGTGAATATGGGCGGTCATGCGACTTACTGTTTCCTATGACCGATAAACGTGGCGCCGGTTGGGTTGTTCCACCGGGGCGAGCGGATGCGGCCCTGCCGGCTTTGGAGTCGTACGATCTATTGCGAAAAACCGGTTCCCACTTTTTCGCATCGCACTTTAGCCGTGCCAGTCCCGCTCCAGCCTCCGCGAGGCAGCGACCAGCAGCACCGCCGCCAGCGCATAAAAACCCGTTCCGGCGAGAATGGAATAGCGCAACGCTTCGTGGCCGAACCGCTCGGTCAGCAGGTCTGACAGTGCGCCGATCGCCGGTGTGCCGATGCCAATGCCGATCAGGTTGTTGACGAACAGGAAGATCGACGAAGCGGTCGTGCGCATGGTGGGCGGAACGAGATGCTGGATCATCGAGAGCACCGGACCAAGCCAGACAAGGCCCAGCGCCGTCGGAATCAGCAGCAGCGCGAGCGCGGTGACGATATCGGTCGCGAGCAGGCCGAAAATGTAGAAGGGGATCGTCACCGCGAAGGCGGCCGCCGGCACCAGCGCATAGGCCGAGCGTCGGGCTGCGCCGAGCCGATCACCCAGCACGCCGCCCAGCCATATCCCCGCTATCCCGCCGATCAGCAATATCGCGCCATAATGCAGCGAGGCATCCAGCAGCGTCAGCCCGAAACTGCGCACCAGATAGGAGGGCATCCAGAAGAACAGCCCATAGCCCATCATCGATGAGCAGGCCGCCGCGACGCACACAAGCCAGAAGGCGGGCTTGGCGGCGAGGCAGCCGAACACCTGCCGGAGCGCGGCGGGCGGGGGCTGAGCGCCGCCCGGTTCCTGTACGCCCCGGCCCGGATCCCGGACGGTGAGCCTGAACAGCGGCGCAATCGCCACCCCGGCAAGGCCCACGATGAAAAAGGCGTAGCGCCAGTCGATCAGGCTGGCGATGACGCCTCCAAAGACCATGCCCGCCGCGCTGCCGATCGGGATACCGAAGGAATAGACGCCCAGCGCCCGCGCGCGCATGTGCGGCGGATAAAGATCACTGATCAGCGAATAGGCGGGGGCGACCCCGCCCGCCTCGCCAATGCCGACGCCCAGACGCGCGGCGAACAATTGCCAGAAATTCTGCACCGTTCCGCAAACCGCGGTCATCGCGCTCCAGATCACGAGCGAGATCGTCATGATCCAGCTTCGATCGCTGCGGTCCGCGAGCATCGCGATCGGGATACCCAGCCCGGTGTAGAACAACGCGAAGGCGAGGCCGCCCATCAGCCCAAGCTGGGCGTCGCTCAAGTGCAGCTCCGCCTTGATGGGTATTGCGAGGATACCGATGATCTGCCGGTCGATGAAATTGAAGGTATAGACCACCACCAGCATGAACAGCGCGAGCGCCCGGCGGTCTGTGCCGCCGGACGCCGTTGCCCTGGTGCCCGACAGGCTCAGAACTTTACCTCCGCCGAGACGGAAACGGTGCGCGGCGGCCCGAAGAAGCTGATCACCGAATTGCCGAACAGCGCGCCGGGGAAATTATAGCCGCCCACCTTGTAGCGCTTGTCCGCCAGGTTGCGCCCGTGCACCCCGATCTGGAACCTGTCGTCATCCGAGGTCCAGGTGGCGGAGGCATCGATCAGCGCATAGCCATCCTGATCGAGGATCGGGTTGGCAATCTCGAACATCGAATAGTCGGAGCGCAGCGACAGCGCGGGAGTGAGGGCGAAGCGTCCGCCCGCAAGGTCGTGCGCCCATGTGGCCGAGACATTGGCGGTATATTTGGGCGTGTTCTGGAATACGCGCTGGCTCGCGACATCGATGGGCGTGGTTCCGCCGCTGATAAAGGTCAGGAACCGCTTATAATCGGCGTGCGTATAACCGAACGCCGCCGTGACCGAGAAATTGCGCGACGGAACGAGGCGCATCTCCAGTTCGAGGCCGTAAATATTGGCCTTGCCCGCATTGTCGACGAAGCTGGCGATGCCCCCCGCGACATTGGGCACCTGTATTGTCACCTGCTGATCCTTGTAGGTCGAGCGGAAGCCGGCGAGGTTCACGAACAGGGTGCGGTCGATAAACGCGCCTTTCATGCCGGCTTCAAAGGCGTCCACCGTTTCCGGCTTATAGCCATTGACCGTGGTCGGCGTGAACACGGCGTCGCCGCGCATATCGAACCCGCCCGATTTGAAGCCTTTGCCATAAGACGCATAGAGGTTGATGTCCTCGATGGGCTTGTAGCTGACGCTTACCCGCGGGGTGAACTGCTCGAAGCTGCGGTCATTGGTGTAGTTGGTGCGCACCAGGCCGGGCACAGCCGCGGCATTGCCGAACAGCGGGCTGCGCAGGCCGGTATAGTTGCGGCGAAATACGGTGCCGGTCTTGTCGTCCTTGGTCCAGCGCAAGCCAGCCGAAACGGTGAACTGCTCGGTCAGATCATAGCTGAAATCCGCGAAAGCGGCATAGCTTTTGGTCTTGACCGTGCCAGATGTCAGCGTGGTGGTGTTGAGCGCGCCGACAACCGTGTCGAACGCCCCGGTCGCGCGGGCATCGAGATAGAACAGCCCGAACACGCCCTGCAATTTTTCACCCTCATACAGAAGCTGGAACTCCTGGGTATATTGCCGGTCGTCATAGAAGGCGGGAACATCGAGCGCCGGATCGGGCGTGTTATCGAAGTCGATGACCGTGTCGGTATGCCCATCGCGATAGGCACTGATCGTCTTGAAGGTCAGGTCGTCGCTCAGCTCGATTTCGCCGGTCAGGGAAATGCCCTGCGTTTTCACCTTGTTGTCATCGCCGATGCCGGCGCGCGTGTCATAGACATCGGGCAGCGGCGCATAAGCGGCGAGGGCGCCGTTGCCCAGCATGCGATAGCCATGGCGGGGGTTGGACTTGTCGATGGTCTTGTCGGCGGCCACGCGGAAAAACAGGCCTTCGGACGGCTCGAATTCCACCGAAATCCGCCCCGCAACCACATCCTTGTTATAATGCTCCGCCCCGGTCGTGAGGTTCTTGCCATAGCCGTCGCGCCAGTAGCGGGCGATTGCGCCGCCGATCGACAGCTTGTCGCCGACGGGGACCGTGACCTGGCCGACCAGATCGACCTGATCGTAAGACCCGTAAACAGCGCGGAACTTGCCGCCGAAATCATGGCCGAGCCGCTTGGTCACATATTTGATCGCGCCACCGATGGTGTTGCGGCCATACAGCGTGCCCTGTGGCCCGCGCAGCACCTCGATACGGTTGACATCGAAGATATCGAGCACTGCGCCTTGCGGGCGTGCGATGTAAACATCGTCCACATACAGGCCCACGCCCGGCTCGAAACCCCACAGCGGGTCCTGCTGGCCCACGCCGCGGATGAACGCGATCAGCGTGGAGTTGGAGCCGCGCGCGATCTGCAAGGTGAGGTTGGGGGTCTGCTGCTGGAGCGCGGTAATGTCCGGCGCGCCCTGTTCGGCCAGCATCTCGCCCGAAAAAGCGGAAACGGCGATAGGCACATCCTGCAATGTTTCCTCGCGGCGGCGGGCGGTGACGACGATCTCCCCTCCATTGGCCGAAGCGTCCTCGGCGGCGGTATCGGTAGTCTGGGCGAAGGCAGCCGACGCGCCCAGCGCCAGTGGCGCGCTTGTGAGCATGAGGCCGGAAAAAATAGCCCTTTTCAGATGATATGCAGTCATATGTCCCTCCATATTTTTTTCGAATTCACCCTGTTATTTTTCGTCCGACACAAGAAAGTGCCTGAGATCGTTGAGCGATTGCGCGGCCGCTTCTTCCTGCGGGGCATGGCCGACACCTTCATAGATGACGAGCTTTGACCCCTTGATCGCCTGATGCAGCAGCCAGGCCTGTTCGACCGGGATCACCCGGTCGGCGCGCCCCCACAGGATCAGCGTGGGGGCGGATATAAGCGCGAGATCCGGCTCGGGCCCAGCCAGCGTGAATTGCTCGAGATGCGCGACCAGCGCCGGGCCATTGCCGGGCCGCGCGATCATGTCGTGCATCATGTCCTGCCGCGCGGCAGTCAGTTGTGCCGGATCGGCAAAGATAAGCCCTGCCGAGGCCCGCACCATCGCGGGCTGGGGATTAAGCAGATAGGCGCGCATTGCCGGGGGGACCGGGGCCGGCTTCTCGGTAACGCCGTTGATCGACCAGGCGGCGCTGTCTACCAGCACGAGCTTGTCGACACGCCGGGGATGGGCGGCGGCGATATGCCAGGCGAGCAGGCCGCCATAGCTGTTGCCGGCGAAAGAGGCGCGCCTGATGCCGAGCGCGTCCATCAGCGCCAGTATCCGGCGCATGCGTGTGGCACTGTCGTAACGGCCTTCGGGGTCCGCCCCGCTGAGGCCATGGCCGGCAAGATCGAAACGGATGACCCGGTAATGCGGCACCAGGCCTGCCGCCCATTTGTCCCAGCTTTCCAGGCTGAAGCTGAAGCCGTGGATCAGCACCAGCGCCGGTGCGTTGCGCGGGCCTTCATCACGCACCCGGAAGGGGATGCCCTCGACCGTCACGATACGATCCGCCGCAGTCAGATATTTTTGATCGAGGAGCGAAGGCGCGCCAGCACGCGGGGTTTCAGACGGCGAACCTGTGGTGCAAGCCCCACAGGCCAGCAATGCACCTGCTACCAGAGGCAGGCTGAGGCGTTGCGCCACGTTCACCATTTCTCTCCCTTGCGTGCCGGTGCCGCTTGTGCCCGACTATGGCTAGGATACTCCCCACGCATCTGGTGTCGACGACGATCGCGATCAAAGAATATAGGACAATTTCGCTCAATGTCCCTCCTTAAGCGGAAGGATGTCTGCGATATTCGGCGGGAGAAACGCCATTCCACTGGCGGAAAGCGCGGGCGAAACTGCGCCCGTCGGAAAAGCCCAGCTCGTCGGCAATATCGCCGACGGGGCGGCCGCGCACTATCTGTTCGCAGGCGATGCGATTGAGGATATCCGACCTGAGATCGCGAAAGGGCGCTCCGTCCTCGGCAAGGTGACGCCGCAAGGAGGCGACGCTCATCCCCAGCGCTGCCGCGACCTGCGCCTGATCGGAAATGCCCGAAGCGATGTGCTGGGCGACCCGCTCCGACAACGAACGGGCCGGCATGGCCGAAGGGTCGATCCGGTCCAGCGCCGCCGCGACCACACCATAAATAGTGCGCGATGCCAGCATGCGGCTGCGTTCCGGGTCCACCGGAACATTCAGCATTGATGCGTCATATTGGAGGGAGAACACAGGGGCGCGGTAGCGCACCGGCACCCCCCAGAACGACAGATGTGTGGACCCGCCCGGCTTGCCATGGCTGCGGGTGCGGATGGCGCGCAGGGGGATCTGCCGGTCCGGGGCGGGCAGAGACAGCATCAGCGCGTGCACATAGACCAGCAGACATTCGGCGGAGAGCACCACGAACGCGTCATTATGATCCATGGTATAGGGAAATTCACGGTCGTCGATGGTGAACGAGACGAGGCCGCCCTTCTTCTGCACATGATTATAGCGATGGCCGTGAATGACATTATAGGACTTGGCGATAATCTCCATCACCTCCGCCAGGGTGCGGCAGGCGCGTAGCTGCGCCTGCACGAACTCCGATGTGCCGACCATCAGCGGGCGCATCGAGATGTGGAATGTCTCGTCGCCGATCTGGAGCGCCATCTGTTCGCAGATCCGAAAATAGTCCGACAACGCGAGTACGCGGTTTTTGGTCGGGTTCAGCGCGTCCTGCCCGGTTCCTGCGGCGGGCAAAATGGCCTCGGGGGTGAGGCCGGATGCCCTGATGATATCGAGCAGGGGCAGCAGGCTGGTTACATCGACCACCGGCCTGTTCGTCATTGCATCGCTCGTGCGCAAAATATGAGACCTGTCTGGGCGAGCCAGTTCCTATCGGGGCGTGAGCCGGAGCAGGCGACCGTTTTCTTCATCCTCGATAACCCATAGCGCACCATCCGGGGCGACGGCAACGTCGCGTATGCGGTGGCCCATATCCCATCGTTCGGCTTCGGCGGCGCCGCCCTTTCCATCGAAGCGGAGGCGGATGAGCGCCTTGCTCGAAAGCCCCGCGACAAAGGCCGATCCGCGCCATGCCGGAAAGAGATCGCCCTGATAGAAGCTCAGCCCGCCGGGCGAGATCACGGGCGTCCAGGAAAGGGCGGGTTTTTCAAATTCGGGGCGCGTGGCGTGCTTGGGGATGGGCACGCCATTGTAATTGATGCCGTTCGAGACGATCGGCCAACCATAATTCCTGCCCGGCTTGATGATGTTAAGCTCATCGCCGCCGCGCGGCCCCATCTCGATTTCCCACAGCACACCCTGAGAGTCGAACGCCAGGCCGAGCGGGTTGCGATGCCCGGTGCTCCATGTTTCTGATGGCGTGAGATTGGGGCCGCTCAGCGTGACGGTGCGGCCAGCGGTCGTCCTGGCGGCTTCGGTGTCACGTGGTGGGTCGATAACCGTGACGGTCTGCGCGCCGTTCTGCCCAAAAGACGGGTTGCCGGGTGCGGGCTTGCCGTCGGGCGTGAGGCGCAGGATCTTGCCCGTCGCCTGATTGGGATCCTGCGCCGGGGTAAAGCGCTGGCGTTCGCCCACAGCCAGAAACAGGAATTGCCCGGCGGGATCGAAGGTGATGATACCGCCATCCTGCCCGCCCTTGCCATAGGGGAGCTGACGCCAGATCACCTGAACATCCGCAAGGGCCGCGCCATCCAGTCTGGCACGTGCCAGCGCCAGGCCAGAACCGCCCGCGCCCGGCTCCGCATAGGTGAAATAGAGCATCCTGTCCTGCGCGAACTGAGGGGAAAGCGTAATGTCGAGCAGGCCTTCCTGGTCATCATAATGGACTTTCGGCACACCGCTGATTTGCTGCTTATTGCCTGTGGGGCTGACGAGGAACAGCCGCCCCGGCTTTTCCGTCACCAGCATCTGCCCATCGGGTAGAAATGCGATCCGCCAAGGCGTATCGAAGCTGGCGACGGGCCGGATGACAAAAGGCTTGTCCATCTGCCCCGCAGGCTGTGCGGCCTTGTCCTCGGCGGAGGCGCAGGACGCCATTAACAGCGCGACGCATCCCAATGTCCAACGGCGCATATCGGTTTCCTCTGGTCAATCGTCGCGCATCGGGGCGGCGGGCAAGGTTTCTGCTCTGCTGGTGGTGAGGATCAGGGTTTCAAACCCTTCGCCATGTTGAGATGACCCGTAACCACCGGCACCATCTCTGTCGCGAAGGTTTTAAGCGATGACACGTCGCCATTGGCGGCATAGGCTTTCAGGGTATCGAGCGTCATCTGATGCGCTTTCCTCTGGGCATCGACATAGGCAGCGTCAAACTCCGCTCCCTGCTTGCCCCGGAGCATATCCAGCGTCTGCTGCTGCTCCGCGTTGAGGGTGGGGTCCGGCGTCATGGCCGGGGTTGCCTGCGCTATCGCAGCCTTCAGCTTGTCGGTGGAGCCGGTGTGGGCCTCGATCATCGACTGGGCGAAACGCTTGACCGATGCGGACGCCCCATTGCTCGCCGCAAGCCGCGAGCTTTCGATTTCGAACATGTCGCTGGCCGCGGCGGCATTGGCGAATGTCTGGCCAGCCGAGGCGGGTGCCATGATGCTACCGGCGCCAGCATTGGTCGCTGCCGACATGTCGTTGCTCATGCCGGCATTACCGGGCAGCGGCTCGGATTGTTTGCCGCACGACGCAAGAGCAAGGGCGGCTAGCGAAAGGGTCGTCAAAAGATGCAGCTTCATAATCAGTCTCCCAGAGATCGTCCTGAAGCCTGAACAATCTGCGCGCCTCGCCGTTCCAAGGGAGCTTTCGAACTTTTCAACGGTTTAGCAGCGGGCGCCAATTGGTTTGGCGCGTTGTGCTTGCCAGAGAGGGAGAGATCCATGGGCATTTTCGGCAAAATTATGGACAAGATTTTTCATCATGAAGCAAAGGCGGCTCCCGCTCCGTCGGCTGCCGCGCCGGCAAAGCCCACTTCACCAACAGCAGCGCCTACCGCTCAGCCGACCGCTCGGGCAGCATCGCCTGCGCAGCAGGTCGATGTGGGGACGGTGCTCTCCGCCATGGCGGATACCAAAGGCGGCGGCGGCAATTACCAAAGCTCGATTGTCGATCTGCTGAAGCTGCTCGATCTCGATTCAGGGCTTGCGGCGCGCAAGGAGCTGGCCGACGAGCTTGGCGTGCATGCCGGCGCGGATGGCAGCGCCGAGCAGAATAACGCGTTACATCGTGCGGTGATTGCGAAACTAGCGGAAAATGGCGGGCTGGTGCCTGACAGCCTGCGGAACTGATGGAGCGTAGCAACGCGCCCCTCAGGCGTTGCTAATCACCCGCCGTAAAGCACCGCTTTTAATTTCCGCCAGATCTGCCAAGCTGGACCGACAGCACGGGAGGGCTGGCCGGAATGGGAATAGCGGTTTGGGGAGCTGCGGTCGGCGCGCTGCTGGGCTTCATATTGGGGGATTTCTCTGAATTCGGTTTCTTTGCCGGTGGTGTTCTGGGTGGGGGCATGGGCGCATGGCTCCGCAAGATCCTCCGGCGGGAGATAGAAGATGCCGTGCGGCGGGCGCTTCCCACAGGCGATATGCCCGCCGCGCCGCCGGTGCAGATGCCACCCCCATCTCCCGTCTCTCCCCGCCGCCCCGCTGAAACCGCGCGGGTGGTATCCGCCTCGGACGCGCCGCTAGCCGCTCCTGCGCAAGAGCCAGCGGTGCCCGATGCCGCTGTCGCGCCGGTTCCGCAGGCTGGTGCGGCTGTGCCCCTATCGCATGCGCAGGCTGATCCCGGCCCGCTCGCGCTGATGATCGGCAAGGTGCGGGGCTGGCTGTTGGGCGGCAACACGATCGTCCGGGTCGGTATCGTCATCCTGTTCCTCGGGCTGGTGTTCCTGGTGCGCTTTGCCGCGATGGCGGGGCTGTTTCCCATCGAAACGCGGCTGGCGCTGGTCGGCGCAGCCGGTGTGGCGCTGTTGGCGATCGGGCTGAGGCAGCGGACCGCGCGTCCGCCCTTCGCCCTGTCCTTGCAGGGCGGGGGCATTGCCGTGCTCTATCTCGTCGTTTTTGCCGCGGCGCGTGGATATGGCATGCTGCCGCCGCTCGCGGCCTTCGCCCTGATGATCCTTTTCGCCGCTATGGGTTGTGCGCTGGCGGTGATGCAGAATTCGCTGGTGATGGCGTTCATCGCGTTTCTCGGCGGCTTCGCAGTGCCCGTGCTGCTCGGCGGCGAGAGCGAGACGCCGCTCGGCCTGTTCGCCTATATGACGATCCTCAATCTCGCGATTTTTGGCATTGCCTGGAAGAAGAGCTGGCGTCCGCTCAACCTGCTGGGTTTCGTCGCGACGTTTGCCCTGGCGTCCGCCTGGGGCTTTGCCGGCTATGAGCCGACGCATTATCTGTTGTGTCAGGGCTTTCTGATCCTCTCGATGGCGATCTATCTCGCCACCGCCGTGCTCTATGCCCACAATACGCCCGGCAAGTTCGGCAACTATGCCGATTCGACGCTGTTGTTCGGCACGGCGCTGGCCGGGTTCGGCCTGCAAATCGCGCTGGTGCATGACCAGCCCTATGCGGCAGCCTGGTCCGCGCTTGGCTTTGGCGCGGCCTATATCGCGGTGGTCGCGATGACGATCCGCCGGGGACAGCCCGAAATGCGGCTGCTCAACGAATGCCTGCTCGCCATCGGTATCGGGTTCGTAACGCTGGCCGTGCCACTGGCGCTCGATGTGAAATGGACCTCGTGCGTGTGGGCGCTCGAAGGGGCCGGGGCATTCTGGGTCGGGGCGCGGCAGGCGCGCTGGATTCCCCGCGGCTTTGGCCTGGCGCTTCAGGCGGTGGCCGCGCTATTGACACTGGCTGCGGCAAGGCCGGTTGTGTCCGCGGTTCCGCTCGCCAACTCCGGCTTCTTGCAAAGCATGTTGGTGGCATTACCAATGATCTTCACTGCATGGACGATGCGCACCGCGCTGGGCCATAGCGGCTCTGTTATGGCGAAAGCCTATGCGCGGGTGGAGAGGGGCTTGCGCCATCCCTGGTTTCTGGGCGGTTTTGCGTTCGTGTGCCTCGCGATCGTGCTGGAGGCCGGGCGCATGACGCCCGCCGCCACCGCCGGTGAACTGCCGATGCCGGTCCTTTCTGCGTCTATGCGGATCTATGCCGTCCTGCTGGCGATCCTCGGCGCCATGGCGGTGGCGGACTGGTTCGGCAAGCGCAGGGATTGGCCGGTCGCTGGTTGGCCGGGGAGGCTCAGCCTGCCTTTCGTGTCGATCTGTTTCGTGGGCGCGCTCATTGCGGGGCGCCACATCCTCTACCTGCCCGATCTGCTGTGCTGGGGAGTGGCGCTGGGACTGCATATCTGGTTGTTGCGCCGGCAGCCGCCCTCCCGCTGGACCTATGCGATGCATGGGGGCGGGGTGCTGCTGTCCACTGCGCTGCTCGCCGACGGCATCTGGCTGGGAATCGAGCGGGGCCGCTTGTGGGATACGTCCTGGGCGGGCGTGACCTTCCTGGTCAGCGCGACGGCGATGCTGTTCCTGCTCGTCCACTGGGCGGGCAGGGCCGCGCGCGTAGCCGATCTGCGCGGTTTTGGCTGGCCGCTTGACCCTTATGCCAAGGCGTATTGGTGGCGCGGTGCAATGGTGCTTGCGGTGCTGGTCTATGGTGGCGCGCTGATGACCTGCCTGATGGCGGAGGGCGTGACCGATCCGCTGCCCTATCTGCCTGTCCTCAACCCGGTCGATCTGGCGGCGCTGCTGGCGCTGGGCGCCCTCGCCTTGTGGCGGCAAATGCTGCAATCCGCCCAGATGCAGGAGCGCTCGGCGCGGCTGGTGGCCGGGCGCGCCGGGCTGGCGGGGTTGGCGGCGCTGGCGTTTATCCTCGCCAACACGGTCTGGCTGCGCACCGCGCATCACAGTATGGGCGTGCCCTGGGATGCGGCTGAGCTGGCCGGCAGCCAGATCGTCCAGTCCGGTTACTCGATCCTGTGGACGCTGATGGCGATGGGGCTGATGGTGTTTGCGCGCGCCCGCTCGCAACGGTTGCCCTGGCTGGCCGGTGCCGCGCTGCTCGCCGTGGTCGTGGCGAAACTGGCGCTGCTCGATATGTCGCGGATCGAGGGGCTGG
This sequence comes from Sphingobium sp., assembly GCA_017984895.1. Classification (GTDB taxonomy): domain Bacteria; phylum Pseudomonadota; class Alphaproteobacteria; order Sphingomonadales; family Sphingomonadaceae; genus Sphingobium. The sequence goes on along the minus strand of JAGNYO010000002.1, from coordinate 28,514 downwards.
CGCGGATCATTGCCTTCCTCGCGGTCGGCGTGCTGATGCTGCTCATCGGCTATTTTGTGCCGATCCCGCCGCGCGCCGCCGCGCCCCAGGAGGCCGAGGCATGAAGCGCATCTTGCCCGTAGCGATGACAGTGCTGCTGCTGGCTGCGGGCTGCGACACCCGGCACGAAAGCGCCACGCCGGACATGCGCGATTTCGCGCTGTCGCTCAAGGTCGAGGCGCGGGGCGCGCAGGTTCAGCGTGTCGATCTTCCCCCGGCGGCGCTGGTAGCCATCCGCCGGGCGGACAAGGGCGATATTCGGGTTATCGACGCGCAGGGCCGCCCGTTGTCGATGGCGTTCGTCACTCCCGCTCCCGCACAGCAGAACCGCATCCGCCTCAAGGCCATTCCGTTTGACGGCCCGGCAGGCGGCGGCGACCGGGCATCGCCGGTATCGGTCCGTGTCGATCAACAGGGAAGCTCCGTCAGGGTTCAGGCCGATGGCGGCCCGATGCCCGGTTACGGCAGCGCAGTGCTGTTCGACACGCGGGCCATCCAGGACTCCGCCGTCAGCCTCTCGCTGGAAGCGACGGTGCCGAAGCAGCGGCCCGTGGCGGTATCGATCGCGGCGGGGCAGGATCTCACGGTGTGGGAGCCGCTTGCCGAGCAGGTGCTGTTTCGCCCCGGCGATGGGCCGGATCTGTTGGGAGGAGGCAGGATCATCCTGCCGCCGGTAGTTCTGCGGGGCCGTTATCTGCGCGCCGCGTGGCAGGGCGAGCCGCGGCTCCGCATCACGGGCGCGAGCCTCGTCACCAGCAGCGTTCCGCCCCCGCCCCGCCTTGCTATCCCCGCGAAAGGGGGGGAGCTGGCCAACCCTCATAGCCTGAGTTTCGAAATGCCAACCGGGCTGAGGCCCGCTGCCCTCCAGGTAAGGATGACCGGCAAGGATGGCGTGCTGCCCGTGCGGTTGCTTGGCCGAGACACCAGCGAGCTTCCCTGGACGCCGCTGGCCGTGACCAGCCTCAGGCAGGATGGGGCGGCCGCGTTGCTGGAGACAGGGGACGGGCCGAGCCGCTTCCTGAAGCTGGAGGCGGACCCTCGCAGCGCCGGATTTTCGCAGGCCCCGGCGATTGCGGTTCAGTATGCCCCCGTCACGCTCGCCATCGCCTTTAATGGCGCCGGGCCATACCGGCTGCTCGTGGGCAATCCTCTGGCGAAGCCTGCGGCCTTCGCGCTATCGGAACTCACGACTCTGACCGGCGGTTTGCCCGCAGCCCAGGTTGTCGGCGCATCGGCCAAGGCCATCGTGGAAGTCGGCAAGCCCGCGTCTGGCTCCGGGGTTGCGCCACGGGTTGTGGCATTATGGTCAGCGCTGCTGGCCGGCGTGGCGCTGCTCGTCTATGCCGCCCTCAGGCTGATGCGCGCCAACGCCACGCGCTAGCATAGGACCATGGGCACAAGAATGAAGGAGAGCCAGAGCAATGCTACCTGAGACGCTGGGCAGGACGCCGCCCCCGTCCCCACGCGCCTGGTATGCGCATCTGTATGTTCAGGTGCTGCTCGCGATAGCGGTCGGCGTGGCGCTCGGGCACTTCTTCCCCGCTGCCGGCGTGGCGCTGAAACCGCTGGGCGATGCGTTCATCAAACTCGTCAAGATGGTGATAGCGCCAGTGATTTTCCTCACGATCGTCACCGGCATTGCCGGGCTGCGTGATCTGTCCTCTGTCGGGCGGATCGCCGCGAAAGCCTTCGCCTATTTCCTGTTCTTTTCCACCCTCGCGCTCGTTCTCGGGCTGCTGGTGGCCAACAGCGTCCGGCCCGGTGAAGGCCTTAACATCGACCCTGCCAGCCTGGATGCCGGCAAGGTCGCCAGCTTTGCCGAAAAGGCGCATGAGACAAGCGTAGTCGGCTTTCTCACTGCGATCATTCCCGATACCTTTGTCGCATCGGTCAGCGAGGGCAACATCCTCCAGGTGCTGTTCGTCTCGATTCTGTTCGGCGTGGCGCTGGCGACTATCGGCGAGCGCGGGGCGCGGCTGCTGTCGCTGTTCGAGGATATGTCGATCGTGTTTTTTCGCCTGGTCGCGATTGTGATGAAGGCCGCGCCCGTCGGCGCCTTCGCGGCGATGGCGTTCACCATCGGGCAATATGGCATTGCGAGCATCGCCAGCCTCGCCCAGCTGGTGGCGACCTTCTACGCCACTTCGCTGGTGTTCGTGGTGGTGGTGCTGGGCACGGTGGCGCGCCTCGCCGGTTTCTCGATCTTCCGCTTGATCGCGTATCTCAAGGCCGAGCTGCTGCTCGTGCTGGGCACCTCCTCCTCCGAAAGCGCCCTGCCCGCGCTGATGGAAAAGCTCGAACGCGCCGGTTGCCCCAAGACGGTGGTGGGGCTGGTGATACCGACCGGCTACAGCTTCAACCTCGATGGCACCAACATCTACATGACGCTCGCGGCGCTGTTCATCGCGCAGGCCTGCAATGTGGAACTGACGCTGGGGCAGCAGATCATGCTGCTGGGCGTGGCGATGATCTCGTCCAAGGGCGCGGCGGGAGTGACCGGCGCAGGGTTCATCACGCTGGCGGCCACGCTGTCGATTGTGCCAGACGTGCCGGTGGCGGGCATGGCGCTCATTCTGGGGGTCGACCGCTTCATGTCCGAATGTCGCAGCCTCACGAATTTTATCGGCAATGCCGTCGCCGCCGTGGTGGTTTCGCGCTGGGAAGGGCGGCTGGACCGGGCGCAGTTCGATGCGGCGCTGGCGGGGCTGCTTCCCCCTGTCGAGAGGCTTCCCGAGGGAGAGGTGGAACCCTGATGGGATGGCTCTCGCGGGGCGCGCCGCGTCTTATTCGCGCAGGGCGCCCTCGCGGATGCGGATGAACGGGCCGAGGATATAGTCGAGGATCGTCTGGCTACCGGAGCGGATATCCGCCTCCGCTGTCATGCCGGGTATGACCGGCTTGCCCTTGCCGAAATTGGCGGTGTCGGCGCGCAGGCGCACCCGGTAATAGACCTCGCCCTTCTGATCCTGGATCACATCGGGCGAGACATCGACGACGGTGCCGTCCAGCCCGCCATAGACCGCTGAATCATAAGCGGATATCTTGATGCGGGCAGGCAGGCCGGGATAGATATTGCCCCGGTCCTTGGGCGCGACACGCGCCTCGACCATCACCACCTTGTCAACCGGCACGATCTCGACCAGCGGATCGCCGCCCTTGATGACGCCGCCGACGGTCTGGATATAGAGCTTGTTCACCACACCATCCATCGGCGCGCGGATTTCCTCGCGGCTGGCCTTGTCGCGATAGGCGCCCAGCGCCTCGCCCGCCTTTGAAAGCTCAAGCCGAAGTTGCGCGGCGCGCTCCTTGGTGTCCTGCACCGTCTTGGTCCACACCTCGCCGTGGCGGGCGGTGGCCTCGCCCAGTTCTGCGCGCGTGGCGGGGATCTGGTTCTGCACATCGGCGATGCGGGTGCGCAGCGAAAGCAGCGACGAGCGCTTGTCCAGCACCTCGCGCTCGGAAATCGCCTCTGCCTGGAAGGCGCGCTCCAGCTTGCCTAGCTGGACCATCATCAGCGATTCTTCGTTGCGCAAATTGCCGAGCCGGGCATCGAGCGATGCCAGCTCGGCGCGCTTGGCGCTCGCCTGCTCGCTGGTAATGCCGGATTCCGAGCCGCGCTGGGCGATGCGCGAGTAAAACAGCGCTTCTTCCGACGCCGCGATATCCGGCGCGATCTTTGCGAGGTCTGCGGGCGTGGTAAAACTGCGCGCGCCAGCGACTTCGGCATCCATGCGCGCCAGCGCAATGCGCTTGGCGACCACATCTGTGCGGGCGTTTTCAAACTCTGCGGAGGTGAACTGGTTGCTGATCTGCATCAGCACCTGCCCCTTGCGGACACGCTCGCCCTCCTGCACCATCAGGCGCGAGATGATGCCGCCCTCCAGATGCTGCACCACCTGGTTCTGCACCGAGGGAAGCACACGCCCCATGCCGCGCGTCACCTTGTCGATATGAAAAAAGCTGGCCCATAGCAGAAACACCAGCAGCACCCCACCGAACAGCTTCAGCATACTGCCCTGACGATCGGTGCGCATGCGGGCGCTCCATGGCGTGATGCCGGCGATCGATGTGCTCTCCAGCTTGACCTTGCCGGCAAAGGCCGCGGCCATTTCCTGGCTCGATACCCCTTCATACAGGCTGGCCCCGCCCATCGCGCGGATCAGCCTGTCTCTCATGGTGGCAAAGCGCATCTCTGGTCAGTCCCTCAAAGAAATCTGACCCTCGTTTACCAATCATTATCCTTAAAAATGTTTAATCCGTTTACCAGATTCCACGGGAGTCCGCATGGACATCGAGCAGTTATACATTATCGACCGGCCCAGTCTGACGCAGCGGCTGGTTGGCATGGTTGCCCGCAAGGCATTGAAAAAAGAGGAAGATAGCGTTGCCGAGTGGGCGGGTTTAGTCTCGCCCCTGCCGGTGATCGGGGCGCTTGAGTGCCTGAGCCGACAGTGCGGCAAGCCGACCGCGCGCGAGATTCTCACCGCCGCCCTGCCTATTGGGGACGGCGACATGGACCCCCGATTCGCGCAGGTCGCGCTCGCGCGGGCCGGGCTGGAAGCGCGCTGGGAGCGGGTGGCGCCCGCTCGTCTCGACAGCACCGACCTGCCCTGCCTGATGCCCCTGATGGAAGGCGGCGCGGTGGTTGTGCTGGCGTTGCCGGATCGTAAAACGGCGCTGGTGCGCGATGCCGAGGGCGAAAAACAGGTGCCGCGCGAGGCGCTCGACAGCCTAGCCTTTGGCGATATTCTGGTTTGCGGCCATATGGACCCGGAAAATGGCCTGGGCTTTGACGAAGAGCGCGATTTTGTGCGCCGCAATCCCCGCCTGTGGGTGCTGGGGGTGTTCCTTTCCGAGCGCAAGCGGCTTGGCCAGATGCTCGCCGCCGCCGCCTTCATGAACCTGACCGCTCTGGCGATCCCGCTCTATATGCGCGCCATTTATGATCGGGTGGTGCCCAACCTCGCCATTGAGTCGCTGTGGGCGCTGTCTGCGGGCGTGATGCTGGTTCTGCTGTTCGAGTTTTTGTTCAAGCATGCGCGCACGGCCTTTGTCGATGCGGTGGCGGTGCGTGTGGGCCAGGCGGTTCAACACCGGGCGATGACGAGCTTTCTTCAAGGCAGGCTGGGCAAACGCGACAGCAATGTCGGCCGGTTGATGACGGCGCTGCGCGATGTCGAGGGGCTGGCGATGCTGGTGCCGCAGATGCTGGTGACATTCCTTGTCGATGTGCCGTTCTTCTTCGCCTTCGTGGCGCTGATCGCGATGATCGCGGGGCTGACGGCTTCCGCGCCGATCGTGGGCGCGGCGGCGATGGTCTTTATCGGCGCGGTGGCGGCCTATGCCAGCAAACTTTCCGCCCGGCGCGCTACCAAACTGATGCAGGCGCGCAATAATCTGGTGGTCGATGTCGCCGATGGGCTGACGACGATCAAGGCCAATCAGGCCGAAGGGCGTTTTCTGCGCCAGTGGGACATTGTGTCCGACCATATCGGCATGGCGGGCCGTGCCGCGCGCAAGTGGAACGATCTACCCGGCTCCACCTCCGCATTGCTGGTGCAACTGGTAACGGTGATGGTCATCATCATCGGGGTGTTCCAGATCAAGGCCGGCGCGATGACGACCGGCGCGCTGATTGCGGCAACCATGCTCGCCGGACGGGCGATGGTGCCGGTTTCAGGCGCGATCGCGATGATATCGAGGGGATATCAGAGCCTGTCGCAGTTCGCGGGTCTGGCTGAGCTGTTGGCGATGGAGCCGGAGCGCGACGTTTCCGACCCGTCGATCAAGCGAACGGAAATCGGCGGCGACCTTAGGCTGCGCCATGTGTCCTTCACCTATGAAGGAGCGGCGGAACAGAGCTTGCGTGATATATCGCTGAGCGTGCAGCCGGGCGAGAAGATTGCGCTCATTGGCCGCTCGGGCTCCGGTAAATCGACATTGTTGCAGCTTCTCTCGGGTATGGTGCCGCCCCAACAGGGCGCGATCAGCGTCGACGGGCATGCGATGGACCAGTTTGCCGCCGCCCATCTGCGGCAAAGCATCGTTTATTCCGGGCAGGACGCCGTGCTGTTTGATACCTCGATCTGGGACAATATTCTTCTTGGCATGGACGAGCCGGACCCGGCTTTGGTGGAGCAGGCGATCCACGCCGCCGGGCTTGATCGTTTTGTCGACCGCAGTGTCGAGGGCTATACCCGCAAGGTCGGCCCGCGCGGCGCGCGCCTGTCCGGCGGCCAGCGCCAGTCGGTGCTGATCGCCCGCGCGATGGTGCGCAATCCCGCCATCCTGCTGCTCGATGAGCCGACCGCCAACATGGATATCGATTCCGAACAGGCGGTCATCAACGGGCTGCGTCAGGCCGCGTCAGGCAAGACAGTGATCGTCGCGACGCACCGCATGGCGCTGCTCGATCTGGTCGACCGCGTGATCTGGCTGGAGGAAGGGCGCATCTTCGCCGACAAGCCCAAGCAGGAGGTGCTGGCGCTTCTGCGCGGACAGCAGCAGCAGAAAGCCGCCTGAAACTTTCTTCCCGACAGCATCAGCAGGCTGATTCAGCCCGCTTTTTCTTCCCCGTTAGGACTTGCTTAGGGGAATTGGTTTAAGCCGGATTCACCAAAGTGGGCAGCTGGCCGTCCTTACGGCCTTGAAATGGGAGTATCAGGTGGCCGGCGCATCATCTGACGGCGAAGTGAACCATTGGCCGGCGTTCGTGGATGTGCTCACGACCGTCATCATGGTCGTGACCTTCCTGCTCGTAATCATGAGTTCGGCGGTGATGGTGCTCTCGCAGCGCGCGATGGAGAAGTTCAAGAAGGCTTATGCCGCCCAGCAGCAATCCGCGCTGGTCGATGCGGACGCCACGGCGCAGTCGCATAGTCCGGGCGGCGCGACCGGGCAGCAGAACAACCCGATCCGCTCGCCCCGCGATGCGGAAACGGGCACTTCGATTGCCGAACTCGGCTCGATTCTCAAATCTGAAATGATCGTCGATGGCACCGACAAGCTGACGATCCGCACCCGCGCCACGCCAGAGACAATGAAGCTCAAAGTCAAGGCGATGGAAAACCCCGAGGAAACCAAGGGGGTCGAAGTCAAGACCGCGGACATGCTGATGCGCGTCGATTTCGAGGCGATGGCGGTGCGCTATTCCGAGGATAACGAAAGCGCGGTGATTGCCTTTCTCAAGCCACGTGCCAAGCCGGGCATGAAATATGAAATCTGGGCGCTGACCCCGCAGGACAATTCGATCTCCGAGGCGCAGCGCCTTGGCTTCTATCGTGCGGCGATGACCCGCAACATCCTCATCCGCGCAGGGATCAGCCCGGCGAGCATCTCAACCCAGATCCGGGTCACTGACCCCGGATCGAAAGACGGGCACAATGTGCGCGTGGTATTGAAGCCCTAGACCTATGGAAAAGAAGATCCGTTCCGACCTGATGAAAATGACCGCGATCATGGTGATTCTCGCGGGGTTGGGCATATATGCCCATGAGTTCGTCATTGCCGGCATCATGGCGAAGGCCGCGCTGAACCTCAGCATCTTCGGGCTATTTGGCGTGGCCGCTTCCATTGCCTTCCGCCATGTCATTGCGCTGAAGAACGAGGTGGTGGCGCTCAAGGCGCTTCAGGTCGATTATGGCGCGCGCGAACGCCGCCCGCTCGATCCCTATAAGAACCCGGCCATAATTTTCGAGGAGCCGGAGCTGCTGGGCCATGGGTATAATCTCATCGCCGAAGAAATGAGCAAGCAGGAGAACTTCCAGATCTCCAATGCCACGGTGCAGATGATCCTGCATGATGTCGATATGCGCATCAACGACCGCAAATCGACGTTGATGTATTTCTCTGGCCTGATGGTGTTCCTTGGCCTGCTGGGCGCGTTCATGGGCCTGATGAAAACCGTGCACTCCGTGAGCGACCTCATCGGCAGCATGGACATGAGCGGCAAGGGCGGCACCGACGCCTTCGGCAAGATGATCGAGGGCATGAAAGCGCCGCTCAATGGCATGTCCGTCGGCTTCTCATCCTCGCTGTTCGGCCTGATGACTTCGATGGTGCTGGGCGCGCTCGAACGCTTCATGACCAGCGCGATGAAAACATTGCGCAACGAGTTCGAGCACTGGCTCGCCAATGTCTCCGCGCTGGAAGCGCCGCAGAGCGAGAACGCACAGCGCGAGACGGTGGAGCTGGGCAATGTCATCCGCGCGCTGGAGCTGGGCGGCAAGCATCTGCGCGATCTGCGCGAAACGGTGCTGGACAGCGCGCTGACGCAGCAACAGACCCAGAGCGCGGTCGCGGAGATGACCGGCGCGGTCGCCAGCCTCGGGCGCGCGACCGAGAAATTGTCCGATCCTGCGCCGCTGCTCCAGCCGATATCGGACTGCGTGGCGGAGCTGGCAAAGAACCAGACGCTGATGGTGGCGCAGTTCAACGGCCTCATTCACGAAGCGCAACGGGATCGTGATGCGATCACCCATGCGCTGGCCGAAATGCGTGTGATGGTAGAGCGCAACAACGCGCTTTCCGGCGCGCGGCTCCATACACAGATGGACCGGATGACCAGCCTACAGGCTGAGCTGCTGGCCAAGGAGCCGGCCGCACTCAGCATAGCGCACTACCGGCGCGATGGTGGCGAAGGCGGCGGTATATTGTCGCGCCTGGCCGGGCTGCTGGTGCGCGGCGAGGCAGCATTCGACCTCGCGCGGGAACGGCGACGGATGCGCGCGGAGGTGCGCCGCATGCTGGCGGGCCAGCGGCGGCTCATCCGCAAGGTCGAGCGCACATTTGGCGGATCGCTGGGCCGGATCGAGCATGGCCGGGCGCAGGATGCGGCCCTGATCGCAAGGCTCGCGGCGCAGGCCGAGACGAACGACGCGCGGCTCGCGGTGCTGATGGAACGGTTGCAGATGGCGGATGAAGCTGGCGAGGGCGCGCCCGGCGCGCTGGCGGTGGGCATGCACGGCGCGCGGCTGGAGATGGAAGTGCTCAAGCGCCGCCTCGATGCTTTGCAGGAAAGCGGCGAGAACGCAGCCGGTGATGCCAACGGACAGGGCGGCTTTTCCCGCGGGACCTGCACCGATGGAAATCTGGCGGGTCGAGCGGAACGGAGCAGGCCATGAAATTCGACCTCCTCAAGAAATTCCGTAAGGAAAAGCGCGATTTCAGCCGCGTTGCCCAACGCTTTGGCTGCCAGATCGATGCGTCGATGGTCATGGTTGACCGCATGCTCGGTTATGAGGGCCGGGTCGTCAATTTCTCCGCCGGGGGCGCGATGTTTCGCCCCAAGCTCGCCTATCTGATGGACCGGCGGGATATCCCCGTGGTCCTGACCGTGGGCGGCGCGGAGATGTTTGGCCGCCTGATGCGCACTACGCCGGGGGGCTTCGGCATCAAGTTCGACGAGCCGCTGGAGGAGGAACAGCTTCTCGCGCTGCTCTCCAACGACCGCACCCGCAAGGAAAGCGACGAGATCGAATTTTTCGTCGACTGAGTCTCGGCATGATCGCCGCGCTTCGTCCCGATATGGGACGGTCTTTTACGCTATATTAACCATATTTGGTCATGCCTTGGCCTGAACCTACGGGACAGGTGAGGGAGATCAGCGTTGGCCAAGGATGTTATATCACATGGGGCAGCCGCGAGGATGCGGCACGGAGCCTCCATTCTGATGATCGCGCTGCTCCTGTTGCCCAGCTATGCGCTGGAAGCTATGCCCGCCGCGCCTGTCGCCGGGCCGACCCTTGATGGCGCGCCGCTGGACAGCAGCGGCTGGCGCAACCGGCCGGCGCGTCTGCACGATCCCTATGCCGGGGGCGAAGGGAATGCGGGCACAGAGCTGTTGGTTGCCGCCGTCATAGCGGAACCAGTCCCTACCCCTGCACCCATACAGGCCGATGCACCTGGCGCACCCGTTGTGCCCGAGATGGCGGAGCCGCCAGCGGGGGCAATCGAGTCCCTGCGCGCTGCCATTGTCAGTGCCCTCAAGGAAAATCCGGAAATCCAGATCGCCCTCGCGCGACAGGATGACGCCCGCTATGGCGTGCATGAGGCATGGTCCGGCTATCTCCCGCATCTGGACATGACCGTGGCGATAGGCGGCGAATATTACCAGCCGCAGACGGGTTCGACCACTGAACTGCGGCGCTCCGAAGGCGTCGTGACGCTCAACCAGAATCTGTGGGACTTTGGCACGACGACCAATGACATCGCCCGCGCCCGCGCCGCCTTCCGCAGTGCGCAATGGGGCACGCGTGAACGGATAGAGGGGATCGCCTATGACATCAGCCGGGCGTATCTCGATGTGCTGGAACGGCAGAAACTGGTCGATCTCGCCGATCAGGAGATCGGGGCGACCGAAAAGATCCTGAACATGGTGTCGATCCAGCAAGATCTGGGGCTGACCACGCCCGCCGATGTCAGTCGCGCCAAGGCGAGGCTCGACAATGTGAAATCCAAGCTGCTCGACCGCAAGAGCGCGCTGCAACAGGCGCGCGAAAGCTATCGTCGCCTCACCCGCCATCTGCCTGCCATGGTGACGGATCTCCCCCCGGCGGACAAGGCGCTGCCTGCTTCGGCGCAGATGGCGGTGGCGTTGATCGACGATCATAACCCGCGCATGGCGCAGGCGGTGCAGGACAGGCGTTCGCTGGAAAAGCAGCGCGCCAGCCAGACCGGCGCTTTCTTCCCGCGTCTGTCGCTGGTCGCCCAGGGCAACTGGAAGGATAATGTGCAGGTCGCGGGCACCAACAAGGACGCCCGCGCGATGCTGACCGTGAACTACAGCTTCTTCAACGGCGGGCGCGACATCGCCACCCGCAACCGGCTTTCCGCGCGGCTGCGCGAGGCGGATTACGAGCTGGACCGTCGTCGCCGCGAGGTGGAACAGGACATCCGCATAGATTTCACCGCGCTGGAAGCGGCACGCCAGAAGATTTCTGCGATCGAGGGGGAAATTGCCGCCGCTGAAAAGACGGCGGACCTCTACAAACAGCAGTTCCGCGAGGGCCGCCGCTCGGTGTTCGATCTGCTCGACAGCCAGCAGATACTGTTCGACGCGCGCGCGCGTCAGCTCAGCAACACCACGGACAAGACGCTGGCCGAATTCCGTGTGCTCCAGCAGCTTGGCGGGCTGTTCGATCTGGTAAGCGAGGGGCAGCCTCTGCCCAAGATCGCCGCGCCGGCGCCCGGTGCGCGCCAGGATTAACTCCACCTCGCTTAGACATTGCGACGAATGGCAGGGTGAATGCGCCTTTACCGCCTATGGTGAAGGAGACGTTTACCATAAGGTAAGACAAGTTCGCGATACTGGCCACCGTCGACAACGGGAAGTTTGAATGGCCAGAATCCAGGGCAGCACCCAATCATCCAAGGCGAAAGCAGCGACAGGCGCAGAGCAGAAGGCTCATGCGGTGGCTCCTGCTGCGCCCGAGGGCGGGGTCGAGGTGCCGGGCGGTGCCGCCGTCATTTCCGTGGGCACGGCCAATTATGGCGCGGCCAAGGTTATCAGCCTCTCGGCCGATGACAAGGCGGAGCTGGGCATCGCCTTTGCCCCGTTCAAGACCGAAATCGTCGATATAGATGTGGTCCTGATCTTTGCGGATGGCAGCAAGATCATCATTCCCGGCATGGCTCTCGCCGCTTTTTCCGGCCGCAAGCCGATGCTGGTGTTCACCGACAAGGAAATCAGCGCCGATCAGGCCGTTTCCACCGTGGGCGAGATCAAGGAACAGGTCGCGCCGATCAAGCTCGCGCTATCCTCCGCCAATGCGGAGGAAGAATCCGACGCCCATAAAGACGGCGACAAGCCCGAAGATGCCGGGGGCGTCCAGCCCGCGGATTCGGCGTCCACGCAGGCCCAGCATGCTTCCCAGGCTGAGGAACAGCGTCGCAACGATGAACAGAGCGAACGGTTCAGAGAGAAGATCACCGCTCCCCAGTCCGCCAGTGCGCCACCGGGGGTCGTTTCCGCGCGCGCCGTGGAACCCAGCCCGGATGACGCGCTCGGTGCGGCGGGCATCGGCAAGCTCGTGCCCAAGCTCACCTACACTCTTTACAACAAGGAGGGGGTCAGCACCGGTATCGAAAACGGGGTGACGACGGTCAAAGGCTCGACCGGTGGCCCCTCCAGCGCGACCGACGCGCGCTATGCCGCGCAGTCCGCCAAAGAGCCGATCAGCGGCACCGCCTCCCGCGACGTGATCTATGCCGACAACCCGGCGCAGGCGCCCAGCGGCGCCACACTGCGCACGCTGCATGTCGAGGCGATGGTGCCCGCCAAGAATTTGCAACTGCTCCAGGTAACGATCCCCTCGCTGCCGGCCGGTTACTCGATCGCCAACGCAACGCTGACGGCCAAGGGCTGGGTGGTCGATGTCGCGGCGGCGGACATCCAGAAGGTTACGACCCATATCGACCCCGCCACGGGCCAGAGTGTCGCCTATCCCGCCAACCAGTCGCACTTCACGTTCGATCTGCAACTGATCTACACCGTGCCTGATCCATCCACCCCCACGGTGGGCGGCTTTCAGGACCAGTTTTTCCTGCCTGCGCAGCTTGGCCTGTCGTCAAACGGCGGCCCTACCGTCAACGCGGTGGAAGTATCGACCGCCTTCGGCATCAAGATCGTCACTTCAGATGCGGACATGACCGTCATCAACCCGGTGACGGGCGAGCCGGTCTATGTGCTGTTTTCCAACCCGCCGGGCACCATCGTCAAGGCGGGCGATGGCGACGACACGATCATCGCGGGTATCGGCGCGGACGATATTGACGGCGAAAACGGACAGGATGTCGTCAGCTATCAGACTTCGGCGCGCGGCGTGGATGCCAATCTCGCCACCGGCACGGGCCATGGCGGCGCGGCGGAAGGCGACCATTATACCAGCATAGAGGGGCTGACCGGCTCGGCGCATGACGACACGCTCACTGGCGATGCCAATGACAACAGCTTTGACGGCGGCGCGGGCGCGGACCATATCGACGGCGGCGCGGGGCGGGATAGCGTGGATTATTCCGGCGCGATCGACCCCGCCACGCCGGGCACGCAGGGCGTCGAGATCTTCCTCGATGGCTCCGCGTCACATGGCGGGCAGGCGGAGGGCGATGTCCTCAGCAGTATCGAGATCGTTACCGGCACCGCGCGCGATGACAAGCTGCACGGCGGCGCGGGCAATGAAACATTGCACGGAGGCACGGGCGACGATCGCCTTTATGGCAGCGCGGGCGCGGATGCGCTGGACGGCGGTGCGGGCACCGACATGGCCGATTACTCCGGCTCTTCGGCAGGAGTGGCTGTCTCGCTCGATGGCACAGCGGGATCGGGCGGCGATGGTGCAGGCGATGTCCTCACCCAGATCGAGAACCTCACCGGCTCCGCCTATGACGATACACTCACCGGCGATGCCCATGACAATCTCCTCATCGGCGGCGCGGGCGCTGACCATGTTGATGGCGGCGCGGGCAGCGATACGGTCGATTTTACCGGCTCCGGGGTCGGCGTCACCGTCTATCTCGATGGCCGTGCAGGGCTGGGCGGTGATGCGCAGGGCGATACCTACCTCAATATCGAAACGCTGATTGGTTCAACTTTCGCGGATCGGCTGATCGGTGCCGCAGGATCGCAGACCCTGCGCGGGGGCCTGGGCAACGACTTTATCGAGGGCGGCGCGGGCGCGGACACGCTGGACGGCGGCGACGGCTTCGACATCGCGAGCTATGCGGGCGCGGCGAACGGCGTGATCGTGGCCCTGGATGGCTCGCAGCTTGGCGGCGGCGATCCCGTAGGCGATATTTTCGTCAATATCGAGGGGCTAGAAGGCTCGTTGTTCGACGACGTGCTGATCGGCACGGCGGGCAACGACACGCTGCTCGGCAATGATGGTAACGACACGCTGGTCGGCCTTGGCGGCAACAGCTTCCTCGGCGGCGGCGATTTGCTGAACGGCGGCGCGGGGTTCGATACGGTCGATCTGTCCGCATCGCTGTTTGGCGTCACCGTCTATCTCGACGGGCGCACGGGCATTGGCGGCGATGCGCAGGGCGACACGCTCGTCAGCATCGAGCATGTGATCGCCTCGGCGCAGAACGACGTGCTGGTAGGCGGCGCAGGCGACGAATGGCTGGAAGGCCGCGCGGGCGATGATACGTTGGTGGGCGGCGCGGGCGCGGACACACTTCACGGCGGCACCGGCCTGGATACCGCAGATTACAGCGGATCGCTTGTCGCCGTCACGGTGGCGCTGGATGGGTCGCTCGGGCTGGGTGGCGACGCGGCGGGTGATCAGCTTTCCGGCATAGAGCGGCTGGTCGGCTCGGCCTTCAACGATAGCCTGACCGGCGACGATCAAGACAATATCCTGCGCGGCGGCGATGGCGACGACACGCTCGTCGGCGCGCTGGGCGCGGATACGCTGATGGGCGAAGCGGGCTTCGACACAGCGGATTACGCGGGGGCGCAAGGGGCCGTCACCGTGCGGCTTGACGGCAATGCCTCGACAGGCGACGTGGCGGAGGGTGACAGGCTTTCCGGCATAGAGCGGGTGATCGGCGGCGCCTATGCCGATATGCTGCTGGGCGATTCGGCGGACAATGTGCTGGATGGCGGCGCGGGGGACGACACCCTGCGCGGCGGCCTCGGCGCGGATAGCCTTGTTGGCGGGGCGGGCGCGGATACGGCGGATTATTCCGACTCGGTGCAGGGCGTCACCGTGAGCCTCGCCACCGGCACGGGCACTAGCGGTAGCGCACAGGGCGATACGCTGTCAGGCATCGAAAATCTCTCCGGCTCCAACTATGGCGACGTGCTGACCGGCGACGCGGGCATCAACACGCTTTCCGGCGGTGCGGGTGACGATGTGCTGGCGGGCGGCGCGGGCGCGGACCTGCTCGATGGCGGCGTCGGCGCGGACATTGCGGATTATTCCGGCTCGGCCAGCGCCGTGCAGGTCGCGCTTGATGGCTCGGCGGGCCAGGGCGGCGACGCGCAGGGCGATGTGCTGGTCAACATCGAAGGGCTGACCGGCTCTGCGCAGGGCGACATTCTTACCGGCAATGATTTTGCCAACCGGCTCGATGGCGGCGCAGGCGATGACATTTTGCGCGGTGGCCTTGGCAACGACATGCTCAGCGGTGGCGCAGGGTTCGACACGGCGGATTATTCGCAGTCCGCCTCCGCGGTCATCATCGCCAACGACGGCAGCGTCGGGCTGGGCGGCGACGCGCAGGGCGACACCTTATCGGGCATAGAGCGCATCCTCGGCTCGGGCTTTGACGACAGGATCAGCGGTGGCGCGGGTGCAGACACGCTCGATGGCGGCCTGGGCAACGACACGCTCGAAGGGCGTGGTGGCGCGGATGCGCTTGATGGCGGCGCGGGCATCGACATTGCGGACTATAGCACCTCCGCCAGCGGGATTGTCGCGGGGCTGGATGGCCGCGCCAACAGCGGCGGCGATGCGACAGGCGACAGCTATGCCAACATCGAGGGGCTGTCCGGCTCGGCCTTTGCCGATACGCTCTATGGCTCGGCCAATGACGACATACTGCGCGGGCAAGGCGGCAACGACACGCTGCTCGGCTCGGCGGGCGCGGACGCGATAGAAGGCGGCACCGGCTTTGACACGGCGGATTATTCCGCCTCGGCCTCCGCCGTTACGGTAGACCTTTCCAGCGGCAGCGCGGCAGGCGGTGATGCAGCGGGTGATACCCTTTCCGGCATCGAGCATGTCATAGGCTCTGCCTTTGACGATAGCCTGACCGGCGGCGCGACCGACGATGTGCTGGAAGGCGGAGCGGGAGACGATGTGCTCGCCGGGCGGCTGGGCGCGGATGTGCTCGATGGCGGCGCGGGCTTTGACACGGCAGACTATACCGCGTCCGCCACCGGCATAGCGCTCACGCTTGATGGCTCGCTGGGCCTTGGCGGCGATGCGGCGGGCGATCAGGTTCTGAATGTCGAGCATATCATCGCTTCGACCTATGACGACATGATCACCGGCGTCGGCGCGGACGAATTTATCGAGGGCGGCGGCGGGGATGATACCCTCTCCGGCAACGGTGGCGACGACATCCTCACCGGCGGATCGGGCAACGACCGGCTTTCGGGCGGCGCAGGGGTCGACACGCTTCAGGGCGGCAGCGGCGACGACATACTGGAAGGCGGTGCGGGCGCGGACAGCATAGACGGCGGCTCGGGCTTCGACTTCGCGGATTATACCGGCTCTGCTGCTGGCGTGACGATCGGGCTGGATGGCTCGGCGGGCATCGGCGGCGATGCACAGGGCGACCAGCTCAGCAATATCGAGGCGCTGCGCGGGTCCGGCTTTGCCGATATGCTGACCGGCGGCAACCTCGCCGACCAGATCGAAGGCGGCGCGGGCGATGACGTGATCGTCGGCGGCGCGGGCGCGGATAGCCTGCTCGGCGGATCGGGCAACGACAGCATCGAGGGCGGCGCCGGCGGAGACCTGATCGACGGCGGCACCGGCATCGACACAGCGGACTATAGCGCGTCTGCCAGCGGCGTCACCGTATCGCTCGACGGCTCGGCAGGGCTGGGTGGCCACGCGACCGGCGACACGCTCTTGAATATCGAGCGCGTGATCGGCACCGGCGCGGCGGATCATATCATCGGCGCGGCTGCCGACGAGGAACTCTACGGCGCGGGCGGCGACGACGTGCTGGAAGGCCGGGCGGGTGCGGATCTGCTGGATGGCGGCGCGGGCATCGACACCGCGGATTATTCCAGCTCGGCGCAGGCCGTCACGGTCGATCTCGCCAGCGGCACCGGCACCGGCGGCGACGCACAGGGCGATAGCCTGGTCGGCATCGAGAATCTGCTCGGCTCGTCCGGCGCGGATGCGCTGCTAGGCGCGGCGACAGACGACCTGATCGATGGCGGCGCGGGCGACGACACTCTGGTGGGCCGTGCGGGCGCGGACCACCTCATCGGCGGCGCGGGCAACGACAGCCTTGATGGCGGCGCGGGCGCGGACCAACTCGACGGCGGCGCAGGCTTCGATACGGTCGATTATTCCAGCTCAGGCGTTGCGGTGTCGGTCGGCCTTGATGGCTCGGTGGGCATCGGCGGCGATGCGCAGGGCGACGTGATGACCGGGATCGAGCGGCTCGTCGGCTCCGGTTTCAACGATACGCTGACGGGCGGCGTGCTTAACGATCAGCTTGAAGGCGGCGCTGGCGACGACCAGATTGCGGGCGGGCTGGGCAACGATACGCTGCTCGGCGGCGCGGGTGACGATGTGCTGGCAGGCGGAGCAGGCGCGGATGCGATCGACGGCGGCGCGGGCGTCGATACGGTCGATTATTCCAGCTCCACCGTCGCGGTGACGATCCACCTCGATGGCACGGTCAGCTCTGGCGGCGACGCGACTGGCGATCAGCTCACCAATATCGAAAACCTCACCGCTACCAGCTTTGACGACATGCTCACCGGCGCGGCGGGCAACGAGGTGATCCGCGCGGGCGCGGGCGACGACGTTGTTTCGGGCGGCGCGGGCGACGACACGCTTTATGGCGAGGGCGGCGACGACATACTCGAAGGCGGCCTCGGCGCGGATGCGCTCATCGGCGGCAATGGCAATGACACCGCCAGCTATGCCAATGCTGCGGCAGGCGTTACAGTGTCGCTCGATGGAACGGCAGGCACCGGCGGCGAGGCGCTGGGAGACACCCTCTCCGGCATCGAAAATCTCGAAGGCTCGGCCTTTGCCGATACGCTGGGCGGCGGCACCGGCACCGAAAATATCCGCGGCGGCGCGGGCAATGACCGCCTGCTGGGCAGCCAGGGCGCGGACGTGCTTGATGGCGGCGCGGGGCAGGACATCGTCGATTACACCGCATCGGCCAGCGCCGTTACCGTGACGCTCGACGGATCGACCGGCATCGGCGGCGATGCGGCGGGCGACCAGTACACCAGCATCGAAGGCGTGACCGGCTCTACGCTCGACGACCATCTGAACGGCGGCGCGGCGGCGGACCTGATCGACGGCGGCGCGGGCAACGATTTCATCACCGGCGGCGGCGGCGACGACACGCTGCTCGGCAATGCGGGCAACGACCAGATCGATGGCGGCGCGGGCGCGGACCTGATGGACGGCGGCGCGGGCGTGGATACGGTCGATTATTCGTCGTCAACCTCCGGCGTCACCGTCTCGGTCGATGGCTCGGCCTCCACCGGCGGCGCGGCGCAGGGCGACCAACTCCTCAATATCGAAAACCTGATCGGTTCGGCCTATGACGACGTGCTGCTTGGCACGGCGGCGGCGGATACTCTCACCGGCGGCGCGGGCAATGATGTGCTTGGCGGGCGCGGCGGCGCGGATGTGCTGCTCGGCGGATCGGGCTTCGACACGGCGGACTATTCGGACGCAACGTCGGCCATAGCCGTCAGCCTCGCCATCAACACCGGCACATTGGGCGATGCGGCGGGCGACACGCTTTCGAGCATCGAGCGCATCGTAGGCTCAGGGTTTGACGACGCCATCACCGGCTCGACTTCGGTCGATACGCTGGAGGGCGGCGCGGGCAACGACACGATCAATGCCGGCGGTGGTGACGACATTCTGCTGGGCGGCGCAGGCGACGACAGCTTGCTCGGCGCTGGCGGCGCGGACCAGATCGACGGCGGCGCTGGTGTGGACACTGCCGATTATTCGGCATCCGGCGTTGCGGTGCAGGTGCGCCTCGATGGCGTGGCGAGTTCGGGCGGCGACGCGCAGGGCGATGTGCTCAGCAATGTCGAGGCGGTGCTCGGCTCGGCCTATGACGACACACTGACTGGTGGCGCGGGCGCTGACCAGCTTCATGGTGGCGCGGGCGATGACGTGCTGCGCGGCGGCGCGGGTGCGGACCTGTTTGACGGCGGCGCGGGGGTCGACACGGCGGACTATCGCCTCGCCAGCGCGGGCGTAACTATGAGCCTTTCCACCGGCGGCACTGCCGGCGAAGCGGTGGGCGACAGCTTTACCAGCATCGAGATTATCGAAGGCTCCGGCTTTGCCGACTCCATCACCGGCAGCGCGGGCGCGGACGATCTGCGCGGCAATGCGGGTGACGATTTCATCGACGGTGGCGCGGGTGCGGATGTGCTTGATGGCGGCACGGGAGACGATGTGTTGCGTGGCGGCGCCGGCGCGGACCAGTTGGTCGGCGGCGCGGGGCTGGACGCGGCGGATTATACCTCCTCGGCCTCGGCAGTGGCGATCAATCTCGATGGCTCGCTTTCGGCGGGCGGCGATGCGGCGGGCGATACGCTCTCCAGCATCGAGCGGGTGATCGGCTCGGCCTTTGACGATACCCTCACCGGCACGGCGGCAAACGAAGTGCTGGAAGGCGCGGGCGGCAACGACGCGCTCTATGGCGGCGGCGGGTCCGACACGCTGGATGGCGGAGCGGGCAATGATCTGCTCAACGGCGGCGCGGGCGCGGATACCCTGATCGGTGGCGCGGGCTTCGATACGGTCGATTATTCCGGCTCGGCCAGTGCAGTGAATGTGCGGCTGGATGGCACCCCTTCGTCGGGTGGCGATGCGGCGGGAGACAGCCTGTCCGGCATCGAGGGCGTAATCGGCTCGGCCAATGACGACCAGCTTACCGGCGGCACCGCCAACGATGTGCTCGATGGCGCGAGCGGCAACGACCAGATTTCGGGCGGCGTGGGCGATGACAGCCTGATCGGCGGATCGGGCGACGATATATTGGAAGGCGGCGCGGGCGCGGATGCGCTCGATGGCGGCGCGGGCAATGACACCGCGAGCTATGCCAATGCGGCGGCGGGCGTTGCGGTTTCGCTCGGCGGCGCGGCGGGCACCGGCGGCGAGGCGCTGGGCGATACGTTGCTTAACATCGAGAACCTGATCGGCTCTGACTTTGCCGACACGCTCGGCGGCGGCGCGGGCAGCGAAACCATAGCGGCGGGGGCGGGCGACGACATTCTGCTCGGAAGCGGCGGCGCGGACGTGCTCGATGGCGGCGCAGGTGTTGACACCGTCAGCTATGCCGTCTCCGGCGCGGGCGTCACCGCCTATCTCGATGGGCGCGCAGGTTCGGGCGGCGATGCCTCTGGCGACACCTATGCCAATGTCGAGCGGCTCACGGGTTCGGGCTTTAACGATACATTGATCGGCGACTTCACCGACGACCGGATCGATGGCGGCGCGGGCGACGACCTGATCGAGGGCGCGGGCGGAGACGATACGCTGCTCGGCAATGCGGGCAACGACACGATACGCGGTGGCGACGGCGCGGACAGCATAGACGGCGGCGCGGGCACCGATACGGTGAGCTATGACGATTCGACCAGCGGTGTCACCGCGCGGCTGGATGGTCTGGCGGGCAGCGGCGGCACCGCGTTGGGCGATGTGCTCAGCAATGTCGAGACGCTGCAAGGCTCGATCTACGCCGATACGCTGATCGGTGACGGAAACGCGAATACGCTCAACGGCGGCGATGGGGATGACATACTGGTGGGCGGCGCTGGTGCGGATGCGCTCATCGGCGGTAATGATTTTGATACGGCGGATTATTCCTCCTCGTCAGCCGGTGTGACGGTGGGCGTCGATGGCTCTGTCGGATCGGGCGGAGACGCTGCGGGCGATACGCTGAGCGGCATAGAGCGGATCGTCGGCTCGGCGCTGGGCGATACGCTGGCCGGCGGGATCGGCATCGAGACGCTGGACGGCGGCGCGGGCGATGACACGCTGAAAGGCAGCCTTGGCGCGGATACGCTGACCGGCGGCGCAGGATCGGATACAGCGGATTATAGCGCGTCGTCGGCTGGCGTCACGGTGGCGCTCGATGGCAGCTTCGGTTCCAGCGGCGACGCGGCGGGCGATACGCTCACAGGCATCGAACGCATCACCGGCTCAGCCTTTGCCGATACGCTGGGCGGTTCGTCCGGCAATGACGCGCTCAATGGCGGCGCGGGCGACGACATGCTGACCAGCAGCGCAGGCGCGGACGCCTATGATGGCGGGGCGGGCATCGACACAGTGAGCTTTGCAACAGCAGGCGCGGGCGTGACGATCAATCTGGCGGCGGGCACCGGCGCGGGCGGCGAGGCGGCGGGCGATACGTTCGCCAATGTCGAGCGGATTGTCGGTTCCGATTATGCGGATAGCCTGACCGGCGGCAACGCCGACGAAATCCTCGAAGGCGGGCTGGGCGACGACACGCTCTCCGGCGGCGCTGGGGCCGATACGCTCGATGGCGGTGCGGGCAATGACCTTCTCATCGGCGGCGCGGGGGCGGACGCCCTCATCGGTGGCGCGGGCTTCGATACGGCGGACTATTCCGCCTCGGCCTCGGCGGTGCAGCTCGTGCTCGATGGATCGAGCGCGTCTGGCGGCGATGCTGCGGGCGACACGCTCTTGGGTGTCGAGCGGGTCATCGGCTCCAGCTTTAACGACGACATTGCGGGCGGGTCCGCTGGTGAAACGCTGGAAGGCGGCGCGGGCGACGACATTCTTTCGGGCAATGGCGGCGGCGATATGCTGCTCGGCGGCGCGGGCAACGACACGGTGGCAGGTGGCGCGGGCGCGGATGCGATCGATGGCGGCACCGGCACCGATACCGCGGATTACAGCGCCTCCGTTCTGGGCGTCACCATCAACCTCGCTACCGGCACAGGCTCCGGCGGCGATGCGGCGGGCGATACGCTGAGCAATATCGAGCGCGTGCTTGGCTCCGGCAACAACGACACGATCACCGGCAGCGCCAACGCGGACATATTGCTCGGCCAGGGCAATGACGACGTGATCGACGGCGGCGCGGGCAACGACACCATCGACGGTGGATCGGGCGACGACACGCTGTCGGGCGGCGCCGGCGCGGATGCGCTTTCCGGCGGCACTGGCGTCGATACGATTACCTACGCCACCTCTTCATCGGGTGTGACCATCTCGCTCGGCGGCGGCGCGGGCAGCGGCGGCGATGCAGCGGGCGATACGATCAGCAACGCGGAAACCCTCGAAGGCTCGGCCTTTGCCGATACGCTGGGCGGGCGCGCGAGCGCGGACACGCTGCTTGGTGGCGCGGGTAATGATACCCTTCTGGGAAGCACCGGCGCGGATGTGCTTGATGGTGGCGCAGGCACCGATACGGCGGATTATTCGGCCTCGGCCAGCGCGGTGACGGTCTATCTCGATGGCTCTGTCTCGGTCGGCGGCGATGCGGCGGGCGATACGCTCACCAGCATCGAGCGGGTGCTGGGGTCCGCAGGCAACGATATACTGAACGGCACAGGTAATGCCGACACGCTGGAAGGCAATGGAGGCAACGATACGCTGACGGGCGATCTGGGCAACGACACGCTGCTGGGCGGCGCGGGCAACGACACGCTGGTCGGCGGCGCGGGCGCGGATGCGCTCGATGGCGGCGCGGGGACCGATAGGGTAAGCTATGCCACGTCCGCCAGCGCGGTTAACGCCGGGCTGGATGGCGCGGCACAGAGCGGCGGCGATGCCGCGGGCGACACGATCAGCAATGTCGAGACGCTCGAAGGCTCCGACTATAACGACACTCTGCGCGGCGGCACCGGCGCGGAGAGCCTGATCGGCGGGCTGGGCAATGATACGCTGATGGGAAGCATGGGTGCGGACGCACTGGATGGCGGCGCGGGAACGGATACGGTCGATTATTCGACCTCCACCGCTGCGGTCAGCATCGGCCTCAATGGCTCGGCGGGCACCGGCGGCTACGCGGCGGGCGATACACTCACCAACGTCGAGGGCATCATCGGTTCCGCCTTTGGCGATACGCTCTCCGGCGCGAATGGCGACGACACCCTCACCGGCGGCGCGGGCGACGACATTCTCTCGGGCGGCAATGGCGACGATGCGCTGTCGGGCGGCACCGGCAACGATATCCTCACCGGCGGCGCGGGCGCGGATATGCTCGATGGCGGCACCGGCACCGATACGGCGGATTATACCGCCTCGGTTGCTTCCGTGGTGGTGAACTTGAACGGCCTTGCTTCCTCGGGCGGCGATGCGGCGGGCGATCAACTCTCGAACATAGAAATCGTGCGCGGTTCGGCGCAGGGAGATATCCTCACCGGCGGCACGGCGGACGAGCAGCTTTACGGCAATGGCGGCGCGGATACGCTCATCGGCGGCGCGGGCGCGGACCTGCTCGATGGCGGCACCGGCACCGACACGGCGGATTATTCCTCCGCCACCGCAGCCGTCACGATCGCGCTCGATGGCTCTGCGGGCAGCGGAGCCGAGGCGGCGGGCGACACCATCGCCAATGTCGAGCGACTGGTCGGCTCCGGCTTTGCCGACACTCTTGGCGGATCGACCGGGGATGACATTATCCTTGGTGGCGCGGGCAATGACGCGATCTCGGGCGGCGCAGGCAATGATGCGCTGTCCGGCGAGGCAGGCGACGATACGCTGATCGGCGGCGCGGGCGCGGATGTGTTCGATGGCGGATCGGGCTTTGACACAGCGGATTATTCCGGCGCGCTGGCTGCTGTAACCGTCTATCTCGATGGCACGACAGGCTCCGGCAGCGATGCGGCGGGCGATATCCTCACCAGCATCGAGCAACTGCTCGGCTCGGCGCACGACGACCGGCTGACCGGCGGCAACGCGACCGAAACCATCCGTGGCGGCGCGGGCAACGACATCATCTTCGGTGCGAACGGCGATGATTCGCTGTCCGGCGAAGCGGGCAACGATACGCTGACCGGCGGGCTGGGCGCAGACCTGATCGACGGCGGCGCGGGCACGGATACCGCCAGTTATGCCAGCTCGCTCGCGGGCGTGACGGTCTATCTCGATGGCACGGTTTCGGTCGGCGGCGATGCGGATGGCGACATCCTCACCAGCATCGAAACGCTGATCGGCTCCAGCTTTGCCGATGCGCTTTATGGCTCTGCCAATGCCGACACGATCAGTGCGGGCGCGGGCGACGACATCCTCTATTCCAGCAATGGCGCGGATGTGCTGACGGGCGGCGCGGGCTTCGATAGTGTGGACTATTCCAACAACGCCGCCGCCGTCACCGTGCGGATGGATGGCGTCGCGTCGTCCGGCGGCTATGCGCAGGGCGATGTGCTAACCGAGATCGAACAGGTCATCGGCACCACCCTCAATGACAGCATCACCGGCTCCGCCACCGCAGATACCATCCTCGGCAATGATGGCAACGACACGCTCTCCGGCGGCGCGGGCAACGATACGCTGCTGGGCGGCAACGGCAACGATACGCTGATCGGTGGCACTGGCTCTGACACGCTCGATGGCGGCGCGGGCACCGATACCGCCGATTATTCCTCAGCCGCGACCGGCATCGCCGTGCGTATGGATGGGGTCGGTGGTTCGGGCGGCGAGGCATTGGGCGATGTGCTGACCAGCATCGAGACGGTGATCGGCTCTGGCTTTGCGGACACGATCGACGGCAGCTTCGGCGCGGACACAGTGCAGGGCGGCGCGGGCGATGATAGTATCGACGGCAAGGCGGGCGACGACACCCTCTCGGGCGGCGCGGGCAACGATACGCTGACCGGCGGCGCGGGCGCGGATGCGCTGGATGGCGGCGCGGGCACAGACGTGGCGGACTATTCTGCCTCCTCAAGCGCGGTGACGGTCTATCTCGATGGCACAGCGGGCGCTGGCGGCGACGCGGCGGGCGATACGCTGAGCCTTATCGAGAGCGTCAAAGGCTCGGCCTTTGCCGATACGCTCTATGGCTCCACCGGCGCGGATACGCAGGATGGCCAGGGCGGCGACGACACGCTGATGGGCAGTGCCGGAGCCGATGCGCTCATCGGCGGCACGGGGGTGGACACGGGTGACTATAGCGCATCCGCTTCCGCCATCGCGGTCGATCTCGCTGCTGGCACAGGCTCTGCGGGCGATGCGGCGGGCGACACCTATTCCAGCATCGAGCGGATCGTCGGCTCCGGCCTTGGCGACACCATCACCGGCAGCGCCAACGCGGATACGCTGGAAGGTGGCGCGGGCGATGACGTGATCGACGGCGGCGTGGGTGGCGACACGATCCTTGGCGGCGCGGGCAATGATACGCTGGTCGGCGGCTCGGGCAGCGACACCATCGACGGCGGCGCGGGCACCGATACGGCGGATTATTCCGCCTCCACCACCGGCGTAACCGTCTATATCGACGGCATCAACCAAGGCCAGGGCGGCACCGCCACCGGCGACGTGCTGAGCAATATCGAGCGGGTGATCGGCTCTGCGTTCAGTGACGTGTTGTTCGGCACCACCGGCAACGAGACGTTGCAGGCTGGCGCGGGCAATGATGTGATCGAGGGCGGCGCCGGGGCCGACATCATGGATGGCGGCGCGGGCACCGATACCGCTTCCTACGCCCACGCGACGGCGGGCGTCATCGCCAGCCTTGCCACCAGCAGCGGCACCGGCGGCGACGCCAATGGCGATACGTTCACGGGCATAGAAGGCCTGACCGGCTCCGATTTTGACGATATATTGGCGGGCGGCGCGGGCGCGGAAAGCCTGGATGGCGGCGCGGGCAACGACACGCTCGTCGCCAGCGCGGGCGCAGACACGCTCACCGGCGGCGCGGGCGTCGACACCGCCGACTATAGCAGCGCGGCCTCGGGCGTCACCGTCAACCTCGATGGCTCATCGAGCAGTGGCGATAGCGCGGCGGGCGATACGCTGACCGGCGTCGAATCGGTGATCGGCTCCGGCTTTGCCGACACCATCACCGGCACATTCTCCAACGACACGCTCTATGGGCGCGGCGGCGACGATACTCTGCTCGGCGGCACCGGCAGCGACACCCTCTATGGCGAAGCGGGCAACGACACCTTGCAGGGCGGCGCGGGCGCGGATGTTATGGATGGCGGCGCGGGCACGGATACCGTCAGCTACTCCGCTTCCAGCGCGGCGGTGACAATCGACCTTGCGGCTGGCACCGCGACCGGCGGCGACGCCACCGGCGACAGCTTCACCAATGTCGAGCAGTTTGTTGGCTCGCGCCTTGGCGATACGATGGTCGGCGGCACGGGCGCGGACAATTTCGACGGCTTTGACGGCGACGACACGCTGCGCGGTGGCGCGGGCGACGATACGCTGGCGGGCGGCATCGGCAATGATTTCATCGAGGGCGGTGCGGGTGCGGACATCATTACCGGCGGCACCGGCACCGATACGGCCGATTACAGCACGTCTGCCAGCGCGGTAACGATCCGCACGGCGGGCACATCGAGCGGCGGCGATGCGGCAGGCGATGTGCTGTCCGGCATCGAGGCGGTGATCGGCTCGGCCTATAACGACCAGTTCGAAGGCTCATCGGCCGACGAGGATTTCAGCGGCGGCGCAGGAAATGATAGCTTCATCGTCAGCGGCGGGGCAGACATTTATCGCGGCGACGCTGGCACGGACACGGTCGATTATTCCACCTCCGCCTCCAACGGCATGAAGATCTATATGGACGGCAGCTTCGGCACCGGCGGCGATGCCGCGGGCGACCGGCTGTTCAACGTCGAGATCGTCATCGGCTCTGCGCAAAGCGACGAGATTACGGCGGACGCCACCGGATCGACCATTCAGGCGGGCGCGGGCAACGACATCCTGCATGGCGGCGACGGCGCGGATATTCTGGATGGCGGCGCGAACGACGACACTATCTCGTCGGGCCTTGGCGCGGATACGATCGCCGGCGGCAGTGGCACCGATACGGCGGATTACAAGCTCTCGACCGCAGGCGTGACCATCGCCAATGATGGCACGGCGGGCGTCGGCGGCTGGGCGCAGGGCGACGTGCTTTCGGGCATAGAACGCATCGAAGGCTCGCAAAACTATGACGACGTGCTGCGCGGCGGCTCGTCCGGTTCCACCGTGTTGTGGGGCTGGGGCGGCAACGACAGCTTCGTCAGCTATGGCCAGGCCGACAGCATCGACGGCGGCAGCGGCACCGACACGATCGACTATTCCGGCTCGCTCTCGGGTGTGACCGTGCGGCTGGATGGCACGGCATCGTCCGGTGGCAACGCGGCGGGCGATACCGTCCTCAACGTCGAGCATGTGATCGGCTCCGGTCAGGGCGACACCATCTATGGCACCGGCATCAACGAAACGCTGGAAGGCATGGCGGGCAACGATACGCTGGTCGGCGGCGCTGGGGCCGATGTGCTCGATGGCGGCGCGGGCTTCGATATCGCGGATTACAGCAGCGCGGGCGGCATCGTCGTGCGCATGGACGGCCTTGCGGGCACAGCGGGCGAGGCGAATGGCGATGTGCTCATCAGCATCGAGCAGGTGATTGGCTCGGCGCTGGCGGATATTATCATCGGTTCGACCGGAGCTGACACGATGGTCGGCGGCGATGGCGACGATATCTTCCGGCCCGATCTCGGCGCGGATACATTGGATGGCGGCAATGGCAACGACACGGTGGACTATTCGTCCTCCGGCAGCGCGCTCACCGTCAACCTCACCAACGCGGCGCTCTCCACCGGCCTCGCGCAGGGCGACACCTATACCTCGGTCGAAACCTTCATCCTCTCTGGCCTCAACGACAGCTTCACCGGCGATGCCAATGCGCAGACCATTCAGGCGGGCGCGGGCAACGACACCATCAATGCGGGCGATGGCGACGACAATCTTCAGGGCGGCGCCGGCAATGATACGCTGATCGGTGGCGCGGGCGCGGACAGCATAGACGGCGGCGTGGGCACCGATGTCGTGGATTACAGCAGCTCCGCCACCGCGATCAGCATCAACCTCGGCACCGGCACCGGCAACACCGGCGGCGATGCGGAGGGCGACATTTTCGTCGGTGGCACGATCGAGAACGCGGTCGGCTCCGCCAATGACGACAGCATCGTCGGCTCAGTCGGCGTCAACAACCTCCAGGGCGGCGCGGGTAACGACAGTATCGAAGGCGGCGCGGGCGCAGATGTGATGGATGGCGGCGCAGGCACCGATACCGCGAGCTATGTCAACGCCACGGCCTCCGTTACCGTCAGCCTCGCGACTGGCACCGGCACGGTGGGCCATGCCAGTGGCGACACCCTCGCGAACTTCGAGAATCTGCGCGGCTCGATCTACGCCGATACGCTGACCGGCAGCACAGGTATCAACACCATCTGGGGCGGCATCGGGTCTGACGTCATCAGCGGCGGCGCGGGCGACGATATCCTCAATGGCGAGGATGGCGACGACACCATCGAGGGCGGCGCGGGCGCGGATACGATGGATGGCGGCCTCGGCAGCAACACCCTTTCCTATGCCAACTCCAGCACCGGCGTCACCCTCAGCCTCGCGACCAGCACCGGCACCGGCGGCGATGCGGCGGGCGACACCTTCACCAGCTTCGCCAATCTCACCGGATCGGGCCAGAACGACAGCCTGACCGGCGACGCCAACGGCAACTTCATCCAGGCGAACGCGGGCGACGACACCCTTGACGGCGGCGCGGGCAACGACACGCTCTATGGTGGCACCGGCAACGACACCATCACG
>JAGNYO010000001.1 GCA_017984895.1 Sphingobium sp. | reverse complement strand
CGTCGGCAAGGCCAAATGCTGTGAATTGCCCCCGCTGTTGCCAACGCGTCTCGTTGGATCGCCTGTTCTTTTCATACGCGTCGCAGATCGCTTGCAACGCTAGGCGCCCGTTTTTGATCGGATCGTTCTCCGGATCGATCCGACCGGAGAAAAAAAAGTGAAGCGCCTTTGCCGGGTTGGCGTCCGCAAGTTGGGACAGCGTGTCTGGAACGCCCGGGATGATTTGCTGCACCGGGGTCTTGGCTCCGCTTGCGCCGCGCAGGTCTGTAAACGCCTGGCTGAGCAAAGGCCCGACGGCATAGACATGATCGGCATTGCGAATGATATCCCGCTGCATCTCTACCTTTTGGGAGATGCGTTCGATCGGCTGGAATTTGAACTTCTGATAAGCAGAATAGTCCATGTGACAGAAGACGCCTGCGACGCAATTATGCTGCTCGGCGCGGAGCACGTTCCGCGCTTCCAGTGCATGATGTCCGGTGTGAACGTCGTGCCCTATGATCACAATCTTGGTGATGGCATGCGGCGTTTCCTCAGTGTCCTGCTTGATCTTATCTGCGAGGCCTTTGCCCGTTCCATCGTAAGGCAGGAAACTGAAAGCCGCGCCTGGGCTTGTTGGAATGGATTGGGCAGCCGCGACAACCGCAATGATCTTGACCCCTGCGCCGGTAACGCGGGCCAGACCCTCGACAAGGGCTTTATTGAAAACGTTGAGCCCGCCCTTGGCACCACCCCATTCCGAGCTGACTACGTAGAGATGCTCAGCCACACATATTCCATTTACGAAGATAGGGACCATGCGGTCCAGAGAGCCGGATCACTGACTGGGTCTGCCATTTCAAGTCAAGCAAAGGATGGAAGGAACCTGGGTCACAATGAAGGAATCGACCAACTTATTCAATTCTCGCGCGCGCCGCCCAAGCGGTCGGTCATTTTTCTTCGCGTCGAATTCGGTCTGGATCTGGCGGCAGACGAGCAGGAGTGTGCAGCCTTCAAACAGGCTTTCCCACGGGAGCTGCTCGCGAGGCTTCGCGTCCAGAACAGCTTGCGTATCGATCAACACGACATTGTCGCACCCTGAGGTTGAGAGGAGACGGGTCATTTAGAAGAAGTGCCCGGAGCTTTCGCTCTGCGCAATAGCTTCGAATGTGGTGCAGACAGGCAGTTCTTTCTTAACAGCGTCACGAATGTCCGCTTTCCTCGCTTGGACGCTTAAAAGCGGACCGATCAGAATGTCCGCGCCAGGCGACATTCCACTCGACTTCCCGTGCGAATCGAGCATTGGTGCGTTTGTTACGACGCGTCGGGAGAAGAACCGGCGCAACCCTGACCGAGCGATCGGCGGGGCTGTAGGTGGTGGGAGCAGCATAGTGCTGCTCCAGAAAGGAAGCCACCATGAACAACATGTCCCAAATCCCCGAAATTTCTGTCTCAAACGGCGATTCTGATACTCTTGAGCTGCCCGCGATCAAGGCCCGCAGCAGCAAATCAGCAGCCGTCCAAAAGCTGTTGTCACGAAACAAGGGCGCCACCCTTACCGAGATCATGGCGATGACAAGCTGGCAGCCGCATAGCACGCGAGCTTTCCTGACCGGCCTGAGGAAGAAGGGTATCGATCTGCTACGAGAGACCCGGAGCGGGGGTGAGACCTGCTGGCGGATTGATCGCTGATTATGGCGTCGTTAGTTGATCAGCTTTCCAAGTTAGTGGATCTTCCGCCAGCCCGGTTGCGCGCAGAATGGCGGCGTCTGCATCGGGGACAACCGATGCCAGAAGGCATGAGCACCGATCTCATGGCGAGATCCATTGCCTGGAAGATGCAGGAAAGGGCCCATGGCGGTCTCGCGCCGACACGCCTTCGCGACCTGGACCGGCTTGCGCGCCAGCTACAACAGTCGGGCGATCTTGATCTCGCGCGGCAAAAACAGCTCAAAGCCGGTACTAGCCTCGTGCGCGAATGGCATGGCAAGGTCTATGTCGTAACCGTGCTCGATGAGGGCTATCTGTTCGATGATCGGCAATACGCCTCGCTCACACCCATAGCTCGGCAGATCACCGGCGCATCCTGGTCGGGTCCGCGCTTCTTTGGCCTAAAATCCCGCAAGGTGACCAATGGCTCGGCAGAGGAGTGACCGATCCCAGCTGCGCTGCGCCATCTATACCCGCAAGTCGACAGACGAGGGTCTGGACCAGAGCTTCAACAGCCTTGATGCCCAACGCGAGGCGTGCGCAGCCTACATCATGAGTCAGACCCATGAGGGTTGGGAGCAGGTGCCCGAATATTATGATGATGGGGGATATTCGGGTGGCACCATGGAACGGCCGGGCCTCTTGGCGCTTCTGCACGATGTCGACGCCGGGAAGGTCGATGTGATTGTCGTCTACAAGGTCGATCGACTGACCCGCAGCCTCTCCGATTTCGCCAAGATCGTAGAAATACTGGATAGGCGAGGCGCTTCGTTCGTCAGTGTCACCCAAGCGTTTAACACCACGACCAGCATGGGTCGATTGACCCTCAATGTCCTGCTATCCTTCGCTCAGTTCGAGCGGGAGGTGACGGGCGAGCGCATCCGAGACAAGATCGCCGCATCCAAGGCGAAGGGCATGTGGATGGGTGGTGTTGTGCCGCTGGGGTATGAGGTGAAGGAGCGCAAGCTCATTGTTGTTCCGGAAGAGGCGGTAAAGGTACGCCACATCTTCAGGCGCTATCTGACGCTGGGATCGGTCTATGCGGTTCAGACGGAACTGGCCGAGCAGGGGATAACAACCAAGAGCCGGATCGGTAGCGACGGTGCCGAGCGCGGCAATGCCGGCTTCAGCCGTGGCGCCTTGTATCAAATTCTGCGCAACCGGATCTATGTGGGGGAGATATGCCACAAGGGAACTGCCTATCCGGGCAATCATGACGCGATAATCGAGCATGACCTCTTCGAGAATGTGAACGCATCGCTCAACAGCCGACGCGACGCGTATGCAGCGGGCGATCATGTGGAAGAGCGCAGCCTGCTCGTTGGCCTGCTGTGGGATGGCGATGGTCGTCGCATGACCAGTGATCACGCAACGAAGAAGGGCGGCATACGCTACCGCTATTATGTAAGCTGCCATGACAAGGAGCGACCGAACCTCAGGAAATGGCGGGTCCCAGCGGGCGAACTCGAACGACTGGTCATTGCCCAAATTCGTAACAGGCAAGGAAAAGCTCTCCCTGCAATACCGGGGCAAGACGACATCCGATCCACAATCCGGCAGATCATTGTCGAAGGCGATCATGTCCGCATCGACTTCCTGGATGAGGAGGTCTCAAGTGCGAGCATTTGCGCGCGGTTCGTGCGCCATGGAAACCAGCGACGTATTGAGCCAACCAATGACGATGATCTGCGACGACCCGACCCAGCCCTCATCAAGCTCATTGTCCGGGCATACCAGGCGAGGCGCGCCTTGAATGCCACACCTTCGATCCAGGCGGCCGCAGTACAGCTTGGTCTCACCGCACGCTACTTTGCTGTGTTGCTCCGATTGGCTTTTCTCGCCCCCGATATCAACGCCGCAATCATGGACGGCAAACAGCCCGTCGCTCTCACGCGTCAGCGCCTTGCTCGCGTCGGCAATCTGCCGCTCGACTGGGCCGAGCAGCGGGCGCTGCTCGGGTTCGCACAACCCTGACATCCCTGAGCACCGTTGGCACAGAGATAGGCTCGAACAGCCAATATCCTCGATCATTGACGATGGTGATGCGCATCTGCTGCGCATCAGTTGCACATTGCATCCGCCGACCGCGAAAATGCCCGTCAGGGATATTTCCCCAGAATTGCGGATTTCGTCACCGCCTTGCCGGTCTTTGGTCTCCACCGGCGATGCTGATGTTTGCCACAAGGCTTGGATTTTGCGGCACTATTCCGTAGGCCACGAAACGATACTACGCTGTTGTTTTTTAAGGATAAAATGGTGGTGGGCGATGACGGGCTCGAACCGCCGACATTCTCGGTGTAAACGAGACGCTCTACCAACTGAGCTAATCGCCCTCACCCTTTGGTGTAACCGCCGGGGGCTGATGCTATCTAGGGAAAAGCTGGGTGCGGTCAAGCCGTTTTATGAGGCGCAGGCCAACGGAAAACCACATCACGCGCAACGCCCTGCCTCTGAGGTGCCTAGCCCCCGCCCGTCCAGCCTCATGAATTGGTTACCCCGCTCCGTCCATCATACATTGCAGGTGGGGCCGACTCTCTTGGAACCAGCGAACTACTGCTTCCATACCGCTATCGGACAAGGCGATGAAAATGCGGCGGCCATCCCTGGAATCTGCCTGCCGTTTCAGCAGACCACGGTCGGTCAGGTGACGGATCCAGCGCAGCGCAGTGGTAGGGGGCACGGCGGCGGCGATGCACAGGCTGGAGACGGAAACCTGCGTATTTTCCAGGCGCGCGGCCAGCAGATCGAGCAAGATATCCCAGGCGGGATCGGCAAAGAGATCCGCCGCGACCAGATGATCGCGCAGCCGCCTTGCCCTTAGCACAGCTCTCACCTGATGGGCAGTAACCCTCTGCTCCGGCCCGCTGCTTTGATGCGAACTCGCCTGATAAGGACGCGCAGGCGATTTTAGCATCACCTCGTCATCGTTCCATGAGTGCAAATCTCCCTCCTCAGAGGTGCGATCCTGCACCAGCGTCTCGATCATCCGATGGAGCCGCAGAAGCTGGTCATTCAGTCGCTCGAAGCGATCCCCCTCGGCCTCTGCGCCGATGTCATGCAGATGCTCGTCACTCCGGTGCCGTTCCGCCAATGCGGCGATGGCGGCGACGAGATCCTCCGCACACGGTTCGCACAATAGGATGGTGTTGCGACTGCGGACTAGCCCGTGCACCCGCTCTAACCCAGCAAAGCCAACACTGACAAGGAGCGCCATCTGCCCGGACTCCGCCAGTAAGTCGAGCTTCGCGAGCAGTTCTGCCAGACCCGCCTCGTCTCCCGTGCAGCGCACGATGACGGCATCGAGCGATATCAGCCCCTCAAGGTGCGCGGCCGCGGCTGGAACCGGCACAACATCGAGCACCCTGTGCCCGCTTGCGCGCACAAGAGTTACGAGGTCCGCGCTAGCAGTTATCGCGGCACAGACCAGCACCGCCATTTGCTCTGCCGCCAGCCCGGCCTCAAACGAGCCCGCGAGAAGCGCGGGTGGAGGCGACCCCGGAAAGGCGCTTATGCTCAGCCAGTGTGGTGCCGCCTGCGGCGTGAACGCGCCGATGCTATCCATTGTCAGCCCCCTTGCATGGATTATGTCGCGCGAACCCGCTTCTTCGCGCCATTATGGCGTGAAGGGCGCGCCATAGCTGCTTGTTTTGATCCGAAATGGTGGCTTTGCGCTGAGAATCTGCTCCCGCGCGCGCGATTCCACGCGAAGAAGGCCCGCGTGTCAGCGTAAAACCTTCCCCGTCTCGCTTCGGCCAGGGCAGAGAATATCTCCGATTCGGATCGAATTTGCCCCCTACAGAAAAAAAGTCCGGTTCATTCCGCATATTTTTCACCCCAATGTTCTTCATATGTTCCTTTTGAGTGGCTGTCCAGACGGAAATTCACCCTCTTTCCAGCCCCGGTGCAATTGCCTAAGGCGGGCCGCAATGCTTACGTTTTCTC
Organism: Sphingobium sp.; assembly: GCA_017984895.1. Lineage (GTDB taxonomy): Bacteria > Pseudomonadota > Alphaproteobacteria > Sphingomonadales > Sphingomonadaceae > Sphingobium. The sequence continues at coordinate 74,398 of JAGNYO010000001.1, read as the reverse complement.
CTGGTCCGGTCCCCGCCACATTACAGGCCACGCTTGACCGCTTTGACGCTTTGCTGCGAGCGAGCGGCAGCGCGACCAGCATGCTGATCGCATGGTTGGCGGAGCGGGACGGCACGAGCAAAGCAACGCTGCTCGCGCGTGTCCGCGCTATAGTGACGCCCGGTATTTCCCCCGCCATCCTGTCGAGGCTGGGGGTTGAGAACCATAGCGAGGTCCGTTATCGACGGGTATGGCTGACCCAGGGTGGAAAGGTGATGTCCATCGCCGAGAACTGGTATGTTGGCGCACGGCTGACCGGGGACATGGAGGCCGTGCTGGCGGATAGCGGAACGCCCTTCGGAGCCGTTATCGCGCCCTTGGCACCAATGCGGGAGACATTGCATGCGGAGCGATTGTGGGGGGGCGAGGAGGAAACTGCCTCCGTCCGCCTGCCTGGCGCAGTGCTGCGTCATGATGCGCTGGTGCACGCAGGTGACGGCACGCCGTTGTGCGTAGTAAGCGAGGTCTACACGCGCAACATTCTCTTATAAATTATCCCCGCTTCGTTGCGCGGGCGCACACGATCAGCTCGTAATTGGGATCATTGTAGTCGATCTGATCCGGCCTGATCTCGCGCGCGCCCAGCCCATGCAGGTTGGCGACGCAGGACAGCACATTGCCATAGGTCTGCACCTTCAGGTTTTCGCGCCCGAACACATCGCCAAACAGGCGGCGCTTTGATTGCGAGGTGAAGTGCCAATATTCGCCCCAGTCATCCACCCCCTCGCGCCGCGCCACGCGCGACATGCCATGCGAGGTAGCGAGCACCACGCCGCCGGGCTTCAGGATGCGGTGCAGCTCGGCGATGCACTTCTCGATCTCGAAGATCATTTGCAGCGTCTGGGTGATGATGATGCAGTCGAATGTATTGTCCGGGATGTGCGGCGCGTTGGTGAGATCGGCGACGATGGTGGCCTTGGGGTTGCCCTCGACATAATTGAGCACATCGGGCTGGGTCACGCGGTCGCCGCCGAACTTGATGGTGTATGCGGGGTCGCCCATCTCCAGGGTGCGGCCTTTCACATCGGCGCTATGCTCTGCCAGAAACTGCTCGATATAATAGCGTTCTATCGTCAGCAGATCGCGGTCCTTGCCGAAGATAGCACTGATCGGATCAAGCCGGTCGAGGCTGCCGAAATTGACGCTGCCCACCGGAACCGCCTGCAAACCCAGACGCCGCTGTGCCGCGCGGATATGGTCGCGTGTCGAAGCGGGCAGCAGCGCTACCGCAATATCGCGCACCTTCTCGCTCAATTTCGCTATGATCGGCACGTCAAAACCCCTTTACCCATAAACATTGCAGTTCGCGTCACGCCACCGCCGCGAGCCAGCACATAGCCACCATCGCGCCATGCAGCCAGCTCGCCTTGTCTTTGAGCGCGAACACGACCGGATCATCGTGCAGTGTGCCGCGATGCGCCTTCACCCAGATGCGGATCAGCCATGAGCCGAGCACCAGCGGCACGAAAAACAGCCGCTGCGGATCATTGTAAAGCCCTTTTCCGGCCACGTCGAACTGCATGTAAAACAGCATGACGAGGACGGACATTGCCGCCGTCGCGATACCGAGCGAGACGGTGAGTGGTGTATCCGAGGCAAGGTATCCACGCCCCGCTATGGTGCGCCCTTCGGCGCCCGCGCGGATCAACTCCGCATGGCGCTTCGCCAGCGCGAGAGAGCCGAACAGGATCATCGCAAAGGAAGTAAGCCACAGCGACTGCGGCTGCTCCGCCAGTTCCACGCCCGCCTGCACACGCAGGGTAAACAGGCCGCCGATCACCATTACATCGAGCAGCGGCTGCGCCTTGAGCCATAGCGAGTAGGCCAATGTCAGCGCCAAATAGCACAGCACCACCAGCGCGAATCCGGGGCTGAGAATCACTGCGCCCACTATCCCCGCGAGCAGCATCGCGGTACCAAGCCCGGCGCCCTTTACCAGGGAGAGCCTCCCACTTGCCAGCGCGCGGTGGCGCTTGCCCATATGTGCGCGGTCCGCCTCCAGATCGTTCATGTCGTTGAACAGATAGGTGGCCGAGGCGACCAGACCGAAGCACAGAAACCCCGCGATCAGCCGCGCGACCATCGCGGGGTCATGAAACGCCTGCCCCAGCATCAGCGGCACGAACAGCATCAGGTTCTTGGACCACTGGTGCAGCCGCAGCGCCTTCACCCAGTCCCGCGCGCGCATGGGCAGCGGGTCAAACCGGCGCATGGGCACAAGGCCCCGCTGTTTCAACGCGCGCAGAGCGGATGAAGAGCCGCCCGCCACATAGACATGGCTCGCTTTCTCCCACACCGGAAGATCCGCCGGTGCGTCACCGACATAATCGAAACCTTGCGTGAAGCGCTCTGCCAGTGTCACAGCCTTGTTCGGCCCCTTGAGGTTATGCGCGCCATCGCTGGCGATCACACCATCAAACAGCTTGAGATGATCGGCAACGCCATGGGCGATGCGCCCGTCCGCTGCTGTCACTAGCCAGACCTGCCCCCCGCCTTCGCGCCGTTTGCGGATAAACTCGATAATATCCCGATTATAGGGCAGGGTCGCACAATCGAGCTTGGCGGCATCGGCCATGCCGCGCTTGAAGGCGGCGCGCCCTTTCAGCAGCAAGAGCAGCAGCGCCAGGAAACGCACTGGCCTGCGCATCGCGACACTGAGCGCGCTCTCCACCAATGTGTCGGTGCGCACCAGCGTGCCATCAAGGTCGATGATCAGGGGAAGGCTCACCGGCGCCTATCCTTTTGCCCGCCGTCGGCATAGATGACCTTGCGGCCGGGGACATTGGCAATGATCCGGGCATTGGCGACGGGGCCAAGATCGCGCACAAAGATCGGGCCATCGAGCGCAGGGCTGTTCAGCATGAAGGCACTGCCGAATTCGCCCGCATCACCGCTTTTGACAAACACCAATGCATCGTCCACACCGCCCGCCACCGCCATTTGCCGATAGCCATTGTGGAAACCTCTGAACTCCCAATATTTCTCGCTCGCGCGCCAGGGCAGGAAGCTCAGGATCGTCAGCCCTGCCATCAGTGCGACGAGCATCGCTACCCGCGCACGGGCCAAAGGCGGCTCCGCCCCGCTTAGCATCGCATCAGCCGTCTGGACCCCGCGCGCGCACAGGAACAGCGCTGGCCACAGTGTCATGAACCAGTAGCGCGGACCGATGTAAAAGCCTCCGTTAAACCAATAGAGGCTATAGGCGGCTATGGTGCAGCCAATCACCGCCAGCATAGCCTTGTCGATGCGGGTGAGGCGCCCCCAGAGCAGGTGGACATAAAGCAGCAGCAGCGAGCCAACCGCCCAGCCGAGCAGTTCGACATTCATGGACTTGAGATTGAACTGCTCCTCGATCAGAGCTTCGAGCGGGCCATGGCCGCGCCAAATATCCACGCCCCCCCAGCTATCGGGCGAGCCGATGTCTGGCCCGAAGCCCAGCCGGTTGGCGCCCTTGTGCCACAGCAGATCAAAATACTCGTCGATGGGGGTATAAAAAGGGCTTCCGGTCAGCATCTGATTATAGGGAAACACCAGCGCGCCGATGAGAATACAGCCCCCGCCATAGGCCGCGACCGCGCACCAGCCCGAAAGGCTGCGCAGATCGGCGCGACTCATGGCCCAAAGCCCGGTGAGCGTGCCGATCACCACGCCTTCCAGCGGACGCGTGAGGAACAGGGCGCCCATCAACAGACCGGCCAGCGCCCAGGCCAGAGGGCGCCTGCTACCCGTGCACAGCACCAGGTGCCAGGCACCCAGCACCAGCACCAGCGTCAGCATGTGGCTCATCAACGATGCCCCCATCGCCAGATACCAGGGCGAAACACACATCAGCAGAGCCACCAGTGCCGCCAGACGCCTCGAGGCAATGCGGGCCACGAAGCCATGGCCCAGCCAGACGCCCAGTGCGCTGAGCAGGGGATTGACGATGAACGGTGCGCCGATCGCTACGCCGCCCGCCAGCACAACAGGCCAGCCCGGCGGGAATATTGAATACCATTTGCCGTTAAGGATGCTGATCCAGTCATAGGCCAAAGCCTTGGCGAGCGCGCCTTCGGGTGCAGGGACATAAAGCTGGCCCGCCGCATACATCTTCGCCTGAAAGAGATAGGCAACCTCATCCGGCAGGCGCGGCATTTGGTCAAACGCGGTGATGCTGAGCAGCAGGGTGATGACGAACACCCACACCGCAGCCAGAAAGGGTAGGGGACGAAAGGCGAGCAACGCATCCGCTCGCTCGGCTATGCGCTCCAGCATGCTGTGGGGCAGCGCCATCGCCAATGCGGCAAGCGTTGCCCCATGAATAGCCAGCAGGCTCCCATTCGCCATCACCTGTTTGAGGAAGGTCAAATATTCATGCCTCAGCATGAAGCCCATCGGTGCTACAGCCGAACCGAGCAGCAGCAGGAACAACAGGGCCGTCCGCCTGAGGCCTAGCTCCCGCGCGCCCGCGATCAGGCGCATGAGGCGATCATGACGCAGCAGCGCCAAGCCCGCTACCGCCGCCTCTAAGGCCAACAGCCCATAGCATAGCGGCGCCAGCCCCTGCGGCCTCAATTGCAAGGAGCCAAACCATAATGGGTCGGTCAGCCCCAACTGTCCCGCGTTTCCCGCAATGAAGGCACATAAAAGCGCCCAGCCCGCCCTGCGGCGCAGCAGAGCAACCAGGCCCAGCACGCCCGCGAGGCCCAGTGCCACCGCGAACCACAGCGGAACGGGAAGGGCGAATGCCGCCATATGCCCCCTGCGACAGCCGGTCAGGCCGCCGCGTCGTCCTTTCCGGCGTCGGCGATGGGCGCGATTCCCATGGCGGCACGCTGCTCGGCGATCACGTCGTCGATGATCTGATCGAGCGAGGTATGAGGGCGATAGCCGATGAACTTCTCCAGCTTGCGCACATCCGGCACGCGCCGCAGCATGTCCTCGAAGCCGAAGCCATAGACTTCCTTATAGGGCTTTTTGACGATCTGGGATTTAGAGCCGGTTTTCTGCTTGATCTTCTCGGCAAGGCCATAGATCGTGACTTCCTCATCGTTGCCGACGTTGAAGACTTCGCCGATGGCATTAGGCGCGTTGAGCAGGCGGGTGAGCGCCTCGACCGCATCGAACACATGGCCGAAGCAGCGCGATTGATCGCCCGTGCCATGCACGGTGATCGGCTCGCCCTTCAGCGCCTGGCTGACGAAGTTGGGCAGCACCATGCCATAATAGCCGGTCTGGCGCGGGCCGGTGGTGTTGAATAGGCGCACGATGATGACGCGGATGCGCTTCTCATAGCTGTAAGACAGCGCGAGCGACTCATCGAGCATCTTTGCGACGGCGTAGGACCAGCGCAGGTTCGCGGTCGCGCCCAGCACGAGGTCGTCATCCTCGGAGAACGGCACCTTCTCGGCCTTGCCATAAACCTCGGAGGTCGAAGCGATGATGACCAGCTTGTTGCCGTTGGCCGCGGCGTGGAGAATATTCTCCGTGCCATTGACATTGGTGTGGATCGAAAGGCTCGGCTTTTCGAGGATCAGCTTGACGCCGACGGCCGCCGCAAGGTGAATCACCGCGTCGCACCGCTCCACCAGTTCCTGCACCAGCGCCTGATCGCGCACCGAGCCGATCACCATCTCGAAATTCTGATTGTCCTTCGAGTGAGCAAGGTTCGCCATGTCACCCGTCGAAAGGTTGTCGAGCACGACAACGCCATGCCCCATGCTCAGCAGCCGCTCGGTCAGATGTGATCCGATGAACCCGGCTCCCCCCGTTACGAGGATTCTCATGATATATCTCCCAATGCCGAAATGACGTGTTGATTGCCCTTCGCGCGCGCAGCCTTACGCACGACATCCAAATATTCGGTTATGACGATGTCTTCTCTCCAGTTATTTTCATAGGCAAAGCGCGCTTCGCGCGCCAGCGTATCCCGCCGGGCGGGATCCGTGCCCAATTCCGCGATCGCGGCGCGCAGATCGTCCACGCCCTCGAACATCAGCCCACCGCCCTTGGCGATGATTTCGGGGAAGGGACCAAGCCGCCGCGCGATCACCGGGGTGCCGCTGCGGAAGGCTTCGATCAGGATGATGCCGAAGGTTTCATAACAGAGTGAGGGCACGATAAGAGCGCGCGCGTTCTGATACCAGGCCGGGATCGCTTCCGGTTCCAGCCGCCCGGTGAAATGCACCCGCGTCATGCCAGCGGCTTGGACGCGCAGTTCCGCCTCATACTCGCCCGCGCCAACGATCACGAGATCCGGCCCGTCCTTCGCGCTGCCCGCAAATGCGGGAATGATGTCCTGCACGCCCTTGATCTTTTCCAGCCGCCCCACAAACAGGAAATAGGGGCGGGGGTGCGGCGCGGCCTGCCCGGTTATCGGCGGCATATCCGGCAGGAAATAGGGCACCACCTCCATTGCGGGCTTAAAACCGAAGGCGCGGTGTTTGGCCTGGCTGAACTGGCTCTTGGCGATAAACGCGTCGATATGCCGCGCCTCGCGATGGAGCTTGCCGGTCCAGCGCCACGGCTGCGGCGGGCGCTTGTAAGATAGCTGGCATTTGAGGCACGCGCGCTGCTCGCACAGCTCCCGGTTTTCCTTCCACAGCACATGGGTAGGGCAGACAAGCCAATGCTCATGCGCCTCGTAAATCCGCACGGGGTGCGGGTCACCAAGGCCGAACAGCCCCGGCCCGCCGACGAGCGAGACATTGTGGTGCCAGATCACATCAAATTTGCCGGGGCCGAGCAGCTCTTTCAGCCGCGCCTTATGGAACACTGGCCGCCCAAGCTGATGCACCAGCAGATTGGACAGCATCCCAAGGCTGGAAGTCAGCCCGATCACCGTGATGCGCGGGTCCATGTCTATCGGCGCGGGTTCGCACCCTGCTTGGGTGACATAGGCGTCCACATCATGCACGACCGTGATGGTGTGCCCCCGGTCCGCCAACGCGACAGCCAGCCGCCTGATGCCGATGCCATCTCCACCGAAATTATACGGCGGATAGAAGGTCGTCAGCATGGCGATGTTGAGCGGGACCATGCCAGAAGCGAGGCGTTCAGCCTTGAGGGATGGGGATTGGAGAATCGTTACGGCTCCAGCCAGTGCGATACGTCGCGCCCTATAATATCTCGCAACTGCGAAATGTCATCTTCTAACGATTTCATTAACCACACTTGTGCTGCGGGAGAAATCCGATCGCGCGCAAGGTTGCGGCGCGAAACCATGTCGCGGATCATCCGCCGCGCGCTCATCGGCACCACCAACGCCGCGAGGCTCGCCACCGGGTTGGGCCGCATCACGAGGTTTTGCAGCCATTGATGGCGCGGCTGGCCGCCCATATTGGTCTCGTGGCTCACGTCCGGCACGAAGGCGGGATCAACACCGATAAAGTCGAAAATCTTGGCAAGCATCGCTTTGGGATCGGTGCGGTAATCCTCATAGAGGAAGATTTTAAGTTGCTCCGGCGGGAACTCGGCCTGAAAGCGGCGGAGTTGCTCGGAATAGCGGGGGAAGCTGCTATACTGGAACAACGGCTGCCAGTGGTCCGCCAGTCGTTGTGGCTCAGCCTTCAGCGCCGCCTCAAAATCATCGAGCGGCTCGATCATTTGCGCGCGGGCATAAAGATAGTGCGAGAAAGCCTGCTCAATGGGGTTGCGCAGCACCACGATCATTTTGACATCGGGCAGCCGCGCCTTGATCCGTTTTGCCGCGTCCGGCGCCCAGAGATAGAGCGGAGAGGCTTCCCCACGTGCCAAGCCTTCTGGCGCGTCGGCAAAGAGAGCAGTATAGTCCTGCCATGTGGCCACGGAATTATTGACAAACTCGTTGCCCGGCCCGCGCCAATCCAGTGGCTCGCCCTCAAACGCGAAGTAGTTTGGCTCCTTGATCGCGCTCATGAATACGCCGGGATGCTGGCGCACAAGGTCATAGAGCGCTGTCGTCCCCGCGCGCGCTGCGCCAATAATCAGGAAGGTCGGCGTTTTAGCCATGTGTTGCATGCCCCTTAATCTCGTGCCTCCCTTCAAAATCGCGAGGCGAATTCTGAGAGCCGCGCCAGCCCTCTCCCCCTCCCTTGCCTCCCATAAGATACCCTGTCGGGAGGTTGGGAGGGGGAGAGGGCTGGCGCCGAGACCCGAAATTTCATTGCTATGGAATTTCGGATCAGACAGTAAGTCTTAAGACCTAACAGGCTAAATATTCCGTTACAATTGCGGGGCTGAGTATTTGAACGCGCAGGATATCATCATCGGATCGGGACCAAGCGGCTACGCGGCGGCGGTCGCGTTGGCCGCGCGGGGCCGCGATGTGCTGATCCTTGATGCGGGACTCACGATGGATGCCGACGCGCAGGAACTGCGCGCGCGCATGGGCAGCGCCGAACCAGATCAATGGCAGACCGGGGACCGCGATGCCATTGGCGCGGTGCGGCGCTCGGAAAAAAGCGACAGCATCCGCCCCTTCGGCTCCGACTATCTCTTTCATCTGCCGGATGAGCTGGCCGATTTTGGGGAGGTCGATGGTGTGCATGGCCTCAAGCCTTCCTTTGCACTTGGCGGGCTGTCTAACGGTTGGGGCGCGTCTGTGCTGCCCTATCACGCCAGCGATTTCGAGGGCTGGCCGATCAGCCTTGCCGATCTTGCCCCGCATTATGCCGCCATCGCACCGCTCATCGGCATGGCGGCCGCGCGCGATGGGCTGGCGGATTTCTATGACGGCGTGGCGATAGCTGAGGGCCGCTCGCTGCCCCAGAGCCGGCAGGCGCAAGAACTCCTGACCCACATGGACAGAAATCGCGCCTCCTTCGCACAGATGGGCGTCCATTTCGGCGCCTCGCGTCAGGCGATAGCGCCCGGATGCCGCGCCTGCGCCATGTGCCTTTACGGCTGCCCCTATCGCCTGATCTTCAATGCGGGTGATGCGGTGGAACGCATGGCCGCCGCCGGCACCCTGCGCTATCAGGGCGGGGTGATCGTGCGCCGCTTTGCCGAACATGCCGACGGCGTGAGCATTCACACCAGTGCAGGCAAATATGATGCGGAGCGGTTGTTTATCGCGGGTGGCGTGTTGCCGAGTACGCGGCTGGTGTTGGGGTCGCTCGATTTGCATCATGAAGTGACGATCCGCGACAGCCAACATTTCTATCTCCCCATGTTGCACCGCTGGAAGGCGGGAGACGACCCCGCTACCGAGCCGCGCCATACACTGGCGCAGGCGTTCTGGGCAATTGATGACCCGGCGGTGGATGCCCACGTCGTCCACGCCCAGCTTTACACCTATAACGACACCTATGCGCCGGACATGCGCGCGCGCTTCGGCCCGTTTGCCAAGATGGCGAAGCCGTTAATCGAGGCGCTGAGCCGCCGCCTGATCGTGGCGCAGCCTTTCCTCCATTCGGACGCCTCGCCCGCCATTGGTGCGCGGATAGCAGGCGGGAGGCTGTTCACGCGGCGGATCGACAATGCACGCACCGCCGCCGCGATCCAGCGGGTCAAGCGCCGGATAGCCAAGGCGGCTTGGGCGGCGGGCCTCATGCCGCTTACACCCTTGTTGCGCACTGGCACATTGGGGAGCAGCTTTCACTGCGGCGGCAGCTTTCCGATGCATCATAGCCCCAGCCCCGGAGAGACGGATAGTCTGGGCCGCCTGAAAGGTCAGAAGCGCACCTATATCGTCGATGCCTCGGTGCTGCCCACCATCCCCGCGCCGACGATTACCTTCTCTGTAATGGCGAACGCGCACCGGATCGCCTCTGAAGCGTAGGCTTCAGTTTTTGGGCGTATATTTCGCGCGAATGTAATTCCGCGTATGCTGTATGCCCTCCTCCGCCCCCACTTGCGGCGCACAGAGGTGCACGCGCATCTTGTCTATGTGCGCTACGCCGGTGCCGAGAAACAGCTTAGGGTTCTCTGCTGCTGGGTTCCAGATGCGCGGGCCGGGCTTGCGGGCCATTGCCCACGCGCGCAACGTCTCCAGCCGCGCGGTGCCGATCACGCTGGCGGCGAGCGCGCTCGCCCGCTTGACCAGAGCCGAAAGCACGGACGGCGGCGCGGCAGGGCGCGGCACAAAGGGCGCTATCCGCTCATGGCGCACCGTTGCTCCACACGCTTCCGCATAAGCCGCGAACAGCCGGTTCCACGGGAAGGCTTCCGGGCCTGACACGATGAACCGCTCGGCGCAGCCACGCTCCAGCTCCGCCGCGGCGATGAAGGCGCTCACGAGATCGTCGATATAGAGGCCATTGCACAGCCCTTGGTCGGCATCAGGCAGGATCAGCGCACCACCCGCCATCTTTTCCGCCAGCGCATCCGCCCATTGCGGCGATCCGGGTCCATAAACAATCGTGGGTTGCAGGATCACCGCATCGAACTGCCCCTTCGCGACGCGGCGTTCGATGTCCCGCTCGATCGCGCGCTTGGCGAGCTTATAGTCATGGCCCGGCGCGTCGCATGGCGAGGCCTCGGTCACATCAGCGAGCGGCCAGTCGTCATAGACCGCGATCGAGCTGGCTTGCACCAGCATCGGCACCCTAGCGGCGGCGCAGGCGTCGGCGGTTTTGGCATAGAGGCTGATATTTTCTGGCGCCGAGCGGCGAAAATCATAAGCAAGATTGAAGAGGGCGCTCACGCCGGGGAGTGAGGCCGCCATGTCCCGCGCGGCGATATAGCGAATGGGGCCATTGCCACCGATCCGACTCTTGTCCCGCGTCGGGATAATCACCTGCGCGCCCAGTTCTGCCAGCCTTCGCGCCAGCGCGCCGCCGATAAAGCCGGTGCCGCCGGTAATGCAGACGCTGCGCCCCTGCCAGCTCATTGCCTGCCCAGCCATTGCGCGTAAAGCGCCTCGAAGCTCGCCTGCACATGCGGCGGAGAGAAACGTTCATCCTGTGATCGCGCCAGCGCCGCCTCTGACATCGCAGCAAGGCGCGCCTCATCCGCCGTCAGCGCCACAAGCTGCGCCGCCATCGCGTCAATATCCCCCACCGGCACCACCGCGCCGACATCGTGGCTCACCAGCTCGGTCACACCAGCGGTATCGGTCGCGAGCACGGGCGTCGCCTGCTGAAACGCCTCGACGATGGTGATGGGCAGCGATTCCCAGCGCGAGGGCAGGAAAAATAGGTCCGCCGCTGCCATGTAGAGGGCCGCGTTGTCGCTGTGGCCGATGAAGCGCACCGCATCGCCCACGCCCGCTTCGGCCAGCCATGCCTTGGCCTGCTCCCGCTGCGGTCCGTCGCCCACCACCACAAAGCGCAGTGCCGGGCTCGAAACCAGAGCCTGTTTCGCGGCAAGGATGAGGTGATCTATCGCTTTTTGATACGCCAGCCGCGCGACCGTGACGATCAGCGTTCTGCCGTCCGCGCCCAGCAACTCGGCCCGCAGCGCTGCTACCTCGTCCACCGGCGGGCGCGGCTTTTGATGCACGCCAAGGCCCATGACGCGGACCTTCTCCTCCGGCACGCCGCCCTGCGTCATTAGGTCATGCGCGCTGTTGTGGCTGGGCGTGATAATGAGGTCGGCACACAGCCGTGCGATCCGTCCGAACTCCGCAATCCGCTGCGGCTCCGCGCCGTGGAAGGTGACAAACACAGGTATCCGCTTTTTGTGCGTGATTTCCGAGCCGCCGGATGAGTCCATCCGGCTCGAAATCACTCTCAACCCCCGAGTCGCAACCCACGCCACCAGCGCGGGCGCGCTCTCATGCGCGTGGACCAGCTCGATCCCTTCCGCTTTTAGCATTTTGCGCAGCGCCAGCCCGCTTTTCAGCGCGGTCCACAGGCGGCGCGGGGTCGATCCGCCCTCTGCCGCGACATTGTGCACGTCGATATGGCGGAAGCGCGCGTCCTTCGCCTCGTCCATCCACGGCCCGCGCGTGCCCGCAATCCACACATCCTGCCCGCGGGCGCGCAGACCCAGCGTCAGGTCGATCACATGACGCTGGATGCCACCAGGCGGAAAGCGGGTGCAGAGCTGGAGCAAGCGCAAAGGCTATGCCTTCACAGCTTGGCGCGCGTCGATGCCCCGCTTGGCGAGCGCGTTGCGCGTGTCGACGATCAGCTTTGCGTGTTCCGCCACCAGCGCATAATCGACCGCCGCATGATCGGTCGAGATCAGCACCGCGTCATAGCCGGCGAGGTTCACGGCATCGAGCGGCACGGAAACGCGGCCCGAAAGCTCGGCATGTTCGCGCGTCATCGGCACGACCGGAATATGCGGATCGTGGAAATCCACATGCGCGCCCTGCGCCTCGATCAGGTCGATCAGCGTCAACGACGGGCTTTCGCGCAGGTCATCGACGTCGGATTTGTAGGCAAGCCCGAGGATAAGCACCTTCGCGCCCTTCAGCCCCTTGCCGTCCTGCGCGTTCAGCGCGCGCGCCAGCTCGCTCACCACGTGGCGCGGCATGCTGGTGTTGATCTGCCCGGCTAGCTCGATGAAGCGACTCTCGATGCCAAATTCGCGGGCCTTCCACGTGAGGTAGAACGGGTCGATCGGGATGCAGTGGCCGCCGAGGCCGGGGCCGGGGTAGAAAGCCTGGTAGCCGAACGGCTTCGTCGCGGCGGCGGCGATCACCTCCCACACGTCGATGCCCATTTCGGCGTAAACCAGCTTGAGTTCGTTCACGAGCGCGATATTGACCGCGCGAAAGATGTTTTCGGTGAGCTTCGCGGCTTCCGCCACCGCCGCGCTGTTGACCGGCACCACCTGCGCCACCGTCTTGCCATAAAATGTCTCGGCGAGCTTGCGCGATTGCGGGTCATCCGCGCCGACCAGCTTGGGGATCGTCTTGGTGTTGAAACTTGTGTTGCCGGGGTCTTCGCGCTCTGGCGAGAAGCCGAGGAAGAATGTCTCGCCTACCACGCCACCGGCTGCTTCGAGGATGGGTTGCACCACCTCGCGCGTGGTGCCCGGCCATGTGGTCGATTCGAGCACAACAAGCTGACCGGGGCGCAGCGTCTTGGCGATCATCTCTGCCGTGGCGACGACATAGGAGAGATCCGGGTCGCGGTTGCGGGTGAGCGGTGTCGGCACACATATTGCGAGCGCATCCGGCTCGGCTAGCCGCGCAAAGTCGGCGCTGGCCTCGAACTTTCCGGCGGCGACTGCCTCGCGCATTTCCGTGGGGTCCATATAGGAGATCACCTGCTCGCCGCCGTTGATGGCATCGACGCGGCCCTGGCTGATGTCAAAGCCGATAACCTTGTATCCGGCTTTGACGCCTGCCAGCGCCAGCGGCAGCCCGACATAGCCGAGGCCGATGATGCCGATGGTGGCTGTGCCATCCTGAAGGCGGGAGAGGGTCTGTGCGTAATCGGGTGAGGGCATGTGTGTCCGGTCCCTAGTGGCTGGCGCCGTCTGGCGCGGGTTGATGGGGGTGAAGGGTGGTGCGCGGTGCGGCGCCCTTGATGAGCAGGCGCACCTCGGCGATGAGGTGATGATCGAAAGCGAAGGCGGCGGCGAGGAACAGCGTAATGCCGATGGTCGTCGCCATCAGTGGATCGAGCGCCAGCATGTGTGCTGCGGCTATGATGAGCGTGGCGACGAGCATGGCGGGCAGAGCGGGCAACACCGGCACATCATGCCCGCGAATATGGGTGTATATCTGCGAAACGATCCAGACCACCGCGCAGGCAAGCGACATCGCCGCCGCCGCTCCAACAGCGCCCATGTCCAGCGGGCCGATTAGTAGCCAGGCCGCTGGTATCGCCGCTGCCACGCCTGCCACCTGCGAGACGAGCATATCGTTGCCGCGCTTCGCCGCGATTAATATCCAACGTGCGTGCCCCGACAGCAGCGTCAGCGGAAAAGTCCACACCAGTATACGGAAAGGCTCTGCCGCCCGTTCGAAACCGCGGCCAAACAGCAGCCGCAGCAATGGTTCGGCCGCCAGCGCCAGCGCCAGCGCCAAGCCAATCCCACCCCACGCACAGACGCGGACAGACATGCGGGTGAGGCTGGCCAGCGCAGTGCGGTCGCCCTGCACCCGGCGAGAAATGACCGGATACAGGTTGAAATGATAGAGCCAGCTAAATGTGACGAGCGATACGCCCAGCCGGTGTGCCGCGCCGAAATAGGCGGTGTCGGTCATCCCCGCCATTGCGGCGAGGATCAGCAGCGGCGCGTATTGGAATAGCGCCCAGCAGATCGCGCCCAGCCCGATCGCCGCACCCTCGCGCATCAGGTCCATCAGCTTGTGCAGGGCAAAGCGCAACCGCAGCGGGACGACATGCCTGTGCTGCACCGTCATGAGATAGGCGGTGGCGAAAACCACCGAGCCGATCTCGGCAAAACCCACCCGCACCACGTCCGCATCACCTCGCACCATTAGCACGCAACCGAGCATGAAGGTCGAGACGCGCACCGTCTGCGCCAACACCAGGTGCGTCATCATACCCTTGGCCTGAAACAGCCAGTCCTGCTTCCACGGAGGGATGAACAGGCTCAAGGCAACGAGGCAGGTGAGCTTCAGGGCATTGGCATCATCGGTGTAGACCCAGGTGAACAGCACCATCGCGGGGGCGATCAGCATCGCGAGGCATAACTGTGCTGCCGGGATCAGCGCCACCAGATCCTCGGCGCTCTGGTGCCCTTGCGTCAGCCGTCGCACGCCGACGGAACCCAGGCCGCCATCAATCGCCAGCGTAGCGAGCGTCGCCAGACCCATCGCATATTCCACCGCACCATATTCTTCCGGCAGCAGACGGCGGGCAAGGATGGCGAAAGCCAGAAAGGCGATCCCTTTGGTGCCGATCTGCCCGACCCACAGCAGGCCGAGATCCCGCGCCAGCTTTAGCCGGGGATGCATCATCGCGCGGCCGATGAGGACGAAGCTGCGGGTCATCTAGTCGGCGCGTCCTTCGAAATCATCGTCCAGATCTCGCCGTCGCCCAGCGTACCCTTGAATGTATCCATATCGGTGAAGTGGGCGGCAAGCTCCGCCTTAACATCCGGCCGCGCGGAAAGGGTCTGGCGCGGAAAGGCCAGCACGATCCATGTGTGCCCCCTGGTTCGTTGGCGCAGCCTTTCAAGCTCCGCGCCTGTTTCCACCACTGTAAACTCCGGCGCGTAATAGTGGCTATAGGCATAGCCCGCCAAACCGATCGCGGCGATACTGTCTCCCGGCTTGGCATAAGCCCGCAGAAAATCGCGCGCCCCCGTAAAGTCCTGCTTGGGATGAAGATAATTGGGCACCAGCAACCCGACAGAGATCACCCCCATCAGCACCAGGCCCGTCTGCGCAATCCATTTCGCATCGAAGATGGGCTGCTCGCGCCAGCGCAGACGCGGGGCGAGGATACGGCTCCACACATAGACCCCTTCCACCAGCGCCATGAAGATGAAGCCTATATCGACAAAGAAATAGCGCGGCCAGATACGCACCCCAACTATATACAGCAGCAGCATAGCGAGCGGCACATGCACTACATAAATCGCGACCAGCACCGGATCGCGCCGAAAAAGGTCCATCACGCCTGCCGCCAGCACCAGCACCGCACCCAGCAAAATAAGCGGCACCAGTGGCCCCGCGCTGGATATGGATTGGCCGATTTCCCACACCGCGCGCAAGGGATTGCGCCATTCGGCTAGTGCCGCGCCGCCGGGTGCGGCGGACGCCTTCGAAACTTCGCCGATAGTGGCGAGCGCCTGGCCAATCACCGGCGCATATAGTGCTAGCGTAATGATAATACTAAGGCCAATGCCAAAGACAGGCCACCACTGTGCCGCGCCCGGCCATCTTGTCTCCTGGCCCCGCTTCAACAGCGCCTGCCCCGCTATCCCGGCATAGATCACGCCATGCGACACAAAGAAAAAACCGGCGGACATATGCATATACATCGCCGCCGACACCAGCAGGCCATAGCCCGTCCAGATCAGCCAGCCAGGTTTCTCCATGCCCTTGATGAAGGCCAGTGTCGCGGCGGAGCAGAAGAACAACAGGCCCGTATAACCGCGCGCATTCTGAGAGAACCATACATGATGATAGGACAGTGCAAGCAGCAGCGCGATAATCAGAGCGCCCGGAGCGCCCATCATCCTGCGTGCGATCCGCCACTGCATGAAAATGCTGGCTAGCCCGAACAAAATGGCAGGCAACCGCAGTGCCAGCGAATTTTCGCCCAGTATGTTCGTGGAAAGCTGCGCCAGCAGGCTATAGAGCATGTGGTTGTTTAGCGAATCGAAGGTAATGACAAGCTGCTCGACAGGCAGCCGCACGAAATTCACCACCGTAAAAATCTCGTCATACCAGAGCGAGGTATTGGCCTTGAACAGCCGCAGTGCCAACGCGAGCGCAAGAACGAGCGCCAGCGCACCCCATTCCCGCCGGTTGACCTGCAGCCCCTGATCCATGCCCTGTCCCTGCTTTGCCAGAGTGAAAATCCCCGTCACAACGTAATCGTTGCGCTGCAACATCTATCGCCGAGCCGCCTCTTATGGCAATCGCGTAAAGGATGTTTTGTTAAGAGGGGCTAAACCAAGGTATTTTTTTATCTGTTCGGAAGCATTTTACTGTATAGGTCAGGGGAGAAGAGTTGTCGGGGGGCAGTAATAAGGTGATGCAATCGACAGAAGGTAGGACGGTTACAATCAACCGCGTCTATCTGATGCGCAGCGCCTTGTTCGCGCTGCTGCTGCTGTGGCCGCTGCTGGTCTTTGGCCGCCCTGCCTATATGGACGACAGCGCATCCTACCAGAATGGAGGCGAACAGGCGGTCGGCTTTGTGCTGCGCAAGCTGCACTTCGCGGAGCCGCAAGCGCGTATAGTGCCGCACGCTGCTAAAGGGAAAATGACCCGCCACGATACTGGCGCGAAGAAAGAGGAAGGCGGCCAAAGCACCAAGGTTGCGCGCTCGATCATATACAGCGCGCTCGCCTATATCTTTAGCGGGCCGGGCATGACCATGATGCACCTGGCGGTTTTCCACGCCGCCACGGTCGCATTGGCGCTGGTCGCGCTGTTCGAGGGCATTGCCGGGCCGGGCTGGCGCCCTTTTGCGGGAATGGCCGCGCTTACGGCCTTCGCCAGTCCGATTGCGCCGATCGTCACCTTCATGATGCCCGATTGCTATGCTCCGGTAATGATTGGCGCGATGGCGATTCTGCCGTTTTACTGGGCGCGGTTCAGTGGTGCGATTCGGGTGATGATCCTCGCCCTCGCCGCCCTCGGTGTTGCGGCGCACATCAGCCATCCACCGATCGCTCTGGGTTTGGCGCTCGCCGTCAGCCCGTTTCTGATCCTGCTGCGCCGGAAAATGCCGGTGTCACCCTATTTCGCGCTGGCGATCCTGTGGACTCCGGTCGTGATGGGCATCGGCCTCGTCGCCCTCAGTGGGCTTGTCGGTTTCGGTAAGGCCAGCATCGCGCCCAAACATTATCCTCTCGCACTCGCACGCGCCATAGATAACGGCCCGGCGCGCTGGTATCTGGTCGAGGCATGCAAGGACCGCGCCCGCTATGCGATCTGCGAGGTATACGGCACCGCCATTCCCTATACCGTGCAGGAAACGCTGTGGAGCAAGCGCAGCCTCATCGTCCTTGCGACGCCCGAGCAGCTTGATCGTGTCCGCTCGGAGGAAAACCGGATACTGATCGAGACGACGAAGCGCTACCCGCTCCAGCAGCTTTATCTGGTGGTGCATGACGTGCCCGATCAGTTCATCGCCTTCAAACTCAATTATTTTCGCTACAATGCCGAAATCGTGCGCGGGTCGGGCGGAGACATCATCCTGCACAGCCCCGGAGAGACGCCCCAGCCCACGCTTTATATCTGGCTGGAGGCGCTCAATAATCTGGCCGTGGCTGCGGGTGTGTTGGCGCTGGCCTTGTCGTGGCGGCGCATGAACGCAGCGCAGCGCGGAGCCATACTGATCATGCTGATCGGGCTGCTCGCCAATGCGGCGGTATGCGCGATTTTCTCGGGCGTCGCCTCGCGGTATCAGGCGCGGATCGTGTGGCTGGTGCCCTGGTTTATGCTCGCCATTGGCTTCGCACACTGCACAACCGAACAAATGACAGCACGCAAGAAGGGACATCAATGATTTTCTGGCGCAAATGGCACCGCTGGCTGGGCACCATCGCGGGGGTTCTGCTGGCGTTGGTCGCCGCGACCGGGATCTATCTTCAGGTAGAGGAGGTGACAGGCGTCGTCCATAAGGCGGCGGACAAGGCCACAGTCCGCAAGGTGCCCCCGCCTCTGGATGCTGTGCAAATAGCACAGCGTGTGCAGGCGCTATCCCAGGGGCGCACCATAGAAATGCTGCGCATCGAATCTTTCACGCGCGGCCCGGTGGCGGTGGTGCGCTTCGCGGGTGAGAAAAACCCGGTCGAGATCAATCTTCAGACGGGCGCCCGCAAGCCGGGACGCGATGGCTCCGCTCCGCTAACCGGCACCTTGAGCAAGGTGCATCTGACCCTGCTGATGCTGCATACCTTCGGCATAGCGGGCATGCCCGGCCATATTGTCGGCGGGGTTGCCGGCGTAGCGCTGCTGGTGCTGTGCGGCAGCGGCCTATGGGTCTGGTGGGTCATGCGCAAGGAACGGGTGAGGCGCAATGCCAAGGAAACATGGTTTTGGCGGTGAACCGGGAAGCACCGGCCCGAAAACGCCCCGCAAGCGTTGCCAAACATGATAAACGAACTTGCGTCGATTTTGATTTGCCCGATAGTTTCAAAGCATGAAGTGATTCTTCCTTTCGTCTGAATTTTTGGCGTTTGGGCAAGCGTTAACCTTTCGGCGATAGAGAGGTTTCGCAAAAATTGATTGTGGCCAGGGCAGCAGGGCAGGGTTTACAGGGGTGAGAGCGTGAAGATCATTGTCGCGGGCGGCGCGGGTTTTATCGGTTCGCATATGTGCGACCGGCTGGTTGCGGAGGGGCATCAGGTCTGGTGTCTCGACAATCTGCAGACCGGCGCACTGTCCAATCTGGCAGAACTGTCCACCCATCCGAATTTTCACTTCATTCAGGCCGATATCCGCGACGAACTCCCTGATATCGAGTGCGACCAGTTTTATAATCTCGCCTGCCCGGCGGCGCCGATCCATTATCAGGCTGACCCGATCGGCACCCTACGCACATGCGTGGTTGGCACGCTGAATGCGCTCGAATTCTGCCAGAAAAAGGGCGCGCGCCTGCTTCAGGCCTCCACAAGCGAGGTCTATGGCGACCCCACCGTTCACCCCCAGCCAGAGAAATATGTCGGCGCGGTGAGCTGCACCGGTCCCCGCGCTTGTTATGATGAAGGCAAGCGCGCCGCCGAAACCGCCTGCTTCGATTTCAACCGCCAATATGGCGTCGAAATCCGTGTTGCACGGATTTTCAACACCTATGGCCCGCGCATGAGCGTGGGTGACGGGCGCGTCGTGCCGAATTTCGTGACCCAAGCGATGACCGGCAAAGGGCTGACCGTCTATGGCTCCGGCTCGCAGACCCGTTCCTTCTGCTATGTTGACGATACGCTCGACGGCCTAATCCGCCTGATGAACAGCGAGGGCTCGGTGGTCGGGCCAGTCAACATCGGCAATGACGAGGAATTCTCGGTGCGCGAGCTAGCCGAGATCGTCACGACGATGACCAATTCAAAATCGCCGGTGGTCTACAAGGATCTGCCGCAGGATGACCCGCATATCCGCCGGCCGGATATCAGCCGCGCGCGCGAAATTCTGAACTGGGCTCCCACTTTGAAGCTGCGCGAGGGCTTGGCGCCAACCATTGCCTGGTATCAGACACGTCTACAGGCCACCTCCAAGACCCGCAGCAAGGACAGCGCCGATGGCAAGCAGACCCTCGCTATTATTGGTGCCGGCCCTGCCGGTCTTTCCGCCGCTTACTGGATGCAGAAGCACAGCAATCTGCATCATGTCATCGTGGTTGAGGAAAGCGACAAGGTGGGCGGCATTTCACGCACCGAAAATTACAAGAATTACCGCATCGATATTGGTGGCCACCGTTTCGTTACCCGCGTCGCTCGTGTAGACGCACTGTGGAATGAGGTGCTTCCTGAGCCGTTTCTGCGGCGCGCTCGCCAGACGCGCATCTTCTACCGCGGTAAATATTTCGATTATCCTTTGCGCCTGTTCAATGCGCTCAAGAACATGGGGCTATACGAATCGGCATTGATCCTTGCCAGCTATGCCAAGTGGAACTTCATGCCTCACAAGGAGGAGGAGAACTTCCAGCAATGGATCACCAACCGCTTTGGCGGGCGCCTGTTCTGGTATTTCTTCCGCCCCTATACGCAGAAAGTCTGGGGCAAATCCTTCAAGGCAATCCGGGCCGACTGGGCGATCCAGCGCATCCGCAATATGTCACTCCGCAAGGCGGTGGTGCGCGCGCTGTCCGGATCGCATGACACTGGCAAAATCGTCGAGAACTTCGATTATCCGCGTCTCGGCCCCGGCATGATGTGGGAAGCCTTTCGCGACAGGATCGAGGAAAAGGGCGGAGAAATCTGGATGAACTCCGCTGCCACCCGAATACACCGCGATGCGGACATGGTCACCGCGATCGAGGTTGAGAATGTGCAGGACGGCGAGACGGTCACGACCCGTCTTGAGGCAGACCATTTCATTTCGTCCATGCCGATCTCGACCATGGTGCTCCATATGGTGCCGCCCGCCCCGCCAGCGATACAGGCTGCGGCCAAGAAACTGCGCTACCGCGAGTTCATTGTCGTTGCCCTCATAATCGATGGGACAGATCCGTTTCCTGACAACTGGATCTATATCCATGATCCCGAAGTAAAGGCCGCGCGCATCCAGAATTTCCGTTCCTGGTCGGCCGATCTGGTGCCCGAGGCCGGCAAATCGAGCATCGGCATGGAATATTTCTGCGAAGAAGGCGACGAGATGTGGGGCGCAGCCGACGCGGACCTCATTCAGCTCGCGGCAAAGGAAATCGAGATGCTGGGGCTAGCCAAGGCCGCCTCGGTTACAGACGGCGCGGTGATCCGCCAGCGCAAGGCCTATCCGGTCTATGATGATGAATATCGCGAGGCGCTGAACATGATTCGTGGCTGGCTGTCTGACTTCCGCAACCTTCAGGTTGTTGGCCGCAACGGCATGCACAGCTATAACAATATGGATCATTCGGTGCTGACTGCAACGCTGGCAGTGGACAATATTCTGGGTGGCGCACATGATCTGTGGGCGGTCGATGTCGATCAGGATCATAATGAGGATGTTGAAGCCTCGGCAGAGATCAAGAGCGAGACGCCATCTGCCAGTCAGAACGCCGCACCAATACGCGAAGTGGCCTGATCCACATCATGGCCGCGCCGCGCCCAACCGTCGCCGTCATAATTCCCGCCTATAATGCGGTGGCTACATTGCCGGGATGCCTCGACGCGATCAATGCAATGGGCTGGAAAGCGGACGAGCTGATCCTGTTCAGCGACGGCTCGACCGACGCCACCGACGACATTGCTCGCGCGGCAGGCGCCACCGTGATCCGCAACGATGGCAAGCCTAGAGGGCCAGGGCATGGCCGCAACGAAGCCGCAAAGGCAGCAACATCGGACCTGTTGCTGTTCGTAGACGCCGACGTGGTCATCTCGCGTGATGCGATGGAGCAACTGGTGACAGAGTTGCAGGCGCACGGCGCGAAGGCGGCGTTCGGCTCCTATGACGATTCCCCCTGGTCACAGCGAGTGACGAGCCTTTATGCCAATCTGCGCCATCATTTCGTGCATCAGCACGGCAAGCGCGAGGCCAAGACTTTCTGGTCTGGCCTGGGGTTGATCGACCGTCAGGTCTTTCTCGACGCGGGCGGCTTCGATGTGGTGATGTTCAAGCATCCCAGCATCGAGGACATCGAACTGGGCGCGCGCGTGGTCGCCGCCGGGCATCGCATCCGCCTCGTGCCCGAAGCCTTATGCAAACACTGGAAGGACTGGAGCCTGTGGCGCGTGTGGCATACCGATGTCGTGCGCCGCGCGCTGCCATGGTCGCGGCTGATCGTGGATGGCAAGACCGGTGAGGCCGATCTCAACATCAGCCATGTGGAACGGCTGAAGTCCCTGCTCGCCCTACTGGTGCTGCTGTGCCTGCCGGGCGCAGGAATTGCCGCGCTGGCCATGCCTGCCCTGGTGGCACCCATGCTGGCCGCAGCCGGTGGGCTGTTGTTAGCCTATGCTTGGCTCAACCGCTCGTTTTTCTGCTTTCTCAGCAGGCGATTAGGCTTTTTCCGCTCGCTGGGCGCGATGGCGATGCACTTCTGCTATCATATATACGCGCCCCTCGCCTTCGTGTTCGTGACGGTGGAGACGCGCCTTGGCTGGCGCCGTGCGGCGTGATGTCCGTCATCCTGTCGCAGTTATTTTGACGCGGCAGCAATAGATGGTTAAAAAGCGTGAAATGGGCCTGCGCAGTATACGCTTTTCTGTTTTTCTGTTGGCGGCGCTCATACTCGGCGGCTGCAATGCCCGTAAACCCGCGAGCGTAACAATAGTCCCATCCGAAAGTTTCCAGACGATGGAAGCATGGGAAGCGACCGCCAGAATGTGGGAGTTTGGCAAGCGCTCTAACCGCTTCGATGGCAGCTGGATGCCTGCACGGGACCGGATTCTTACCGCGATGATTCAAGAAGGCGGCATCAACCGCCTGCGCCTTGAACTCCGCAGTGGCGCGGAAAACCCGGTCGACTACTGGACGCAGTTCCGTAACGGCGCACTCTCCTACACCGATTTCAAGAACCGCTTTTACGAAAAAATCAACGACAACGCCGACCCGAAGGTGCTTAATCCCAAGGGCATTCAGTTTTCCGAGCTGGATTTCCGGGTCGAGAACTTCATCCTGCCGGCGATGCGCATCGCCAAGAGCCTCGGGAGGCCAATGAACTTTTCACTGTGCTATGTCGATTTCAAATGGAGCGAGCGGCAGGGCAATCTCTCCCATGCCGCCGCCCCCGAGGAATATGCCGAGCTGATCGCCGCGGCCTATGCGCATCTCAAGCGGAAATACGGGCTTGAACCGGCCACTCTGGAGATCGTGCTGGAGCCGGACAATACAAAGGACTGGGGAGGGAGGCGCATTGGTTCGGCGATCGTCGCGGTATCCCGGCGGCTGGAGGCGCAGGGCATCAAACCGCGCATTATCGCGCCATCCACCTCTGTGGCCCGGCGGGCGCCTACTTTTTTCGAGGAGATGAAAAGCATCCCCGGCGCGGCCGACAAGGTGGCGGTGCTTTCCTACCATCGATACGGTATTCAGCCAACGCGGCAGGCATTCAACCGAATCAATGACAGCGCCCGCAGTATCAGGGCGCAGACCGCGATGCTCGAGTTTGCGCGGGCGGATGCGAATATCCTGTTTCAGGACCTCACGCAGGCGAATGTCAGCAGTTTTCAGAAATACAGTATCGCCACGCCTGATCTCGGCCGCGTTGCTACCCCGCCGGGTAATATGTTACGCGTGACCAATCCGGGCGCCGCCAATTCCGAGGTGGAAACCCTGCCCGAAGCCACCGCGCTCGCCTCTATTTTCCGCGTTGTCGAGCCGGGTGCGGTGCGGGTCGGCACGAGAATAGACCAGCCATGGGTGCAGGCGGTCGCGTTCCGCAACCCAGATGGGCGCATGATCTTATCGGTCAAGGCGGATCAGGGACCACTCCTGAAGATACTGGAAAAAGTGCACCGGCGGCTCAATACCCCTATGCCAGAACCACAGGGTGGAGACTGGGTGCGCGTGCGCATGGGTCGTGCCGGTCAGTATATGATGCAGCGTTCCAATACGCTTGTCGGACGTATCCTGCGATGCACGCTGGCGGTCGATTCGGACAATGGCGTCGCACGCATGCTTCTGCGCGGTGGGGATGTCGCGACCCTTGCAGAGCAGCCCCCTTCTGCCCCTGCTGGCTATCCGCCCTGCTCCGCTGATGTTATAGACTGGCAATAGCAGAACAAGCTGGGCCATGCAGCATGGCCGCTATGGGCCAGCCATTCGTTCAACATCAATATCTCACTTGATGGCGATAAAGCCCTCGAAGCAGATATATTTCATTACCGTCGTCACGTCCTTGAAGCCCGCGCGGGCAAACAGATCAAGATTGCCCTGGGTTGAGAACGGTTCCAGCACGCCCTTCAGCGAGCGTGTCTTGGTGACGATTTCTTCGCAATCGAAGCCCTGAGACAGCTTGAACTCGCTATACATGCCGACCGCCATGTCCTGAAAGCGGGCGTCAGGCGCGCGCACTTTTTCGAACATGATCAATGCACCGCCCCAGTTGAGCGCGTTGTAGAGCTTGTCGAACAACTGCTGCCGGTCACGCGGGGGGATGAACTGGATGGTGTAGTACGAAATGATGAGATCCGCTGGCTCGAAATCGAAATGGCGGGCGTCGTCCTCGATCAGAGTGACCGAAGGAGTATCGGCGCAATGCATACGCGCCTTCTCGACCATTGGCCCGACCGGATCGATGCCGATGAAGCGCGCACCATCGCGGTGGGCATTGTGCCGCGCCACCTTGCGGATCAGTTCGCCGGTAGACGTGCCGATCTCGTATACGGTGCTGGTCTTGTCGACAAAATAATCGGAGAGCTGGCAAACCAGCTCGTGGCCCTTTTCATACAGCGGCACGGATTGCCGGACATGATCGACAAATGTATCGGCGACTTTGCCGTCGAAGGTCCAGCCAGCATTCTGTGCCTCGATATTCTGGCCGACTTTGGCGAATTTCGTCATTGCCCACATTCCTCAAAAAACAGATTTAGCCTATAGTATGTGCCGCATTGCACCATGGATCAAGCACGTTAAGCCATTAAGCATAGGCGATAATCTTTGCCGCCACTTTTCAGCCGCGCACGGCCTGCCCGACCATCCGCAACGCCTGCCGCGCCCGGAAATACACCCTTCCCCCTTCCAGAAAGTTACGCCAGGCGCGCTCGACACGAAAATAATGCATGTCGATGCGCGGAATGTCGTGGCGGGCGTCGCTGCGGCGGGCGCCGGCAAAACGGGTGCCGAAGGCGATGGCGTAATGATCGCCGATCTCGCGGATCACGCCCGCGTCCACCGCACCATAGGGGGCGGCGAAAGAGGACGGGGTTGCGCCGAGCCAAGCGGCAAGGTCTGCGCCGCTGCCCGCGATCTCGTCTGTCCGCGCCTGCCCGGTGACGGAAGGCAGGGGCACATGGCTGCGTCCGTGCGCGCCGAACTCCATGCCCTGCGCGCTGAGTGCCACAACTTGCTCGCGCGTCATCAACGCTCGGTTGGTGGGCGGAGCGGTATACCAATCCTCAACGCCGCCCAGTTTGCGGGTCGGCACAAACATCAGCGCGGTAAGGCCATGCCGATGGAGGATCGGCACGGCGGTATCGGCAAAATCGGCAAAGCCATCGTCAAAGGTGATGAGCACCTTCCGTGCCATGTCTCCATTGCCCTGATGCCAGGCCAGAAAGTCTGCACTAGTCGCGCTGGTGTAACCGCAGCGGCCGAGCATCTCCATCTGCATCGCGAAGGTGGCGGGCGCGATGCTCGTCGGTCCCGGCGCGTCCGATATCGAATGATAGGTGAGGACGAGCGCCGTGTCGGCCATCAGGCGTCAGTCCTCAACCACATGATGCTCGAACTCCTTGCGGTGCTCGGCCCAGCGCGCATGATCGAACTTGCCCGCAGCATTGATGCACTCCACAGCGGCGGCAGACATGGCGAGTGCATGGTGGGTGTTGTCATGCGCAAACAACCCCTGCCGCCCGAAGGTCAGTAGCCCGTCAATCGAACCGACCCACTGGTCCAACACCGCGAAATGGGTTTCAAAGTCGCGGTCATAAACCGGATAGGCATGGGTCAGGCGGCGGGTGAGCGAGGCCTTGAGCTTCGGCTTAGGCAGGCCGGTCGCCACCAGCCAGTCGCACAGTTTCTGGCCCAATTGATCGTCGGTCATGCCCCACAGATCCTCATGCGGGTCGCACGGCAGCTCGGCACACAGCACGGTCTGGCCCTTCGGCTCGGAGGACGCCGAGTAGTTCTTCGGCTCTGACAGGCGCGAGATCGGGACATTCAATTCCGGGAAATAATGCGCATCATATTCGGTATATTGGTCCTGATCGAGCGTGATGTAGATCAGGATCATGCCGCGATAGCGCATATTGTCCGCCGCCGCGATGACATGGGCAGGGGCGGCGGGTTCCGCCATGCGCACCAGATGAGAAAGCGGGATGGTGGACCAGACATGATCCGTCTCGATCCGCTGCTCACTACCGTCTGCGGCATAGCGCACCGCGCGCACCGTGCCGCCGTCATGCTCTATCGCGGAGACGGCTGCGCCAAGCTGCGCCTGCGTGCCCTGCTTCTCCGCGCCGGCAATCAGCGCCTCGCTGATGAGGCCAAAGCCGGTCTTGGGATAATAGAAGATGCCGGTCTGCGGCTTTTTGATGCCGGGGAGCTGGCCCAGCACCTTCTTGATGATCTTGGTGATCGAGCTGCCGGAAATGCGGCGGCGGGCGAGCGTCACCGCCAGTTGTTCCGGCGGCAAGGCCCACAGCTTCTTCATATAGGGATAATAAAATCCCTCGCACATCGCGGGGCCGAGTTCCTTGTGCAGGATAGTGGCGAAGGTTTCGGCCTCTGGCGTAGCCGCACCCTTGCGGAAGGGCTTGGTCGCCATATCCCACAGCAGCGAGAGCGCAAAGCCCTTAGGCATCTTCATCAGCAGGTCTGCGGGTTTGAGCGGGAAATGAATCCAGCTCCCCTTCAGGCGGATGCGGCCGTGGCGCGGGCGGGTGAGCAGCGCATCGCCCAACAGGCTACGGATCAAGCCGAGAATCGCCGGGTCGCTCGCAGGGTGGAGGCGGTGGCTGCCGAAGTCGCAATGCACGCCATCGTGCAGGAAGCTGCCTGAATTGCCACCCACGGTTGCGCCGCGCTCCAGCAGGATCGGCCTCGCCTTGCCGCTTTGGCTGAGCATATAAGCCGCGCCGACGCCTGCCGGGCCGCCACCCAATATCGTGATACGCGGGCCGGAGCCGGTGGGGAAGGAGGGAGAGGAAGCGGATGTCATGGAGGGTCAGCCTATATGTGGTTCAGGTTTTTCGGAGAGGAATGCCCTCTTGCCGGGAAGGGCGGACACGCCAGACTGCACGAGGATGCCGAGGATGCCGCTGGCATAGAGGACCGTCTGCCAGATGAGGCCGATGGCGATCACCGCGCCATACTCCGCGCCGAAGGGCTGGAGCAGCGCCGCCATGCTCGCCTCGCGCAGGCCTAAGCCGCCAAGGCTGATGGGCAGAATCGCGATGATCTTCGCCCCCGCCCAGGCATAAAACCACGCGGCGGCGGGGATCATCACGCCCAGCGCCATCGCGAACGCGATGTTGATGAGCACAAAGAGGCACTGCACGGCGAGCGAGAGGATGAAGCAGCCGAGCAACAGGCCGGGCTTACGCCCCATCTCTGCGCTGGCGGCGATGATCGTGCCGAGGATGCGGCCAATCTTGCCTTTGGTGGCGAGGGTTGCGGCAAAGGCGGCGATGCGTGCCGAGAACAGGCGCAGCAGGGTCAGCTTGATCCCGACGATCAGCACTATGCCGCCTACAACCAGCCCGGTGGTGCGCCCGTCCGTGTTAAACGCGAACCACGCCCCCACCAGCGAGACCAGCGCCAGCGAGGCGGTGTCGATCAAGCGGTCGACCAGCGAGCCGACAGCGAGGCGGCCCTTGTCCTTCGTCTCGCCCATCACCAGGGCTGCGCGCACCACATCTCCTCCCGCCACGCCGGGCAACGCGAGGTTGGCGCCAAGGCCCGCCAGATGCGCGCGAAAGGCGTGCGAGAAGCGCACATCATGGCCGATCAGCATCCACCATTTCGCGGCGGTGAGCGCGTGGCCAACGAGGAACAGCGCAAAGCCCGCCAACCAGAGCTGAGGCGAGAGGCGCTTGGCCGCGCTCCAAACTTGCGCGAACGGCACGAAATGAAAGATGACGGCCAGCAGCACCGCGCTGACCGCGATCTGCACTGCCCATACGAGGTATCGCTTGCGCGATGGGGCCATCAGCTATGGCCTGATGGGGGCCGCAACTGGATCCGTGCGATCATATCGGCGATCAGGCCGAAGCTCCAGATCACCACCGCGCCCAGCATGCCGAACACCGCCGTTTCTGACAAATTGTCGAGCCAGACGTCATAAATCGCCTTGCCGACTCCGATCAGCATCAGAACTGCGCCCAGCGGCATGAAGATACGCAGCGGCTGGAAATAGACCGTCAGGCGGAACACCAGCATCATGAAACGGAAGAAATCCACGGCCTTGATCTTGGATGTGCCCACCCGTTTGCCATAGGTAATGGGCAGATAGGACACGTTGAAGCCCGACGCGAGCATGCAGAGCGTGATCGTCGTCGTAAAGCTAAAGGCATTCGGCAGCAGGTGGATGAACCGCTCCAGCTGGGGGCGGCGAAATACGCGCAGGCCAGAATTGAGATCGGTGATCTTGTGGCCCGCGAGATAGCTGGCGAGATTGTTCAGCACCCATTTGGCGGGCTTGCGGATCATCGGCACGCCCTTCATCGCCGCGCCACGATCCCCCACCACCATTTCGTTATAGGCGGCCATCTCGATCATCTGGGGCAGCATTTCGGGCGGATAGGTGCCGTCCGCGTCGATAATCGCGACGAGCGGCGCCTTGGTTACGGCGATGCCTGCCTTAAGCGCGCGGCCATAGCCGCCATTGTGCGGGAAATCGACGACATGCACGCCAGTCGATTTGGCAGCGGCGGCGGTGCCATCCTTCGAGCCATCGTTGACCACGACTAGCTCGAATGGGATATTCGCTTCGCCCAACACCTGCCGCACCCGCTCGATAGTCGGGATGACGGCGTTTTCCTCGTTATAGGCGGGAATGACGACAGAGATTGCCGGTGCGGCAGATCCTGCCGCTATGCCGCTTGCCGTCGCCAGATCCACTGTCCGCATTTTAACCCCCGAAATCCACAATGCCCATTAAACAGCGCCAATAATATGCGCACTCGCCCTTAACAGGCGGGTCTTAAAAGGCTATTACCGTTACCGGGCTTGGCAACGCAACCGCGTTCACCTTTTTTGTTGCAGCTGCGAGAAGTTATGCCTCGATCGGAGTGCGCACAGCGATCCCCGCCGCCGCCAACGCCGCGTGCGCCTCGGCGATCGTATGCTGACCGAAGTGGAAGATGGACGCGGCGAGCACGGCTGAGGCATGGCCCTTGCGCACGCCCTCGACCAGATGATCGAGCGTGCCGACGCCGCCGCTGGCGATGACGGGCACGGAGACGCTGTCCGCAATCGCGCGGGTGAGCGCAAGGTCATAGCCCTGTTTGGTGCCGTCGCCATCCATCGAGGTGACGAGCAGCTCGCCCGCGCCCATCTGCGCCAGCCGATGCGCATGTTCCAGCGCGTCAATCCCGGTCGCGCGTCGGCCTCCATGAGTGAAAATCTCCCACCGTCCCTCCGCCACGCACCGCGCATCGACACTCGCGACGATACACTGGCTGCCGAAGCGGTCGGCGATGTCCGCCACCACTTCCGGGCGCGATACGGCGGCGCTATTCACCGCAACCTTGTCCGCCCCGGCGAGCAGCAGCGCGCGCGCATCCTCGGCGCTGCGCACCCCGCCGCCGACGGTGACGGGCATGAAGCACACCTCGGCGGTGCGCTTGACGATATCAAGGATCGTGCCACGGTCCTCATGGCTGGCGGTGATATCAAGGAAGCACAGCTCGTCCGCGCCCATGCTGTCATACAGCCGTGCCTGTTCAACCGGATCGCCCGCGTCGGCCAGATCGACGAAGTTCACGCCCTTGACCACGCGACCATTCGCCACATCGAGACAGGGGATTACTCTAACGCGGACGGTCATTGTTGGCCTCGCTCGCGCTCGGATACGGCACCAGCCCGCTCCCCCGCCCAACCACCCGACAGGATATAATATCGGGTGGTTGGGCGGGGGAGAGGGCCTGCGCCACGCGCTTCAACGATCATATTCATTCCGCCGCCGCCACGGCGAGCGCAGCCTTGAGGTCCAGCCGCCCGTCATAGAGCGCGCGGCCCGTGATGACGCCCTCGATCCCGTCCTGCGCATGGAGGCTCAATATGCGGATGTCCGCTATGCCCGCAACGCCGCCGCTGGCGATGACCGGGATGGAGCAGCCGCGCGCGAGACTGACGGTCGCGTCGATATTGCAGCCTTTAAGCATCCCGTCGCGCCCGACATCGGTAAAGAGCAGCGCGGCGACGCCCGCATCCTCGAACCGGCGGGCAAGGTCGATCATTTCCATGTCGCTTTTCTCGGCCCAGCCTTCGGTCGCGACGAAGCCATCGCGCGCATCGACCGCGACGACGATGCCGCCGGGGAAATCGCGCGCCGCCGCCTTGACGAACTCCGGGTCTTTCAGCGCCGCCGTGCCGATGACGATGCGCGTGACGCCGAGGTCGAACCAGCGCTCCACCGACTCGCGGTTGCGGATGCCGCCACCAAGCTGCACATGGCCGGGGAAGGCGGAAACAATGCTTTCCACCGCCGCGCCATTGACCGCGCGCCCGGCGAAACTGCCATCCAGATCGACCACATGCAGATGCTGCGCGCCAGCCTCGGCAAAGAGCAGCGCTTGGCGCGCGGGATCGTCGCCATAGACGGTCGCGCGGTCCATATCACCCTCGGCAAGACGGACGACCTGCCCGCCTTTGAGATCAATCGCGGGAAAAACGATAATGCTCACGGGCGCCATTCCAGAAAGCGGGAGAGGAAGGAAAGGCCATAGCTCTGGCTCTTTTCCGGGTGAAATTGCACGCCGACAATCGTGTCACGCCCCACCGCGCTGACCAATTGCCCGCCATGCTCGGTAGTAGCGAGAACATGCGCAGGGTCGCTCGCGGCGAAATGATAGCTATGCAGATAATAAGCCTCGCCGGGCACGATCAGCGGATGGAGGGTAGTCGGGGCCACGTCGTTCCAGCCCATATGCGGCACCTTGATGGCGGGGTCGGCAGATTCGAGCAGGCGCACTATGCCCGGCACCCAGCCCAGCCCGTCATGACTGCCAAACTCTTCGCCGCTATCCGCCAGCAATTGCATGCCGACGCAGATGCCAAGGAACGGCACGCCACGGGTTTGCACCGCCTCTGTCATCGCTTCGACCACGCCAGGGAGCGCATACAGCCCATCGCGGCAGGCGCGAAATGCCCCGACACCCGGCAGGACGATGCGATCCGCGCGGCGCACCGTATCACCA
This sequence comes from Sphingobium sp., assembly GCA_017984895.1. Lineage (GTDB taxonomy): Bacteria > Pseudomonadota > Alphaproteobacteria > Sphingomonadales > Sphingomonadaceae > Sphingobium. The sequence continues at coordinate 43,189 of JAGNYO010000001.1, read as the reverse complement.
TCGGCGGCTAGCACAACATCGCCCGCTCCAGCCTTCATCAGCGCATTGTAAACCGAATGAAGATTGCCCGCGCCATAATCGATCAGCGCTATTGTCATGAACCGAGGGCCTCCAGGCCTTCACCGAGGAAGCTCGGCGTCCACTCGATTACTTCGACCTCGGCCACATTGCCAGTGACGAATGGGTCCGTGAGTGCCAATGCCTCCACCTCTGCCCGCATGCCTTTGGCCAGCACGATGCCTCCCGTGAGCGGCGTCTTGCGTCCCCATCCCAGGAAAACACCCGCTTGATGCCCCGTGCGCAACCAATCGAGATGCGCGCGCCGGTGGTGGTCAACCTGTTCAATCGGCGCTGTATAGCGGATTGAAAGAATGAACATTCAGCCTCCCAGCATCCCTTTGGTCGAGGGGATCGCATCACCCTTGCGTGGGTCGATTTCCACCGCGATACGCAGCGCGCGCGCCAGCCCCTTGAACAGGCTCTCGATCACATGGTGGTTATTCTCGCCATAGAGGCATTCGGCGTGCAGGGTGATGCCCGCCGCACCTGCAAAGCTGTGGAACCAGTGCTGAAACAGCTCGGTATCCATTTCGCCCAGGCGCGGCGTGGTGAACTCCGCCTTCCACACCAGATAGGGGCGGCCCGAAATGTCCAGCGCCACGCGAGAGAGCGTCTCGTCCATCGGGGAATAGGCGCTGCCATAGCGGGCGATGCCGCGCTTGTCGCCCAGCGCCTTCGCTACTGCCTCACCAATGGCAATGCCGGTGTCCTCGGTGGTGTGATGCTGGTCGACATGCAGGTCGCCCTTGCAGTCAACCTTCAGGTCGATCAGCGAGTGGCGCGAGAGCTGCTCCAGCATATGATCGAGAAAGCCGATGCCGGTCGAAACGGCATAGCTACCCGTGCCGTCGAGATTGACGGCGACGACTATCGAGGTTTCCCCTGTGGCCCTCTTGATTTCTGCCGTGCGCATGTCCGCCCCTATAACGCGCTTTTGCGGGTGCGCAATGTTTTGCAGGCCGAATATTCCGAGGCTTGACCCGCCCCCCGCGCGCGTTAGGGTGAAAGGCATGAGCGACGATTTGCCCGATAGCCTGATTCCCTATGACGAGATCGTTCAGGAGGCCCTGCGTGCGGTAGTAGGCCGGGTGCTGGGCCAGATTGAAACCACTGGCGGCAGCCTGCCGGGCGAGCATCATTTCTATATCACCTTTCGGACACACGCCCCCGGCGTTTCTGTGCCTCGGCACCTGACCGAGAGATTTCCTGATGAAATGACGATCGTGCTGCAAAACAAATTCTGGGATTTGAAGGTGGAGGACACCCTGTTTCGTGTCAGCCTGACCTTCAATCAGGTTCCGGCACAGCTGGTGGTGCCATTTGCCGCGATCACCGCTTTCGTCGATCCCGCAGTGAATTTCGCACTCCAGTTCCAGGCGCAGGAAGAGGCGAACGAGCCTGAACCGCATGAAGTGGCGGAGAATGACGCAACCCCGGCAGCCGCGCCTGACGCAGACGGGTCCAATGTCGTCACGGTCGATTTCGGCAAGCGTAAATAGATGCCGCGGCCAGCACAGTTCTGGAACTAAAGCCGCATACAGGAGGTTGATATGGCGAAACAAACTAAAAGGAGCCATGTCAAGATGATCGGAAAACTCATAGGCGGCATGCTCGGTTCCAGCATTGCAGAGAAGTCCGGAAAGTCGGGCGCGATGGGCGCCATGGCAGGGTTGCTGGCAAGCAATTTTGTGCGCCGTTCCCCTATCGGGGCGCTGGTGATCGGCGGTGCATGGCTGGGACACAAGCTGTATAAACGCAATCAGGAGCGCAGGTTCGAGGGGGCGGCGCAGGTTGCCCGGTCTGCTAACAAAAGCAAAGCGGAGCCCAAAAGCCGGTAATTTCTGCTTGATATGGCTAAGGCGGCCTACTTGACGGAAAGGCCGCCCCGCGCCACTAGCAGACATGGCCGAAAATACTGAAAACGATCCCCATAAATTCCGCAGACGTGGGCTGTTGTTTGTGCTGTCGTCGCCCTCAGGTGCGGGTAAATCGACCATCTCGCGTATGTTGCTTACGTCCGAGCCTGGGCTACAAATGTCCGTCTCAGCGACGACCCGCCCGATACGCCCCGGTGAGATGGACGGCAAAGACTATCACTTCGTTTCGCTGGAACAGTTCCGTGCAATGGTGTCGAACAACGCCTTCCTCGAATGGGCACATGTGTTTGGCAATCGCTACGGCACGCCGAAAACTCCGGTCGACGCCATGCTCGAAGCGGGGCGCGACGTATTGTTCGATATAGATTGGCAGGGCGCCCAACAGCTTCACCAGATCGCGGGTGGCGATGTGGTGCGCGTGTTCATCCTCCCGCCCTCGATCGAAGAGCTGGAACGCCGCCTGCGCGCGCGCGGGACGGACAGCGAAGAGGTGATCCGCGGCCGCATGGACCGCGCCGCCAACGAAATCGCCCACTGGGATGGCTATGACTATGTTCTGGTGAATGACGACGCGCAAAGCTGTTTCGAGAAGGTGCGCACAATCCTCCACGCAGAGCGCCTGAAACGCAGCCGCCAGACCGGGCTGATCGGGTTTATCCGGGGGCTGGGGAAGCGAGCAGAGGGTTAAACTCCCACCAATTCCGCAAACCGCGCCAGCATCATGAACTCTTCATGCCGTTGCGCGCGGCGGATGAGCGCCTGATCGTCGTCGCCCCATAATTCCGCCTGCCAGATTTCGTCCAGCTCCGCCGCCTGCCATAGTTGCGCGACCGGAAAGGCGCGCTCGACCACCGCCAAACCAATGACGAGCGATCCGCTCATGCTCACTAGGCTGGAAAGCGGCGCGAGCATGAAGGGGCTGAGCGCGTTCACTGCATCGGCCAGCCGCGTCACGGTTTCGGGCGGCTGCGCGACATGGACGATGCCGCTCGTCACGCGGAAGGCCACGCCATAATGCGTCTGCGCCCAGTCGAGCAGCGGCTGCCACTGGTCCGCCTGCCGCGCGACCAGCGGTTCCGGCGCGTCGGCGCGATAACAGAGCAGGTCGCTTGTCCCATAGGCCGCGATGGGCGCGGCGAAGGCGGCGGGGTGTAGCATCACATGGTCTATCGCGGCGTTGGCGATGCCGGTCAGCGGCATAGAGGCAGGATCGATGTCATCGCCCTGCCCCTCCCACTCCTGCGTCATAGCCTCGCCCAAAGCAGCGGTGGGGAGGACGAGCGCCGCGCGCGCAGGCGTGCGCACTGGCCGGCCATCGAGCTGGATCGCCCAGCCGCTATCGGCCTCTACGGCCGTAGCTTGCTTGTAAAACCGCTTCATCGCGCCAGTGTCATTCTGATGGGGTGCGCCATGCGCGGCCCAGAATGCGTGGGACAATCATCGCCTGAAACAAGCCTACACAAGCGATGATTGCACCCATGATCTTGGCCTTTTGCCCGGTAACGAAGCCGAACTTCTGCGCCATGATGAGAAAGCCGAACGCAACGATCGCCACGCCTGAGAGGCGAAAGAAGTTGAGCGCAATGAAGCGTTGTTTTGCGGCGGCCTCACGCGCGGCCGCTTGTTCGTCAATTTCGGTCATGATCCGATGATATGGCGCTCCAGCTCCGCCATGTCCACCGCCACGACTTGCGCGCCCGATTGCATAAGTTCCTCAACGCTATGATAGCCCCAGTTGACACCGAGTGCGCGCATGCCAGCATTGGCCGCCATCTCCATGTCGTAACTGGTATCGCCGATCATCACCGTCGTCTCCGGTGCTGCGCCTGCGTCCGCCATTGCTTGCAGCGCCATCGAGGGATGCGGTTTGGAGGGGTGACGATCCGCCGTTTGCAGCGTGATAAAATGCTCGATGATGCCGTGGGCAGTGAGACAGTTGTGCAGGCCACGATCAGACTTGCCAGTGGCAACGCCCAGCATCCAGCCCGCTTGCGCCAGCCGTGCTATCAGTTCGGTAATACCGGGGTAAAGCGGCTCAGATACGCCGTTGGTGCGGCGCATGTGCTGGAAAGCAAGCTTGTATTGCGCCGCCAGATGATCGTGGAAATGCCCTTCCGCATCGGGCAGCAGCCGCGCCATAGCTTGGGGCAGCGAGAGGCCGATGACGGCGAGCGTCTCCAGCCGAGTCGGCGGCGCGAGCTTCACTGCGTCGAAACAGCGGTTCATCGCCTCCACGATGTCGTGCTGGCTATCGACCAGTGTGCCGTCGCAATCAAACAGGGCGAGGCGGTTGGGCGCGCTCATTTGGCGCGTGGCGGGCCTTTGGGGCGAGGCTTTGCTGCGGGAAATTTGTTGGCAGGTGACTTGGCAGTCAGCGGTTTTCGGGCCAGCGGTTTCTTGTCGGCATCCTGCCCACGTCCGCGCCGTTCCCCGCGCTTGTCCTTGCGCACCTGCTTGGCGTGCTGCTTCGCCACGCGCTTGATGTCGTCCTTTGTGGGGCCGGTGTCGATCTCGTCATCAAGCAGCAGCTCGCCTTTCGCGAGGTCAAAGCCCAGATCATCAAGGCTCTCGGCAAAATGCGCTGGCAGCTCGGCCTTCACGTCTACCCGCCCGCCATCCGGGCTGTCTATGCGGATACGGCGCGCATGCAGATGCATCTTGCGACTGATGGTGCCGGAGAGGAAAGCATCCTTGCCGCCATATTTGCCATCGCCCACGATGGGATGGCCGATCGCAGCGAGGTGCACACGGAGCTGATGCGTGCGCCCGGTATAGGGTTGCAGCTCGATCCAGCAAGTACGGTTGCCCGCCCGTTCAATCACACGATAGCGGGTGCGTGAGGGCAGGCCCTGATCCTCGTCGACATGCATTTTCTCGCCGCCGGTGCCCGGCTGCTTGGCAAGCGGCAGGTCGATCATGCCCTGCTCGATACTCGGCACGCCGATGACCAGCGCCCAATAGACCTTGCGCGCGGTGCGGCTGGAGAAGGCCTTGGCAAAATAGGCGGCGGATTTTGGCGTGCGCGCGAGCAGCAGCGCGCCGGATGTATCCTTGTCGAGCCGGTGGACGAGCTTGGGCCGATCGTCGCGCTCATACATCAGCGCATCGAGCAGGCCATCGACATGGCTGTCCGTCTTGGTGCCGCCCTGCGTGGCGAGGCCGGGCGGCTTATTAATGACGATAGCATGCGCATCCTGGTGGATGACAAGGCCCTGCGCGAAGTCCATCTCCTCGTCGGAGAGGCGGGGCCGCATCGGGCGGGTGGGCCGAGCGGGCTTGGCGGGTGTAGACGCGGGGATGGGCGGGATGCGGAGCGATTGTCCTTCGGCTACCCTGTCGCCCGGCGTAGCGCGCGCGCCATCCAAGCGGAGTTGCCCGGTGCGCGCCCAGCGCGAGACGGTGGCGAAGGACACGTCCGGCATGTGGCGCTTGAACCAGCGATCGAGCCGGATGCCGTCATCCTCCGCTTTGATGATCGCGGTCTGGGCGTTGCCAGTATCGGTCTTGGGTGCGCTCATGCCAGCCCCCGCATCGTAAACAGGCCGCCAAACAGTGCGGCCACCGAAAGCACTACTGAAAGCACAGCATAAACCGCCGCGCCGCCCAGTTGCCCGCGCTCGATCATCAGCGCAGTTTCCAGACTGAACGCGGAAAAAGTGGTGAAGCCGCCCAGCACACCCACGCCGATCAGCAACCGCGCCTGCTCCCCGACGCCGGAGCCGTGCCGCGCGAGCCAGCCCGCCAGCAGCCCCATCGCCAGCCCACCGATGATGTTGACGCCCAGCGTCCCCCACGGCCAGCTATTGCTCAACAGCCGCCCCGCCATGCGGCCGAACTGATAGCGGGCGAGCGCACCCAATGCGCCGCCGATCATGACAAGAAGGCTGTTCATACGCTTCCCCCTATGCGGCAATGCGCGCAAGAGCAAGGGAAGCGGGAGAAAAGCGCCCGATCAGCGGCGCTGGCTGAAAATGAGATCGCCCTCAATGCCGCCATCGGGCGCGGAGCGAAGCTTAAGGGTGAAAGCCGCGCCGTTCTTCGAACGTCTGCCATTGAACGCATGACCGCCATCCTGCTCAACATGCTCCACCGCATAGCCCGCGCGCAGCGCCATCGTATAATAGAAATCAAGCACGTCTCTGGCCGGGGCATTGGTGGCGAAGGTGACCGCGCTGATAGTACAGCGTGGGTCATCCAACCCCGCCGCGTCTTTCAACTCCGCGCCGGGATAGAGCGGCAGAGTGGCCGGCAGGCGCTGCGCCCATTCCATGCCATAGCCGAGGCGCATACCGCATCCTTGCGTCAGTCCCTGCTCCTGCGCGATGCCGGAAAGGGAGATTGCGCTTTTGGTGGAGGTAATGATCTTGGTCGGCGCAGGTGTGGGAAGTAGCTTGCCGCCTGCGAGCTTCAACGCGCGCTCCTGCGCACTTCGAGAGGAAAGGCCGAAGGGCAGCGCGCCATCCATCGGTTTGTCCGCGGGTCTGAGCGCGTCCCGGTTCCCTTCGCGCCGCAGGTCAGGGTCCGTAGCGATAGGCGCTTCAATTGCCTCGCGTAACGCGGAGTCCACGTCATTGTGCGCGACTTTAGCCTCCAGTCCCCCAAGATTGGCGTCCTGCTCGCTCTCTCCGCAAGCGCACAGCAACAGAAAGGTAAGCAGCGGCGCACCATGTCTATTCATTGATTGCTTCCTCCAGCAGGGCTTGGGCTTCCGCACTTTCCCAGTCCGGCGCGCCGACAACACGCGCGACCTCCTTGCCCTCCCGCGAATAAAGCACACTCAAGGGCAGCATGCCTCCGCCATAGCCGAAGCCGAAGGCGTTATCCGCGTCCAGCCAAGGCTGGATATGACGAAAGCCTTTGGCATTGAAGAAGCCAAGCACTTTGTCCGCTTCCATTATATCCTGCGAGATGGGGAGCACCTGAAGCCCACTGTTCGTATGGCTCGCCGCGATCCGGTCAAGCTGCGGCATCTCCGCCACGCAGGGCGCACACCATGTCGCCCACAGGTTGACGAGGATGGGGTTGCCCTTGAAGCGGGCGAGGCTCAGCTCCTTGCCCTCCGCATCGCGAAACAGATAATCGGGAAGCTCACTGCCCGCCTTGCTGCGGTCGACGATGTATTTCGTATCACTGGACACGGAAGGGGCAACCTCGCCACTTGTCGCCGCGCCATTTGTCGCCGCATTGTCTTGCTCCTGACGCGCGGATTGCTTATCGCAGGCGCCAAGCAAAACCCCGATCAGGAGCAGAGCAATCAGCGTGCGGGACGAAACAGACATGACGGCAGGCTCCAACAGCATGTGGGGCGGGCGCTTCGCCGAAGGGCCAGCCGCAGTCATGCGTGAGATAAACGCCTCGATCCCGTTCGACAAGCGCTTGTGGAAACAGGACATCGCCGGTTCCAAGGCGCACGTGGCGATGCTGGCGGTGCAGGGCATCGTTTCCGGCGAGGACGCGCAGGCGATCACCGAGGGGCTGAGTCGCGTCGCTGCCGAATATGAACGTGAAGGAGTGCCGGTCAATTTGGCGCTCGAGGACATTCATATGGTCACCGAGTCGCGGCTGGCAGAGTTGATCGGGAGTGCGGCAGGCAGGCTACATACAGCGCGCAGCCGCAACGATCAGGTGGCGACTGACTTTCGCCTGTGGGTGCGCGACGCGATGGACGAGGTGCTGGCCGGCATGACGGGGTTGCAGGCGGCGCTGGTTAAGCGGGCGGAGGAGCATGCCGATAGCGTGATGCCCGGCTTCACCCATTTGCAGAGCGCGCAGCCGGTCACTTTGGGCCATCACCTCATGGCCTATTATGAAATGCTGAAACGGGATCGTTCGCGCTTTACCGACGCGCGCGCGCGGCTCAACCAGTGCCCCTTGGGCGCCGCCGCGCTGGCGGGCACCGGCTTCGCGATCGACCGGCACAATACCGCCGCCGCTCTGGGCTTTACCGCGCCGACGGACAACAGCCTCGACAGCGTGTCTGACCGGGACTTCGCGCTCGATTATCTGATGGCGGCGACGCAATGTTCGCTGCACCTCTCGCGCCTTGCCGAGGAATTCATCATCTGGGCGAGCCAGCCTTTCGGCTTCGTCGCGCTACCCGATGCCTATTCGACCGGCAGCTCGATCATGCCGCAAAAGCGCAATCCCGATGCGGCGGAGCTGGTGCGTGGCCATGCCGGGCGGATTATGGGCTGTATGACGGCTCTGTGCGTGACGATGAAAGGCCTGCCGCTCGCGTATTCCAAAGATATGCAGAACGACAAGCCGCCGGTGTTCGAGGCGCATGACCTGCTAAGCCTGTGTATCGCGGCGATGACGGGCATGATCGAGACGGTGACGTTTAATACCGAACGGATGCGCGGCCTTGCCATGAGCGGCCACGCCACCGCGACCGACCTTGCCGATTGGCTGGTGCGCGAGGCTGGTATCCCCTTCCGCGAGGCGCATCATATCACTGGACGCGCGGTGAAAGCGGCGGACGAAGCAGGGATGGCGCTGGCTGACCTGTCGATCGAGACACTACACGCGATTGACGCGCGGATCGACGAGCGGGTTTATTCTGTGCTGACTGTCGATGCATCGGTCGCCAGCCGCATAAGCCATGGTGGCACTGCTCCGACGCAGGTGCGCGCGAGGATTGCACAGGCAAAGGGTGAGCTTGCGGAGGGCGGCGCATGAAGCGGGCAATGATATTGGCGCTGCTGGCGATGTCCGCTTGCGGTGTGCGCAAGGACTTGGCCGAGAAGCCGGGTATGACCCCGCCGCCGGTCGCACGCGGGGCGGAGCGCGCTGAAACACCGGAAGAGATGACGCGCTATGAGACGCAGGCCCGGCCAGATCGCAGCGCGGAACCGCTCGATCGCTCCTATGAGCGCAGAGACGATTATTTCGATCTGCCGCCCTCCTGACCCATTCACAAAGTCGAGGCTATGGATCATTTTACATACAAGAATGGCGCGCTTCATGCTGAGGACGTGTCACTTTCCCTGATTGCCGAGACGGTTGGCACGCCAGTCTATATCTACTCCCGCGCCACGCTGGAGCGGCATGCGCAGGTGTTCAAGGCTGCGCTCTCCGCCCTACCGCGCACGCATATTGCGTTCGCGATCAAGGCCAATCCCAACCTCGCGGTGCTCAACGTGCTGGCGCGGCAGGGCTTTGGCGCGGATGTGGTGTCTGGCGGCGAGATTTCGCGGGCGCTGGCGGCGGGGATGCGGGCGAACGATATTGTCTTTTCCGGCGTAGGCAAGACGCGAACCGAGCTGGCGCAGGCGCTCGAAGCTGGCATCGGCCAGTTCAACATCGAGCTGGAAGAAGAAGGCGTGGTGCTTGCCGAAATGGCGGCGGCGCGCGGCATCACCGCATCTGCGGTGCTGCGCGTCAACCCCGATGTCGATGCAGGCACCCATGCGAAAATCTCAACCGGCAAGTCTGAGAACAAATTTGGCGTGCCGATCAGTGCCGCGATGGGCATTTTCGCCCGTCTCTCTGGCCTTTCCGGCCTCAACTTGCGCGGGATCGCCTGCCACATCGGCAGTCAGTTGTTCGATCTCGCTCCGCTGGAAGCCGCCTATGCCCGCATCGGTGCGCTGGTGACAGAACTGCGCGCGGTGGGATATGGCATAGACCGGGTCGATCTCGGCGGGGGTCTTGGCGTGCCCTACGAACGCGACAAGGTTCCCCCCAGCCCGGCGGACTATGGTGCGATGGTCGCGCGGGTAACGCGCGGGTGGGATGTAACCTTGATGTTCGAGCCTGGGCGGGTGATCGTCGGCAATGCCGGCGTGCTGCTCACGCGCGTCATCTGGGTGAAGCCGGGTGTTACCTATCCCTATATGATTGTCGACGCTGCCATGAACGACCTCGCACGCCCTGCCATGTATGATGCCTGGCATGATTTCGAAGCGGTAACGCCGACAGGCGAGCGCCTGATCGCGAACATTGCTGGGCCGGTGTGCGAGACAGGGGACACCTTCGCCATGGGGCGGGAGATAGACGCGGTGCAATCCGGCGATCTTGCCATTTTCCGCACGGCCGGCGCCTATGGCGCGACGATGGCAAGCACCTATAACAGCCGCGCTCTGGTGCCCGAAGTGATGGTGGACGGCAGCAGGTTCGCCCTGGTGGCGGAACGTGTGCTTCCTGAAACGCTGATCGCCGCCGAACATGTGCCAGACTGGCTGAAGGATTAAGGGCGAGTGCATAGCCTGCCCCTTTTCATGAAGCTGACACACAGGCCGGTCATCCTGCTGGGCATGGGAGAGGCGGCAGACGCCAAGCGCCGGCTGCTGGAGCGCGCGGGCGCCGATATCCGCACCGAAGAAGCGGCTGATGCTAGCCTCGCCATCGTCGCGATCGAGGATGAGGACGAGGCACAGGCCGCGGCAGAAAGGCTGAAAGCGCGCGGTGTGCTGGTCAATGTAGTGGACCGCCCCTCCTTGTGCGATTTCACGCTGCCGGCAATCGTTGACCGCGATCCTGTGCTGATCGCGATCGGCACGGGCGCTGCGTCAGCCGGCCTTGCGAAGGCGTTGCGTCAGAGGCTGGAGGCACTGCTACCTGATGCGTTAGGGCCGCTGGCTGCGGCACTGGGCAGAGCACGAAGCGCGATGCGTATGCGCTGGCCTGATGCCGCCACGCGGCGACGCATGCTTGATTCCGCCTTGGGCGAGGGCGCCCTGCTCGATCCGTTTCTAAGCGCCGGACCCGACGAGGTGGATCAATGGCTCGCTGAAGCGCCGGAGCAGGAAAGCGACAAAGCCGGATTCCGTCTGGAAATAATTCCCGTCACCTCCGCCGATCCCGACGATCTCACCCTGCGCGCTACGCGGCTGCTGGGGCAAGCGGACATGGTTTTTCACACGGCAGACATAGCACCCGCCATCCTGCACCGCGCCCGCGCGGACGCCCGGCGCAGTTACTCGGCACAGGCGCCCCACTGGTCCGGGCCGGGGCTAGCGCTCTGGCTGTGCGGCAAGCAAGAGGAGCAGGCATGAGCCGCTTTTTTCTTTCCTCAAAAGGCAGTGCGCAAGAACACACCTTGGGAGAATGCCTTGCCCATGACTTTCAGCGGGATTTCCTCTGGGTGCATCTGGATGGTAAGGTCGACGATGTCGACACAATCCTCATGCAGTTCGCGGATATACCCTTACAAGCTGTCGCGGCCCTGAAGGCGCAGGAAACCCGGCCGCGCTGCACCCAGTTCGGCGCAGGCGCGCTCGTCAATATGCGCGGGCTGGGCGCGACTTCCGCCATAGATGGCGATCCGCTCGTATCGATCCGCTTCTGGGCGCAGCGCGGGCTGGTGGTGAGCCTGTCCTACCGGGAATTGGGCGTTTTTGTCCGGCTGGTCGAGCGTATGCTGAAAGGGAAACTGACCGATCCCGGTGACCTCATCGCCGCTACCGCAATGGAAATCACCGACGCGCTGGACCCTGAGATCGCGGACCTCGGCGATGCGCTCGATGCTATCGAAAGCAGTGTGCTGGAGGATGGCAGCACAGTCGAGCGGCGCAAGGTTGCGCAGTTGCGTGCAGAGGCCATTGCCTATCGTCGCTTCCTCGCACCACAGCGGCAGGCCACCGAGCGGCTAATGGCGATGCCCACCGACTGGCTGGAGCCAGACGACCGATTGCACCTTCAGGAAGCGGCGGATCGTTGTGCGCGCATGGTGGAAGAGCTGGAATCTGTGCGGGAGCGCGCGGCGCTAACCCACGAAGCTCTCACCGATCTGCGCGCGGAGCATATGAACCAGCAGGCGCTGGTGCTTGCCATCGTCGCGCTAATATTTCTGCCCCTTACCTTCATCACTGGCCTGCTGGGCATGAATGTGGCGGGCATACCCTGGGCGCACGAGCCATGGGCGTTCTGGGGCGTAGTGGCCTTCTGTGTGGCAACGGGCGGGGCGGCAGGTATCTGGTTCAAAGCGACCCGCTGGCTCCATAAGTAGAACGATACCCCCTATAATCGATTCGGTTCAGCGCAGAATCGACTCGTGTCGCCGTTCGTTCATTGCCGTTTCATGTTGAGCGCCAGATAGCCAAAAAAGGCGGATTTTGGGCGTGAGGGTATATGATGGGGCATTTCAGGCTTTTTTCGACGCCGATGGCGCGCACCGGGCTGGGTCTGCTCGCAGCGCTAGGCGTAGCGCTTACACCCGTGAGCGTGCTGGCTCAGGTGCAGACGATCGACCCCAATCAGGCCATTGATTCCGACCTCGCTTCGCCGAGTGGTGGCACTACGCCTCCCCCGCCGCCTTTGCCAACCACACCTGAATCCTCTGCCCCGACAGCGCCATCGGGCGCGACGACCGTTCCAGCCTCGCCAGACCCCAACAACGCCTATCAGGATGACGATGTCGTCAGCGCGGCGGAAGGTGTGTTCGGACGCGGGGCCGAGGGTCTGGCCAGCATGCTTGAGAAGATCCTCAAGGATCGTGGGCGGCCCAACGCCTATATCGCCGGGCGCGAGGCATCTGGCGCGGTGGGTGTCGGCCTGCGCTATGGCTCGGGCACCATGAACCACAAGGTCGAGGGCCAGCGCAAGGTCTACTGGACCGGCCCTTCGGTGGGTTTCGATTTCGGCGGCAACGCTTCCAAGGTATTCATGCTGGTTTACAACCTCTATGACTCAGAGGAAATATTCAGGCGCTATCCCCAGGCGGAAGGCGCGCTCTATGTGGTGGGCGGCTTAACCGCTACCTATTTGCGGCGCGGCGATGTGGTGCTCATTCCCATTCGCCTCGGTATCGGCTGGCGCGCGGGGATCAACGCCGGCTATATGAAGTTCTCAGAAAAGTCTCGTATCATCCCGTTCTGACACCATAGCCCTCTGCGCGCCGCCCCATAGGCTGCGGGCAGCGCGCAGGAAGCGGTATGTTTCGCCATGGCTTATTATCCTACGCTCAGCATCAACGCGCCGTCGCCCTCACCCACCATCACCCTTGATCCATCCGGCACATTGCCCGAAAGGATCATCTCGGCGAGGGGGTCTTGCAGATATTTCTGCACCGCGCGCTTCAGCGGCCGCGCGCCATAGACGGGATCATAGCCTACCCGACCCAGCCAGCCGCGCGCGCCTTCAGACAGCTCTAGGGTAACCTTACGATCCTTGAGCAGCTTTGCCACTCGGCCAACCTGAATATCGACGATCGGCGCCATATGCTCTGCGCCCAGCCGGTGAAACAGGATGATTTCATCGAGCCGGTTAAGGAATTCCGGGCGAAAATGCCCACGCACCACGTCCATCACCTGCGGCTCTACGTCCTCAACCTTCTGCCCCTCTGTCATGTTACTGAGGAACTGACTGCCGAGGTTTGAAGTGAGCACGATGATCGTGTTGGTGAAATCGACCGTGCGGCCCTGCCCATCGGTCAGGCGCCCATCATCCAGCACCTGCAACAGCACGTTGAACACGTCGCCATGCGCCTTTTCCACCTCGTCGAACAGCACGACCTGATAAGGCCGCCGCCGGACCGCCTCGGTCAGCACTCCGCCCTCCTCATAGCCGACATAGCCGGGAGGCGCGCCAATCAGCCGCGATACGCTGTGCTTCTCCATGAACTCGCTCATGTCGATGCGCACCATCGCCGCGTCGTCATCAAACAGGAAACTGGCGAGCGCCTTGGTCAGCTCGGTCTTGCCCACACCCGTGGGGCCGAGAAACAGGAAACTGCCCAAGGGCCGGTTGGGGTCTTGCAACCCCGCGCGGCTGCGGCGCACCGCGGTGGAGACGGCCCTGACCGCATCCGCTTGCCCGATCACCCGCTTGCCGATTTCTGCTTCCATCGCGAGCAGCTTCTCGCGCTCGCCCTCCATCATCTTGTCGACCGGAATCCCTGTCCAGCGTGAAACGACGCCCGCAATGTCCTCCGCCGTCACCTCCTCACGCAGCATCGCGCCCGCCGATGCCGCCGACGCATCGGCAAGCTGACGTTCGAGATCAGGAATGCGTCCATATTGCAGCTCTCCGGCGCGGGCATAATCGCCGCCGCGCTGCGCCTGCTCCACCTCCAGGCGCGCGACATCCAGCTCCTCTTTCAGGCGCTGTTCTCCCGCGATCTTGTCCTTTTCTCCCTGCCAGCGAGCCGTTAACTCTGAGGATTGCTGCTCCAGATTGGCAAGATCCTCCTCCAGGGCCACCAAGCGATCCTTCGATGCCTGATCACTCTCCTTCTTCAGCGCTTCCCGCTCGATCTTGAGCTGGATGATACGCCGATCGAGATTTTCGATCTCTTCCGGCTTGCTCTCAACCTCCATGCGCAGACGACTGGCGGCTTCGTCCATCAGGTCGATCGCCTTGTCCGGTAGAAAGCGGTCGGAAATATAGCGGTGCGAGAGCGTGGCGGCTGAAACCAGCGCGCCATCGGTGATGCGAACACCGTGGTGCAGCTCATATTTCTCCTTGAGGCCGCGCAGGATCGAGATGGTGTCCTCCACCGTCGGCTCGCCCACGAACACCGGCTGAAAGCGGCGCTGCAACGCAGCGTCCTTCTCGACATATTTCTGATATTCATCGAGCGTGGTCGCGCCGATGCAATGCAGCTCGCCACGCGCGAGGGCGGGTTTGAGCAAATTGCCCGCGTCCATCGCGCCTTCCGATTTGCCCGCGCCGATCAGCGTGTGCATCTCGTCGATGAACAGGACGATATGGCCCTCCGCGCCCTTCACCTCGTCTAGCACGCCCTTCAGCCGCTCCTCGAACTCGCCGCGATATTTGGCACCTGCGATCAGACTGCCCATATCGAGCGCCATAAGCGCGCGGTCCTTGAGCGTATCGGGCACATCGCCATTGGCGATGCGTAGCGCTAACCCTTCGGCAATGGCAGTCTTGCCGACGCCCGGTTCGCCGATCAGCACCGGGTTGTTCTTGGTGCGGCGGGCAAGGATCTGGATCGTGCGGCGGATTTCCTCGTCACGCCCGATCACGGGATCGAGCTTGCCGTCGCGCGCGGCTTGCGTCAGGTCACGCGCGAATTTCTTCAAGGCATCATACCGATCCTCGGCTGACGCCGTGTCCGCCGTGCGCCCGCCGCGCAGGCTGTTGATCGCACCATTGAGCGCCTCCGCCTTCACGCCCGCCTTATCCAGCGCCTTGCCCGCTGTCGTGGTCGAGGCGAGAACCAGCGCGAGCAGAAGGCGCTCTACGGTCACGAAGCTGTCGCCTGATTTCTGGGCGATCTGTTCCGCGCTGTCGAGCACGCGCACAGCATCATTATCGAGGCCGGGCGAGGCCTGCGCGCCAGAACCGGAAACGACGGGTATCTTACCCAGCGCCGCATCCGTCTCGCGTGTTGCCACCGCAGCATCGCCTCCGCAGGCCTTGATCAGCCCGGCTGCCATGCCCTCGCTATCCTCCAGCAATGCCTTAAGCAGATGCTCTGGCGCGATGCGTTGGTGATTCATGCGGATGGCGACGGTCTGCGCGCTCTGCAAAAAGCCCTTGGCGCGGTCTGTAAATTTTTCGAGGTTCATATGCGGTCCTCCTATCCTTCAGGAGTAAAGTAATGTGGCAATTTTGCAACACAAGGACCAGGACCAAATTTTCAACCGTGCCTTACCGCGAAAAGCTGATGCCCAGCCACAAGGTTCGGGGCGTGCCGAGATCTATCGAGCCGCCCGCGTTGCGCGTCACCACCGTCTCGTCGAAAAGATTTTCGGCACGCGCCAGCAGGGTAAAACCATGACCGAGCGGCAAGCGCGCTATTGCGTCCATCGTAAATGCGCCTGGCAACGTATCGGTCGCGAGATCATCCTCATATTGCCGGGAGACATATCGCACAGTAGCCGAGACGAGCGCATCCTTGATGGGCCTCCATGATAGGGTGGCGCTCGCCGCATGTGCCGGGCTTTGGGCGGGGGGCAAGCCATCGAACTGCATACCGGGCGCGTTTACCCGGCTGTGGCTGTAGGCATAGGAAGCGTTAACGCCGAAAGCGCCCGCCTGCACTGCGGCGGCCACCTCCACTCCCTTCGCAATAATGGCGTCCACATTATTGCGCTGGCGCAGATTTGCGCCGGTCGTGACGTTGGCGATGGCGTTATCGAGGCGATTAGTGAAGCCCGTCACCCCCAATGAGCAGCCCACGCAGGGAGCGAAGTCGATGCCCGCCTCCGCGCCCCGCAACTTTTCGGGCTTGAGAGCCGCATTGGCCTGGGTTCGCACGGCGCCGACCACGAAGGGGCGATAAAGTTCATTGAGCGTCGGCAGGCGAAAGCCGCTATAGGCGGCGGCGCGAAAGGCGATGCCTCCGCCCAGATCCATACGCAGGCCCGCCCGGCCAGACAGTTCCCATTGATCGCGATCAGCAAAGCGATGGTCCGTCGCGCCGACCCCGGTCACCCGAAAAAAACCCTTGGTGATGGCCCAGTGATCTGCGCGCATACCGCCGGTGAACACTAGAGGACCGATGGTCCAGTCATCCTCGATGAACAGGCCGGCGGTCCACTGATCGCCGCCGGCATAGCGCCTTGCCGTCAGCGGGTTGGTGGATAGATTGGCGTCATAGGCCGCCTCCTCCATGTCGCCGGTGGCAAAGCGGCTATCCACGCCAACGCGCAGCACATGCGCCCCGCCCACCGGGGGGCGTAGTTCGATCTTGCCGCCGATGCCGGTTGAGGGTGTGTTGCGCTGGTCGAGCGACTTGCGGAATGTTGTTGCGCTGATGACGATGTTGGAAAAGTTGCGCGCCTGCACATAGGCGAGCGCATCCACCTGCCAGCGCCCGCGCGATACCAAGCGTATGCTGGCATCCTGCCCCTCGCTCGTGCTGTCGGCACCACGAAAGCGCAACGTGCGCGCATCCTGAAACAGCGCAGCCCGAACCTGAAGCTCCGTCGTTGCGGAAAGAGGCGCAACCGCGCGCAAATTGGCTGACCAGCTGTCATAGGCGGCAGGAACGCTGGCAGAGGAACGCTGGGCGCGCGGGGTGGTCATGAACCCGTCACTACGGTCCCAGCGACCTGAAAGCGAGATATGGCCACCGCCGAGATCGGGGGAGAATGCTGCCGCCAGTTCGGTTGCGTCCCGGCTACCATGAAGCGCGCTGAACGAGGCAAGTGGTATCTGGTCTCGCGTCGCGCTGACCAACTCGATCGTTCCTGCCACCGCACCCGCGCCAAATGCCCCTGAACCACCGCCTCGCGTCACCCGTATCGCCGAGAGCCGTTCCGGGGTCAGCGCGTTGAACGGGATATAGCCGAAAAACGGATCTGCCAGCGGCACGCCGTCCAGCAGCATAAGCGTGCGGCTTGATGCGTTACCGCCCAGCGCGCGCAAGGTGGCCCCCTGCGCGGACGGATTGGCAGAGCGACTGTCTGACCGGCGAAACTGCTGAAATCCGGCGACATCGCCCAGCGCGGTTTCGATACGGCCTGAGGAGAGGTTGACCAGCCGTTCCCGATCGATCACCACTGATCCATAAGCAGGCGTCCCTGGCGGCAAAGGCAATCCCTCGCCCGTCACCACTATCAGCGAGTCCGAGGATGCGGCTCCTGCGGCTTGCGCCTGCGCGGCCGCCGGCACCGCAGCGAGCGGCCAGCACATTGCGGCGAGTGTTATGATACGGGCAGTGATTTTTGCCTCCCAGAATGCGACTTCGCCTTATGCCGATCCGCCCCGTGCGAATCCGTGCATCCGTCGCGCCCACTGATAAGCGATGACTGCGCCTTTCACTGGCTGAATCAGGGCAATGGCTAGCACAGCAGTAAGGCTGGGCCAGATCGCCGTTTGCCAGCCGAGAGGAATATCAAACACATAATTCACCTCGATCATCAGCGGCACGATGATATGGCCGAGCAGCAAGATGACGATATAGGAGGGGAAGTCATCTGCCTGATGCCCGTCCAGCGGCTGACGG
Organism: Sphingobium sp.; assembly: GCA_017984895.1. GTDB lineage: Bacteria > Pseudomonadota > Alphaproteobacteria > Sphingomonadales > Sphingomonadaceae > Sphingobium. The sequence continues at coordinate 25,396 of JAGNYO010000001.1, read as the reverse complement.
CAATGCGCGCAGGCAGCGGCGGGCTTGAGGAAACGCAGAAAAAGCCTACCCCCGCCGCATGCCGGGCAATACCCTGCCATTCCCCGCTTGAGGGCAGGCCACAGCGGGCGAGCGGGGGTTGTATGAGGCATGGTCCGCCAGATAGGCGGGCCTGCGCGAGGAGGCAAGGTGTGGCACGACAAATAATGGTGGAATGAGCGGGTGGCGCCTGCGATAGGGCGAACCATGCGTGCGCGCCTGCCCTCAAGCCCGTTTGTGCTGCTCGACGATGCCCGCACCAGCGGCGCGGCGCGGCCGGCGCGGCTCTATGCAGAGCCCGTCGAGGTCGTGCAGGCCGATAGCATCGAGGAAGTCGTGCCCGCACTGGAGCGACTGCGCGCCGCCCGGAAGGCAGGCCTGCACGCCGCAGGCACCCTCAGCTATGAGGCGGGGCTGGCGTTGGAGCCTCGCTTGCGCGGTATTCACCGCCGTCGGGCAGAAAACGACCCTCCGCTGCTATGGTTCGGCCTGTTCGCCGAGGTCAGAGAGGTGGCGCAGGATGCTGTCCCCGCGTTGTTTCCCCAGACCGATGGGTACAGCCTGCCCGCGGTTTCTCCCATGATCTCTCGCGCGGACTATGAGCGGGCCTTTGCTCGAGTGCGGGAGGCCATTCTTGGGGGCGATATCTATCAGGCCAACCTGACCTTCCCCTGCATGGTCGATGTAGGTGCAGACCCTGCCGCGCTGTATGGCCTGATTCGCCACCGGGCGGCGGCCGGGCATTGCGCGCTGCTGTTCACCGGGCAGCACTGGCTGCTGAGCTTTTCGCCGGAGCAGTTTTTCGCACTGGAGGGGAACCGCCTCATCACCCGTCCAATGAAAGGCACCGCCCTGCGCGCCTTGGACCCTGCGCAGGATGCCGCCAATGCCGCAGCATTGCGCACCGACCCCAAGCAACGCGCGGAGAACCTGATGATCGTCGATCTGCTGCGCAACGATCTTTCCCGCGTTGCTCAGCCGGGCAGTGTCACGGTGCCTGAGCTATTCACGATCGAGAGCTATCCCACCGTACATCAGATGACATCTGCCGTCACCGCGTGCCTGCGTGATGGGCTGGATGCGGTCGATGTGCTGGCGGCGCTGTTTCCCTGCGGCTCGATCACCGGCGCGCCCAAAATCCGGGCGATGGAAATCATCCACGAGACGGAGGCGTATCCCCGCGGCCCTTATACCGGCGCGATCGGCGCGATAGAACCGCTGGGAAACGCCGCGTTCAATGTTGCCATCCGCACCATTTGCGTGGAAAAGGGTGCGAAGGAGGGCGTGATCGGGCTTGGGTCAGGCCTGGTTGCAGATTCCGAGGCGGAGAGTGAATGGCGGGAATGTTTGGACAAGTCACTTTTTCTGGGCGCGATTCCTGAAGGACTGCGCAAATGAGCACCCAAGAGTCCGCGCCCTTCGACCTCGTGGAAACCATCGCCTTCGATCCGGCGGAGGGCATGCCCCTGTTAGAATATCATCTCACAAGGATGAAGCGCAGCGCTGACGAGCTAAGTTTTGCGTTTGACAGGCATGGCGCGCGTAACGAGCTTCAGGCGGCAACCTTTCGCCTGAGGGCCAGAAGCCGAGTGCGTTTACTGGCCTCGCGCGGCGGCGCGCTTGCCATCGAGGTGCGCGAACACCACACTTGGCCACACCCGATCATGCAGGTGGCGCTGGTGAAGCGGCCCGTTCTCGCAGACGATTGGCGCCTGCGGCACAAGACGACCGAGCGATCCCTTTATCGCGATGCCCTTGCTCTTGGCAGCACATATGAGGTGCTGATGGTCGACGACGAGGGCTATCTTACCGAGGGCAGCTTTAGCACCCTTTTCGTGGAGCGAGGAGAAAGGCTGGTCACGCCTCCGCTCGCACGAGGTGTTCTGCCCGGCGTGCTGCGCGCCAGTCTGCTGGAAATGGGCGAGGCGGTGGAGGGAGATGTGCGCCCCTACGACCTGGAACGCGGCTTCTTCATCGGCAATGCAGCGCGCGGCATGGTATCAGCGCAGCTTATCCGCTAATAATTTCGCACATGCGGCATGTTGCCCCGCGCGAGTGCCGGCGCTAAAGGGACGCGCATAACTATAAGTATCTGACTAGAGAAAGCCCCGATCATGACCCGGACCTCCGCCGCCCTTGGCCGCATCCAGCCTTCCGCTACGCTCGCGATGAGTGCGCGCGTGACCCAGTTGAAGCGCGAGGGTGTGGACGTGATCGGCCTTTCGGCCGGTGAGCCGGATTTCGATACACCTGATTTCGTGAAGGACGCGGCGATCGCCGCAATCCGTGCCGGGCAGACAAAGTATACCGATGTCGACGGCACCGCAGAAGCCAAGGATGCGGTGGCATTCAAATTCAAGCGCGATAATGGCCTTGTCTATGCTCGCAACCAGATCAGCGTAAACTCTGGCGGTAAGCACACCTTGTTCAATGCGCTGGTCGCCACCGTGGAGGCAGGAGATGAGGTCATCATTCCCGCACCCTACTGGGTGAGCTACCCGGACATCGTCAACTTCGCGGGCGGAACGCCAGTGTTCATCGAAGGCCCGGCATCGCAGGGCTACAAGATCACCCCGGCTCAGCTTGAGGGAGCGATCACCCCACGCACCAAATGGGTGCTGCTGAACTCTCCATCCAATCCTTCCGGCGCCGCCTATAGCGGCGAAGAGCTGAAAGAGCTGGGCGCGGTGCTGCTGCGCCATCCGCATGTGATGGTGATGACAGACGACATGTATGAGCATGTCTGGTATGCGCCGACGCCGTTCGCCACGATCGCACAGGTTTGCCCAGATCTTTACGAGCGCACGCTGACCGTCAACGGCTGTTCCAAGGCCTTTGCGATGACGGGCTGGCGCATCGGATTTGCCGGTGGGCCGGAGTGGATTATCAAGGCGATGAGCAAGCTCCAATCACAGTCCACCTCCAACCCCTGCTCGATCAGCCAGGCTGCGGCGGTGGCCGCTTTGACTGGCGATCAGGAATTTCTGGAAGAGCGCAATGCCGCTTTCAAGAAGCGGCGTGATATGGTGGTGGCGATGCTCAACGACGCGCCCGGCCTCGATTGCCCTGTGCCCGAAGGCGCGTTTTACGTTTATCCCGACGCCGGCGGCCTCATCGGCAAGACCACACCCAAGGGACAGAAGATTACTACTGATGAAGAGTTGATCGGCTATTTTCTGGACGAAGCGAAGGTTGCCGCGGTCCATGGCGGCGCGTTCGGCCTATCGCCGGCCTTCCGCATCAGCTACGCGACCTCGGAAGAGGTGCTGAAAAAGGCCTGCACCCGCATCCAGGAAGCCTGCTCGGCGCTTAAATAATGGTGGGAAAGCGGATCTGACGAAAAGTCAGATTGATTCTTGGCTCCATAATCCTGCGCATTTTTGGGATGGCGTGCTTCCAGTCCCGCTGGCTGTTGCCGCGCATGACGAGCAGGCTGCCATCTTGCAGGCTGAGCTTTTGGGTTGGCAATGCGCGGTCCTGGCGGTGACGCAGATAGAGCATCCGCGCCGCGCCAAAGCTCAGGGATGCGATCACCGGCCGGGCGCCCAGCTCCGGCTCGTCATCGGCATGGAAGCCCATGCTGTCGTTCCCGTCGCGGTAATAATTAAGCAGCACGCCGTTAAAATGCGCATCGGCCAACTCTTCCACCCGCGCGCGCAGGTTACTGACCAGCGGATGCCATGGCTGAGGCTTATGCACCATACCGGAATATCGATAGACGTATCCGGGATCGCCCATCCAGCATATCAGCCGTGGCTGCGCATGGGTGCGCCCGAACAAGGTGATAGCTTCCTGCCGCCAGGGGATTTCGACGGTCAGTCGAGTGAGAATTTCTTGCTTAGGCGCGCCCAAATCGGCATGCGGCACCAGCTGGAAATCGTGGTCTGGAAGCTCGCGGGCGGTTTCCGGCAAAGGGGAACCGCCCTTCGCATCGCTCACTTGGGTGACAGCACCATCAGCATCTGGCGGCCTTCCATGCGAGGATAGGCCTCGACCTTGGCGGCCTCGGCCGTTTCTTCGGCCACACGCTGAAGCAGAGCCATGCCGAGCTGTTGGTGCGACATTTCGCGCCCCCTGAACCGCAGCGTGACCTTTACCTTGTCTCCCTCGCCAAGAAACTTGGCTATCGAGCGCATCTTCACATCATAGTCGTGATCGTCGATATTGGGACGCATCTTGATCTCTTTGATCTCCTGCGTCCTCTGAGTCTTACGAGCGAGATTCGCCTTTTTCTGCGCCTCGTATTTGAATTTGCCGATATCGAGAAACTTGCACACCGGCGGGTCCGCATTGGGCGAGACTTCGACCAGATCAAGACCAGCCTCTGCGGCCTGTTCAATCGCCTCACGGGTATAGAGAACGCCTATATTTTCGCCGTTCTCATCGATCACACGCACCTTGGGGACGGTGATAAACTCGTTATAGCGGGGGCCAGATTTGGGCGGGGGCGGCGCCAGCGGGCGGCGCATCGTCGGGGGTGGTATAGCAGTGTCTCCTGTGGTTACGAAAGCGGGCTTTTAGCGCCTTTCATGCCAAACGGAAAGGGGGCATGGCAGTACCATGGCGCAAATGCGCCGCGCGCTGTTGCAGGCGGGCATCAGCGCTGGTCTGGCGGCAGAGCAGCCTGCTTCAGAAGAGTGATCGCCTCGCCGAGCGACATGATCTGTTGAGGCTGATCCGCGCCCAGCACGCGCAGCGCGACTTTGCCCTCTTCCGCCTCGCGCTTGCCGACAACAAGCAGATTGGGCACTTTGGCGAGGCTATGCTCGCGGATCTTGTAGTTGATCTTTTCATTGCGCAGATCCGCCTCTGCGCGGATACTCGCAGCTTTGAGCTGCTCCAGCAGGCTGAGCGCATAATTATCGGCGTCGGACACGATCGTCGTGACCACGGCCTGCACAGGCGCCAACCACAGTGGCAACTTGCCTGCATAATGCTCGATCAGTATGCCGATGAACCGTTCATAGCTGCCGAAGATCGCGCGGTGGAGCATTACCGGGCGATGCTTGTCGCCATCCTCGCCGACATACGCGGCGTCGAGTCGGTCAGGCAGAACCCGGTCGGACTGGATGGTGCCGACCTGCCATGTGCGTCCGATAGCGTCGGTCAGGTGCCATTCGAGCTTGGGGGCGTAGAACGCTCCTTCACCGGGCAGCTCCTCCCAGCCATGTTCGGCTGTATTGAGGCCCGCCGCTGCCACCGCGTCGCGCAACTCCATCTCGGCCTGGTCCCACATTTCCTCGCTGCCGAAACGGTTCTCAGGGCGCAAGGCGAGCTTTATCGAATAAGTGAAACCGAAATCGCGATAGATCCGGTCCGCCAACGCGCAAAAGGCGCGCACTTCGTCGACAATCTGATCCTCTCGGCAAAAGATATGCGCGTCGTCCTGCGTAAACTGGCGCACGCGCATCAGGCCATGCAGCGCGCCATGTGGCTCGTTGCGGTGGCAGCAGCCGTTTTCGTATAGCCGCAGCGGTAGATCGCGATAGCTCTTGATGCCCTGGCGGAAGATCAGCACATGCGCGGGGCAGTTCATCGGCTTCAAGGCCATCCATGCCGCTTCGCCAGAAATGATCGGCCCCTGGTCCTCGGTGTTCGGCACTTCGTCGGGGATGACAAACATGTTCTCGCGATATTTGCCCCAGTGCCCGGACTGTTCCCACTGGCGGCTGTCCATCACCTGCGGGGTCTTGACTTCACTATAGCCTGCACCATCAATCGCGCGGCGCATATAGGCTTCCAGCGCGCGATAGATGACATAGCCCTTGGGGTGCCAGAATACACTGCCATGCGCCTCGGCCTGCAAGTGAAACAGGTTCATCTCCGCACCCAGTTTGCGGTGATCGCGCTTGGCGGCTTCCTCCAGGCGGATGAGGTGCGCGTCGAGCTGCTTCTTGTTGAGCCAGCCGGTGCCGTAAATGCGCGAGAGCTGGGCGTTCTTCTGATCGCCGCGCCAGTATGCGCCCGATACGCGCATCAGCTTGAAGGCCTGAGGGTCGAGCTTACCGGTGGAGGCGAGGTGCGGCCCTCGGCACATGTCATACCAGTCACCGCCCGAATGATAGACGGTAAGCGGTTCGCTATCAGACAACTCCGCTGCCCATTCGGCCTTGAACGTTTGGCCAGCGGCCTGCCATTTAGCGATCAGGGCATCGCGCGCCACCGTCTCGCGGCGTAGCGGTTTATCCGCTGCGATGATATCCCGCATTTTCGCCTCGATGACGGGCAGATCGTCCTCCGTGAAGGGACCGCGCGCACCAGGCGCGAAATCATAATAAAAGCCGTCATCGGTCGAGGGGCCGAAGGTAATCTGTGTATCGGGCCATAGCGCTTGCACCGCCTCGGCCAAGATATGCGCGTAGTCATGCCGCGCCAGCTCAAGCGCATCCGCCTCATCGCGCGCGGTGATAAGCGCGAGCTGAGCGTCGCTCTCCAGCGGCAGGGTAATGTCCACCAGCGCGCCATCTACGCGCGCAGCCAGCGCCGCCTTGGCGAGGCCGGGGCCGATGCTGGCTGCAATATCCGCCGGGGTAGTGCCGCGCGCAACTTCGCGAGACGAACCGTCGGGCAGGGTGATCGTGATGAGCGCGGTCATTGTGTATCGCTTGCAATTGCGGGGTTGGTTCATCGCGGTCCTTAAGCGGACATGGGCTAGTGTCAATATAAAGCAGGCCTGTGCCCCATGGGTCGCGCGTTATTGCTTGACTATTGATTCAGCGCGCAGTTCACTTCGGACGGGGATAAATTGGGGGGTAATGATGGATGAGCACAGCGGCAGTGCCTTCGCGTTCGAGGGCAGCTGGAAAGAATATGCGCCAATCGCGTTCAGCAACCTGCTGCTTACAATCGTAACCTTGGGCTTTTACCGGTTTTGGGCGACAGCTCGGACACGGCGGTATTTGTGGTCGCGCACCCGCTTCATCGATGATCAGCTGGAGTGGACTGGCACGGGTATAGAGCTGTTCAAGGGCTTTCTTATGGTGCTGGTGCTGCTGGGTTTGCCGTTTTTGTTCCTGCAATTCGGGGTACAGGCGCTGGTGATCCGCGGCATGGGCGGCATAGCGGCTTTGCTTGCGATCTCGTCAGTGCTGATAGTTTTTTATCTTGTTGGCGTCGCCCGGTTCCGGGCGCTGCGCTATCGCCTCAGCCGCACCTACTGGCATGGCATACGCGGCGGCGCGAACGATGGCGGCTGGAAATATGGCTGGTCATATATCTGGAAGAATGTCGCGGGGGCGATACCAATCTATCTCCTTATGCCCCGAGCTATGATGTCTCTCTGGAACGAGCGCTGGAACAAGATGAGCTTTGGACCCTATGAATTCGCATCCCGCGGAGACTGGCGTGATACATTCAAACGATATTTACTGATTTATCTGCTACCGCTCCTGCTTATCCCAATAGGAATAATATCCGCAGGCTCTGGGATGAGCGGTATATTGATGCTGATGCGGTGGATAATTATTATACTCCTGCTGGCATATGTTGTCGTTCCGCTGATCCTTCTTTCATTTTATGCCAAATTTTTTCGGGTCGGCGTAGGTGGAGTTTCTCTCCAAAATCTGGAGTTCCGGTTCAACGCCACTACATGGGACTGGATCAAGCTGTTCCTGATCGACATCCTCCTTGTCATCATCACGCTTGGCATTGGCCTGATTTTCCTCCAATATCGGCACTGGAAGTTTTTCATCACGCACCTCGAAGCCTATGGCGACATAGACCTCGACGCCCTCACGCAATCGAACACGCGCGAGTCGCGGCATGGCGAGGGCTTGCTCGATGCGATGGATGTCGGCGCGTTCTGAGCCGTGATGATCGAGACTGAAGTCTGGCATTATGATGGCCGCAACGCCAACCGCTGGCGCCCGCGCCTTGTGGGCGATGCGGCCAGCTTTCGCCTCATCGGCGTGGGGTGGGAGAGTGGCCCGTGGGCATGGGCGGATGTGCATGCGCTGGATAACGCCGGGCGGGATGCTGTGTTCGGCCATGCTGCCGAGCCGGGGTGGCGCGTCGGCTTTGCTAATGGCGTGATCCCGGCAGACCTCATCCCGCTGTTGCCGAAGCGCGCACGCTATGGCGGGTTTATTGACCGGATCGGGCTGGGCAAAGCAAGCGTGGCCCTTGCTGCTGTTGCGGCGGCGACGCTGCTCGTCGGGCTGAAGGCACCGGGATGGATCGCCCCGCTCCTGCCGCAGAGCTGGGAGGACAGCCTAGGCGATGTGATGGTCGGTGATTTCGGGGGAAGGATATGTCGCACGCCAGAGGGGGACGCCGCGCTCCAGGCACTCGTTGCCAAGATCGATCCCGAGGGTCAGGCCCGCGCGATAGAAATCGCCAACATCCCGATGGTTAACGCGATTACGCTGCCAGGTCGCCGGGTCATCCTGTTCGATGGGTTGCTAGAGCAGGCCAAATCCCCTGACGAGGTGGCGGGAGTATTGGGGCACGAGCTTGGTCATGTCGAACATCGTGACACGATGACCGCACTGATGCGGCAACTGGGCCTCTCGGTGCTGCTGGGCGGCCTAGGCGGGAACACGGGCTCAAATCTCAACGCAGTTCTAAGCCTGAGCTATGGCAGAGACGCCGAGCATGCCGCGGATCTAAGCGCCCTTGGCCGCATGAAGGCGGCCGACATCTCACCCCTGCCCACCGCGGATTTCTTTCGGCGTCTCGAGCCGAGCAAGGATATGGAAGGCTCAAAGGTCGAGAAGGGTGACGACCGTGACGATAATGCATCGGAGGACAGCCCGATCAGCACAGACTGGTTCTCCAGCCATCCGGCATCAGGAAGCCGCGCGGCATTGTTTGCGGATGCGCATGTCAAAGACCATGCATACAAACCCGTGCTTTCACCAAGCGAGTGGCGGGCGCTGAAGGCCATGTGCAAGAGCGACCGACAGGCGAAACCCGCACTGGGAATGGGCTTGTAAGCGACGGTTCGCTGCCTCAATAGAAGGAACATGCCCTTAGCTTCGATGATCGCCCCGCCTCCAGACCCCGCCTTCTTCACCCGCGACGATGGAGTGCGGCTTGCCTATCGCTTTGCCGAGGGGGCTGGACCGCTGCTGGTGTTTCTGCCTGGATACAAGTCTGACATGGGGGGCGGAAAGGCGCAGGCTGTATTTGCTTATGCGCGTGCATCTGGGCAGGCGTGCCTGCTGCTCGATTATTCTGGCTGCGGGCTGAGCGATGGCCGGTTCGAGGACGGCACACTCGTGCTATGGCGCGACGATGCACTGGCATTGATACGGTATCTTTGGCCGGAAAGAGCCGTCCTCCCCATTGGCTCTTCCATGGGCGGGTGGCTGGCGCTGTTGCTGGCGTTACAAATGCCGGAGCGGGTGGCCGGCGTCATCGGAATCGCCGCCGCGCCTGACTTTACCGCCTGGGGCTTCAGTGATGCGCAAAAGATAGCCTTGCAGACATATGGCCGGCTTATCGAGCCTTCCGACTATGATGATGAGGGATATGTGACGACCCTTGCCTTCTGGCAATCGGGCGAGGCAAACCGTTTATTAGAAGGAGAGATCCCGCTCGATTGCCCGGTGCGTTTTCTTCACGGGCAGGCAGATGGTGTAGTTCCATGGGAGGTAGCGGTGCGGGCGGCCGTGCGGCTGCGCACCCAGGATGTGCAGCTCATGCTCATCAAGGATGGCGACCACCGCCTCTCCCGTGAGGCGGACATCATGTTGCTGCTCGGTCTGGTCGACGGGTTGCTGGCCGCGGTTGCTTCTTAGTCGAGATAGAATTCCACGGTGGTGACTACCCGCACCTTCTTGTAGGGCGTGTCGCTGGCGCCATAGCCGCCCTGCGCCTGGTCGCCATCGCGTGGGTCGATCGAGAAATAACCCTGACTTGCGCTCTTGATGCCGCCGACGCCGGTGCCGCTGTCCTGCGCGAACTGTTCCGCCGCCTTACGCGCATCCCGCGTCGCTTCTGCTACCATTTGTGGCTTCAAAGCGTTCAGTTTGGTGAAACTATAGACCATGTTGGAGCCTTCCTGCATGGTGACGCCCCGGCGCACCAGCTCGAACTGCCCGGCGACGGCGCGCTGCGCCCGCGCGATGTCTGTAGTGCGCAACTGCATGCGCTGGGTAATGGTGATGGTAGTGGCGCCATTGTTGATGAACTGGTTGACGCCCGCGCCGACGGGCTTCAGTTCTTCCGAGCGAAAGCCGAGCGAACGGAAATACTCGCTGAGCGCCTTGTTGCTCGCGTCCACCTCGCTGCGCACGGTGGGCAGATCGAAGCCGGTGGCGGAATAGGCGATGGTCCAGGTGGCGAGGTCGGCGGTCACATCGCGCTCTGCCAGTCCTTTGACGGTTACGGCCCGGCCCGCCGCCTGCGCCCGCGAGAGGCCGTCGCCCAGCAGATAGCCGCCCGCGATCATGCCCGTGGCGACCAGCACCGCCGCCGCGATCAATACCGTGTTACGATCTTCCAGCATGCGCATCGGCCTCTCCTCGCTGTTAGCCGGGCCTGTGTGCCCCGGCGGTGCTGTATTGCGCATGAACATGCTGGAGATTGCAAGCCCCTCATACACTCTCATGAAACGACAATCATCTTGGCATCGGCAGTCACTGGCACCACGCTAGACATATAATTTCATGAAATGACCAGTCTAGGGATATATATTGCCAAAAAAGGTCAGTATTATTTCCCTTTTATGCTTGATCGGCAATGGCGAATACGGCATAGGGCGACGATCGTTCTGGTTATTATAAGAGGATGCCATGCAGTTCGAGATCAAGCCCAGCCCTACCGCGCTGAGTGCGGAAGCGCGCGCCGCATTGATGGCCGATCCCGGCTTCGGGCGCGTATTCACCGACCATATGGTAACGATCCGCTGGACCTCCGAAGGTGGATGGCAGGAAGCGCAAGTGCGGCCACGCGCACCCTTTCAGCTCGATCCCGCCTCGGCGGTGCTGCATTATGCGCAGGAAATATTCGAGGGGCTGAAGGCCTATCGCGCCGCTGATGGTGGTGTCACCATGTTCCGCCCCGAACAAAACGCCCGCCGTTTCAATGAATCCGCGCGACGCATGGCCATGCCCGCATTACCGGAGGACATATTTGTCCAATCCTGCGAGGCACTGATCCGGCTTGACGAGCAATGGGTGCCCGACGGCGAGGGCAGCCTGTATCTGCGCCCCTTCATGTTCGCGAACGAAGTGTTTCTCGGCGTCAAGCCCGCGTCAGAATTCATCTTCTGTGTCATCGCCTGCACGGTGGGCGCCTATTTCAAGGGCGGGGCCAAGCCGGTGAGCATCTGGGTTTCCGATCATTATAACCGCGCCGGGCCGGGCGGCACCGGCGCCGCCAAATGCGGTGGCAATTATGCCGCCAGCCTCGTGGCGCAGGCAGAAGCGAGCGCGCATGGTTGCGATCAGGTGGTGTTCCTCGATTCGTCGGAGCATAAATGGGTGGAAGAACTGGGCGGCATGAACCTGTTCTTCCTGTTTGCTGACGGGAGCGTGATCACGCCGCCGCTCGGTGGCACGATCCTGCCCGGCATCACCCGCGCGTCGATATTGCATCTGCTGCGTGCCGAGGGCGTGGCGGTGGAGGAGCGGCCCTATTCGATCGACGAATGGCGCGCCGATGCCGCCAGTGGCACCCTCGCGGAAGTGTTCGCCTGCGGCACGGCCGCGGTGCTGGCGGCGGTGGGGCATGTCAAATCCACCGCGGGCGATTTCACGATCGGCAATGGTGGCACAGGACTGCGCACTGAGGCGCTGCGCGCCCGCCTGACTGCAATCCAGCGCGGGCAAGCGCAGGGGCCAGAGGGCTGGGTGCACAGGGTCGCGCTCTAGCACAGGCTTGCAATCGGGCGATGGACGCCCATCTCCTCGGTCAAAGGAGACTTGTCTATGCCCCTCACCTCGGATGCCGAGATCGCCGCACTGCTGAATGAAGCGCGCACCATCGCGCTGGTCGGCGCCTCGCCCAAGCCCGACCGTCCGAGTTGGCGCGTAATGGGCAAGCTGCTCGATCATGGCTATCGGGTCATCCCGGTCAACCCAGCCCTCGCGGGACAGGAAATCCATGGCCAGAGGGTCGTGGCGGCGCTGGCGGACATTGCTGAGCCGGTCGATATGGTGGATATCTTCCGCAACAGCGAGGCGGCGGGCGACACTGTCGATGAAGCGATCGCCACCGGCGCGCACGCGGTGTGGCTCCAACTCGGCGTCATCAACGAGGCCGCCGCCTCGCGGGCCGAAGCCGCCGGCCTCAAGGTGGTGATGGATCACTGCCCGGCGATAGAGATCCCCCGGCTGGGTATCGCGCCCGTCGTTTAGACTTTGCCTTTGCCGCCACGCCGCTTATCAGGGGGAGGCAATGCGGCGCGCAAATGAACATAGGGCAGGCGGGGGGCCAGGGCTGAACCGGCGCAGCCTGCTGATCGGTGGTGGGGCGGCGGCCGGGCTACTGCTCGCATGGGAGCTATGGCCACGCCATTATGTCCCCAACCTCGCCACATCCGGCACCGAGACGCCGATCAACGCCTTCCTCAAGATCGACAGCACCGGGCAAATCATCACGATCATGCCGCAGCTGGAAATGGGCCAGGGCGTATCTACCCTGTTGCCGCAGATTCTGGCGGATGAACTGGGCGCGGACTGGCGCACCGTGGGGGTGCAGGCGGCGCCTGTCAGCCCGCTTTATGCCAACACCCTGCTTGCGAAGGAGTTTATCGGCGGAGATTGGACGCGCCTTGCTGGCGGCGCCGGGGAGTGGGCGATCCGGGAATATGCCACCCGCAACGCGATGATGCTGACCGGCGGGGCGACCTCGGTGCGGATGTTCGCGCAGAGCTACCGCGAGGCGGGCGCGGCGGCGCGGGTGCTACTGTGCAAGGCGGCGGCGGCGCGCTGGGGCGTGGAGTGGGAGCAATGCACCATTACCAAGGGAGTGGTGAGCGACGGGCAGCGCCGCCTCAAGATCGGTGAGCTGGCGGGCGAAGCGGCAGGCTTTACCCTGCCGGACATACTGCCGTTACGCACGTCGGAAAGCGGAGAGGATCGGCTCATCGGGCAGGACGCGCCCCGCCTCGATACGCCTTCCAAGGTCGACGGCTCCTATAATTTTGCGGGCGACATCCGCATGCCCGGCCTGCTCTTCGCCTCGATCAGGCAGGGGCCGGTCGGCACGGTCGGCCTGCGGTCAGTCAATGAAGCGGCAGCGAACAAGGTGCCGGGGTTTCGCCGCCTGGTGAGGCTGGAAAATTGGGTCGCCGCCGTCGCTACCAACTGGTGGGCGGCGAACAAGGCGCTGGACAGGCTCGACCCGGTGTTCGAGATCGCCAGCCCGGCGTTAGAAAGCCCGGCCATCGGCAAGGCGCTCGATGGTGCATTCGAGAGCGCGCATGGTCGCCGTATGTTCGCGCAGGGCGATGTGGCGGCGCGCTTCCGGGGCGCGCAGGTCGTTCGTGCGGATTTTGCCGTCGCGCCCGCGCTGCATCTCGCGATGGAGCCGCCCAGCGCCACTGCCCGCGTGGCGGATGGCCGGGCACAAGTGTGGACCGCGAGCCAGGCACCCGCCTTCTGCCGCGCCGCCGTGGCGGATGCTCTTGGCATGGCCGCAACGGACGTAATGCTCTATCCGCTAGGCGCGGGTGGTTCGTTCGGGCGGCGGTTCGACCATGATGCGGCGGTGCAGGCGGCGCTGATCGCGCGCGAAGTAGGCGCACCGGTGCAGCTTTGTTATTCGCGGCTGGAGGATGTGGCGAGCGACCGGCCCCGCCCTCCCGCCCACGCCCGCCTGTGGGCGAAAATGATCGCGGGCGGGCGGATCGAAGCGATGGAGATCAAGGTCGCCGCCCCCGCCGCCAATCCGCAGGTCTGGAGCAGGATTGCGCATGGGGCATCGCCTCGTGACGCGGTGCTGGCCCACGCAACCGCTGCGGACGCCAGCGCCGTCTCCGGCCTGCCCCCGCTTTATGCCATTCCGCACATCACCGTCGATCATTTCCCGGCGGACATCAGCCTGCCTGTTGGGCGCTGGCGCGGCAATGCGGATAGTTACACCTGCTTTTTCACCGAATGTTTCATGGACGAGCTGGCCTATCGCGCGGGGGTGGAGCCGATGTCGTTCCGCTTGCAGCATCTGTCCGGCCAGACGCGCCTTGCCCGCTGCCTCACCATCGCAACCGCCATGGGCGGGTGGCAGGGCGGTGCGATGGGCAGCGGACAGGGCGTTGCCGTGCATGCGATGGACGGTGGCTTCATCGCCGTGCTGGTGGATGCGGAAATGACGAGCGGCAAATTGCATGTCCGCCGCATGGTGGCCGCAGCAGACCTTGGCGCACAGCCCAACCCGGATATCGCCCGCCAACAGATCGAGGGCGGCCTCATCTTTGGCCTCGCCTCCGCGATGGGCGGCGCCGCGCACTACAAGGGCGGCATGCCCACCCGCGCAAACCTGGGCCGCATGGGTTTGCCCCGCCTTGCCGACATTGGCGAGGTGACGATAGAACTGATGCCCGGCGAGGGTGCACCTGCGGGTATCGGCCAAATCGGCGTTCCTGCCGTTGCTCCGGCGCTGGCCGGTGCGCTGTTCACGATAACCGGGCGGCGCCACCGCGCCCTCCCCCTGCTGACACCGGAATAGACCATGACACCGCCCGCCATGCCTACACGCCCCGCCGATCATCCGCCCATCCCTCCCGCGCGTGTCGGCGTGCTGATCGTCAATCTCGGCACGCCCGATGCGCCGGAGGCCGGCGCTGTAAAGCGCTATCTGCGCGAATTTCTTTCGGACCGGCGGGTGGTGGAAATCCCGCCCTATATATGGCAACCGATCCTGCGCGGCATCATCCTCAACACCCGACCCAAAAAATCCGCCCATGCCTATGCGCAGATATGGACGGACCAGGGCTCGCCGCTGGCCGTGCATACGCGCGCGGCGGCGGAAAAGATGGCGGAGGTGTTTGCTGGGAAGGGCGTGATGGTCGACTGGGCGATGCGCTATGGCAACCCGTCGATCGCGGCCAAGGTGGCGGCGCTGAAGGCGGCGGGCTGCGAGCGCATCCTGCTCGCACCTCTCTATCCGCAATATAGCGGCGCAACGACCGCCACCGCGGTGGATGCTGTCTCGTCGGCATTGGGCAGTATGCGCTGGCAGCCCGCAGTGCGCACCATGCCGCCCTATTATGACGACCCCGCCTATATCGACGCGCTCGCCGCCAGCGCGCGGCGCCATATGGCGGCGCTTGCCACGCAGCCGGAGGCGCTGCTGCTCAGCTTTCATGGTATGCCGGAGCGAACGCTGCATCTGGGCGATCCCTATTATTGCCACTGCGTCAAGACTGCGCGGCTGCTGGCGGAGGCGTTGCGCCCCGATTTCCCCGGCCTCATCGAGATGAGCTTCCAGTCCCGGTTTGGCCGCGCCAAATGGCTGGAGCCTTCCACCGAGACGCAGCTTGGCGCACTGGCGCGGCGCGGCACCAAAAGGCTGGGGGTAATGGCGCCCGGCTTTGCTGTAGATTGCCTCGAAACACTGGAGGAAATTGCGCTGCGGGGCCGCGAAACCTTTCGCGCGGCAGGCGGCGAAGAATTGCATTATTTGCCTTGCATCAATGCTGACAGCGAGGCTGCGACGCTATATGAAACGCTTATAACAAAAGAACTCGCAGGTTGGATTTGAACCCACCACCCAAGGCAGAAGGATGCACTATATGACCAGAGTAGCGATTGTAACCGGCGGAACCCGTGGCATCGGCGAGGCCATCAGCATCGCCTTGAGAGACAAGGGAATGACGGTCGTCGCCAACTATGCGGGCAATGAGCAGAAGGCCAAAGAATTTGGCGAGCGCACCGGCATCGCAGCTTATAAATGGGACGTTGGCGATCATCAGGCCTGCCTTGAGGGCTGCGCCCGGGTGGCGGCGGAAGTCGGCCCGGTCGATGTGGTCGTCAACAATGCAGGCATTACGCGCGATGGCATCTTGCAGAAGATGAGCTTCGAGGACTGGAACGAGGTGATCCGCATCAACCTCGGCGGCTGCTTCAATATGGCAAAGGCCTGCTTCCCCGGCATGCGCGAGCGCGGCTGGGGCCGCATCATCAATATCGGCTCGATCAACGGGCAGGCCGGTCAATATGGCCAGGTGAACTATGCCGCCGCCAAATCGGGCATCCATGGCTTCACCAAGGCGCTGGCCCAGGAAGGCGCGAAATATGGCGTGACGGTGAATGCCATCGCGCCCGGCTATATCGACACCGATATGGTCGCCGCCGTGCCCGCGCCGGTGCTCGAAAAGATCGTGGCGAAAATTCCGGTCGGACGGCTCGGCCATGCGGAAGAAATCGCGCGCGGGGTTGCCTTCCTGTGCAGCGAGGATGCCGGTTTCGTGACCGGCTCCACCATGTCGATCAACGGCGGCCAGCACATGTATTGAACGGCCCGTTGGGCGGATCGTCATGACCGAACGGCACAATCCGCCCTTTCAGGAACCGGCTTATACCGGGCCGGTCAAGCACAGCGTGACGATAGCGGGGCACCGCACCTCCATCAGCCTCGAGCCTGTATTCTGGGCAGCGTTGCGTGGCGCGGCCGAGGAGGAAGGCGTTCCGCTGCATATCCTGATCGCGCGCATCGACGCGGCGCGCATCGCCGCATTGTCAGACGCCGGAGCGCGACGCTACCGCATCCATCCTGCCAACCTCGCCAGCGCGATCCGTATCTGGCTATGGGAAAGAAACTGCAAATAATTCGCAACAGCGATTGACTCTGCGAATGACTCTCAATAACAGCTTCCTTCAACAGGAGGTTGTTGTTCATGTCTTGCATTTCTGCCCCATCGTCTGTTTCCCTTATCCCTTCATCTGGCGCATCGCGTGGGGCAATGCTCGCTACTCTGGCTATGGCCGCGATGCCCTTTGCGGCCTATGCACCTGCCGCCTATGCGGACGAAAATGCCGACGCCGACGCGCGGGAGAGCATCGTCGTAACCGGGCACCGCCTGCCCGATGAAAACCCGAATGCGAACCCTAACGCGCCCTACAAGGTCGAGAAATCGGCCGACGGCAAATTCACCGAGCCATTGCGTGACACGCCCAAAACTATCACCGCCATCCCCAAGGAAGTGCTGAAGGACATTGGCGCCACCAGTTTCCGCGAACTGGTGCGCTCCACTCCCGGCGTTACGCTCGGCACAGGCGAGGGCGGCAATGCCTTTGGCGACCGCATTTTCATCCGCGGGTTCGAGGCGCGCGGCGATGTCTATATCGATGGCCTGCGCGATCCCGGCGTCACCAGCCGGGAAGTATTCGCAGTCGAGCAGATCGAGGTTGTGAAGGGACCATCAGGCAGCTTCGGTGGGCGCGGCACCACCGGCGGCCTTGTCAGCCTGCAATCGAAACTGCCCCAGACCGGCAATAGTTTCGGGGTTCTGGAAGGCGGCATCGGCACGGAAAATTATTATCGGGCAACCGCGGATGCCAACATAGCGCTGGGCGATCATTTCGCTATTCGCTTGAATGGCCTCTACCATAATGCCGATACACCCGGGCGCGACTATGTAGGCTCTGAGCGCACAGGCATCGCCGCCGCCGCGCTGTGGCAGCCGACGGACAGCCTCTCCGTCATGGCGGACTATTATCGCTATCGGCTTGATGGCCTCTCCGACTATGGCCACCCGTTCGATACCGCGACCCAGCGGCCCTATAAGGTCGATCCCGACAATTTCTATGGCGCGGTCGGCCGGGATTTCCTGAAGAACGGCTCGGACATCGGCACACTGACGGTGAAGTTCGAGCCGAGCGATCGGATCGCGCTACGTTCCACCGTCCGCTATGGCGAAACCTATAATTATTATGTGGTGAGCGTGCCCCGCGCGCCGCGAACCGTCGCCACCCCGCCTGGCGCGACTGATCTCGCCAGGGGTTTTGGCGCCGGCCAGCTCGTTGTCGATACCGGCACGCCGCAGCGCCATGCCGACAACAATACCTTCGCGATGCTGACCGACGCCACCATCAAGCTCGACAGCTGGGGCGTGGCGCACACGCTGGTGGGCGGCGTGGAAATGGCGCGGGAGAAGGTGGTGAACCGCAGTTACCTTGTCCCCGCCACGGTCGAGGACGGGAACGGCAACATCGTGTCCGCCACCGGCTTCACCCGCGATCTTTTCAACCCCAATCCGGTGCTGGGATACAGGGTGAACCTCGCCCTCAATTCTACCGCGATCCCCACCCGGATCAAGGTGGATACGATGGCCGCCTATCTGATCGATACGGTGAAATTTTCGCCCAATCTGATCGCGACGCTCGGCCTGCGCTATGACGCGTTCGATATTCACGCCACCGGGGCGCAAGGCGCGGGCAGTTTCAGCCGCAAACAATCCATGGAATTCCTGAACGGCCAGGCCAGCCTGCTCTACAAACCCGCCGAACCACTGAGCCTCTATGCATCGTTCAGTACCTCGTCCAACCCTTCAGGAGAGCAATTGGATAGCATCGGCGCCGATTATGGCGGCTTTGCCAGCGGGCTGGAAAGCCTCGAGCCAGAGCGCAACAAGGCCTATGAAATCGGCGCGAAATATGAGCTGAACAAGACGCTGCTGCTCACGGCCGCGCTGTTCCAGATCGACAAGAAAAACGCGCGGGAGCAGGTTTCGGCTGGCGTCTTTGCCCTCGCGGGGGAACTACGCTCGCGCGGGGCGGAACTTGGCATCAGCGGCAATATCACCCCGCGCTGGGCGGTGTTTGGCGGCTTCACCTGGCTCGATGCAACGATCCGCAAGTCTCGCAACCCGCTCAATCTCGGGATGCGCTTCCCCAATGTGCCGAAAACCAGCGCATCGCTGCTCAGCACCTATGCACTGACTGACTGGCTCAGCATTGGCGGTCAGGCCTATTACCAAAGCAACCTGCGTGGCGGACAGTTTGGCGGAACGGGGGTCGCCACCACCGCCGCGACCGTGCCCGGATACTGGCGCTTCGATGCGGTCGCGCGGGTTAAGCCGACCAGCAATACCGAGTTGCGCGTCAATGTGCTGAACCTCACGGACAAGCGATATTACGATGCGATTTACCGCTCCTCGTCACCCTTTGCCTATGTGGCACCGGGTAGATCCGCCACCGTAACTGGAACCATACGGTTCTAGACATGATCACGAGACGCGGCGCCGCCGACCTTTTGGCGCCGCTCCCGGCCTGCTTGTCACTCTCCCCTCGCCCCCACCTAGAGGGACCGGAGTTGGCAGGCAGGCCGGGTTAGCAACAGGGTTGATCCCAAACGCGCTTTCCAGCAGAGTTTAGCGGGCAGGAACCGAAACCCTAAATGCCCGCGCTATGGCGAATTTCGAACCAATTTCTGAGGGGCTATCATGCTGATCGTCATTCCCGATATGCTGAGCCGCGAAGTCGCACTGGGCCTGCGTGAACAGATCCTCGCCGCGGAATGGGTAGATGGCAACGCGACCAGCGGCGAAGGCTCTGCACTTGCCAAGCGCAATCGCCAGTTGCCGGAGGAAAGCGAGGCGGCGCGCGCGGCGCAACAGGTGGTGGCGCATGCACTGGCCAGCAACGCGCTGTTCCTCTCTGCCGCGCTGCCGCACACCATCTTTCCCCCGCTATTCAATCGTTATGGAACGGGCGAGACTTTCGGCGCCCATGTCGACAACGCCGTGCGTATCCATGGCGCGAGCGGCACACGCATCCGCACGGACCTCTCCGCCACATTGTTCCTCACCGATCCCGAGGATTATGATGGCGGCGCGCTGGAGGTGGAGGGGCCATTCGGAGGCGTTTCCTACAGACTGCCTGCCGGGCACATGATCCTCTACCCCAGCTCCAGCCTGCATCGGGTGACGCCGGTGACGCGCGGCGAGCGCGTGAGCTGTTTCTTCTGGATGCAATCGCTGGTAGCGAACGCGGAGGCCCGCGCCATGCTGTTCGATCTCGACCAGTCGATCCAGAATCTGACCACGCGGCTGGGCGCAGACGACGCCGAGGTGCTGCGCCTCACCAATGTGTATCACAACCTGATGCGCCGCTGGACAATGTGCTGAGTTGCGCGCTTTCAGCCCTGATCACACCCCCATCACCGGCTCATCAACATCCGCGCCTGCCCCGCCAGCTCCGCCACCATCGCGACGGTGGGCGTCGGCGCGCTTTGTGCGCGGGATAGCTGGTGGTGAAGCTGCGCGACGCGGGGCGCTTGCTGGCTGAGCCAGGTATCGACCTGACCGCCGATATCCTCGACGCCAAGGCGCGCAATCAGATCCAGCCGCACTTTTTGCATATCATGTGTGATGCCGGACAGAAGCTGACGCTCCCAGGGGTCAGACGGCTCGAGGCGCGCCGCATTCATCTGCAACCAGTGGATGCCCGTGGCTTCCCCCAGCCGGACGACCGCGCCGGCGATATCCACCACATCGCCACCCAGACGGGCGGTGAGGCTGGCAATGCCGACGATGCCCTCCATCTCGTAAAGATGGGAGGTGCGTTGCGCCAGCGAACCGGGCACGCCCAGAACTTCCAGCTCGTCCTCCATGGTCGCCGCGCGCAGCAGCAGGCTTTCCGTGAGGATAGCGTCGACCGTCTCGCCCATGCGTGCCACGCCGGGCTTGAGCTTGTCTATCCCCTCGCCGGGAGTAAAGCCTGTCGGCAGCTCGCGCACGATGGCCGCCATATGCGCGTGCATCGCCCCCGCGACGAGGCCGAGCAGCGCCAGTCTGCCCGCTTCAGGCATTTCGGTTGCGTCAATTTCGTTCCACAGCGCGCTGACGCCGAACAGGTGATCCGCCACTACAAAGGCGGAGGCCATATCGGAAAGCGAGCAGCCCTCCTCCTCCGCCAGCTCATAGGGATGGACCAGCCCCAGCCGGTTGATGATGCGGTTGGCGAGCTTGGTGGCGATAATTTCCTTGCGAAGCTGATGCCGCGCAATGGCATCGGCCTCCCGTTCCTGCATCTGCGGCGGGAAAGCGACGGCAAGGTCTGATCCCATAGCAGGATCGCGCACCAGCGCGCCCTGCTCGATCGCATCCTGCAACGTCAGCTTGGCGGTGGAGAGCAGCACGGCAAGCTCCGGTCTGGTGAGGCCCTTGCCGTCCTGCGCGCGGCGCAAAAGCTGATCGTTGGGGGCCAACCCTTCCACCTTGCGGTCCAGTGTGCCGCTGTCCTCGAAGGTTTCAATGAGGCGCACATAGCTGGGCAGGGCCTTTACTCCACCGGCTTCGGCGATCGAAAGGCCAAGCGCTTGCAGACGGTTATCCTCCAGCACCAGCTCCGCCACCGCGTCGGTCATGGTGACGAGCAGAGTGTTACGGTCCTCTAGCGCGAGCCGCCCCTCCGCCATTTCGTGATTGAGGGCAATCTTGATGTTGACCTCGTTGTCGGAGCAGTCGACCCCCGCGCTGTTGTCGATAAAGTCGGTGTTGATGCGCCCGCCATTCAAGGCATAGGCAATGCGCGCGGCCTGCGTGACCCCGAGGTTCGCACCTTCGCCTACCACCTTCACGCGCAGTTCCTCGGCGTTGACCCGGATCGCATCATTCGCTGTGTCGCCCGCATCGCCATTGCTCTGGCTGGCGGCCTTCACATAAGTGCCGATACCGCCGAACCACAGAAGGTCCGCCTGCGCCCGCAAAATGGCGGACATCAGTGTTGCGGGATCAAGGGCATCCTCCGCCACATCCAGCAGGGCTTTCATTTCGGGGCTTAGGGGGATGCTCTTGAGGCTGCGCGGAAAGACCCCGCCGCCCTGGCTGATGAGGGATTTGTCATAATCCTCCCAGCTCGAGCGCGGCAGCTTAAACAAGCGATCGCGCTCTGCCCAGCTTGCTGCCGGGTCTGGATCGGGATCGATGAAAATATGGCGATGATCGAACGCGGCGACGACCTTCAGCGCCTTGGACAACAGCATGCCGTTGCCGAATACATCGCCCGACATATCGCCCACGCCGACCACGCGAATACTCTGGGTCTGCACATCGATACCCATTTCGGCGAAGTGGCGCTGCACGGAGATCCATGCACCGCGCGCGGTAATGCCCATCGCCTTATGATCATAGCCGTTGGAGCCGCCGCTGGCGAAGGCATCGCCCAGCCAGAAGCCGCGTTCCAGCGAAATCGCGTTGGCGACATCGGAAAAGGTTGCGGTGCCCTTGTCCGCCGCGACGACGAAATAGGGGTCCTCGCTATCGTGCACGATCATGCCCTCGGGATGCGTCACCGCTCCGCTGACGATATTATCGGTAACGGAGAGCAGCGTGCGGATGAAAATGCGATAGCTTTCGGTGCCTTCCGCCAGCCACGCGTCGCGGTTGACGGCGGCACTGGGGAGCTGCTTGGGGTAGAAGCCACCCTTGGCGCCGGCGGGCACGATCACGGCATTCTTCACCCGCTGCGCCTTCATCAGGCCCAAAATCTCGGTGCGGAAGTCGTCGCGCCGGTCTGACCAGCGCAGGCCGCCACGCGCGACCGGGCCGGAGCGCAGGTGGATACCTTCCACCCGCTGGGAATAGACCCAGATTTCGCGCCACGGCAATGGCTTGGGAAGGCCCGGCACCTTTGCGCTATCGAGCTTGAAGGCCAGCGCCAGCGTGCCGCTTTCCAGAAAAAAGTTGGTGCGCAGGCAGGCATGGATCACGGCCTGAAACAGGCGGATGATGCGGTCCTCATCGATAGATGTGACCTGCGCGAGACTGGCGACGATCGCCTCATCGGCGGTCTTGCCCGCTTCCGTGCGGTCGCCCTCGAATGCGGGGTCATGGCAGGCATGGAACAGATGAATAAGCGCACGGGTGATATGCTGCTGCTGGCGTAACGCCTCCACCACAGTCGAGAGCGCATAGGGCATGCCCGCCTGCTTCAGATAGCGGAACAGCGCGCGCACCAGCACCACGGATTGCGGCTCCAGCCCGGCGGAAACGATCAACGCGTTGAAGCCGTCATCTTCCGCTTCGCACGCGACCACTTGCGCCAGCGTCTGCTGCAATAAAGGCGCGCGCTCCATCAGCGCGGCGGCGTCCCCGCCGTCATGCCGGGCGAGCAGGAAGCGGTGGATATGGCCCAGCCTGCCGCCCTGCCCCAGCGGGGTGGTCACTTCCTCGATTGCCTTGAAGCCGAAATTCTCGAATGCGGGCACTGCGTCTGACAAGGCTATGGCGTCCATGCCATAGAGCTTGAGGCGCAGCTGGTCCGTCTTGTCCCCGTCATTGCGATAGAAGCGTACGCGCTTATGCCCGGCATCCCCGAGGCGGATCATTTCCGCAATGTCAATCGCCGCCTCTTCCGGCCCCGCACCGATGCGGTATCCTTGCGGAAAACCATCCGCATATTTTTCGGCAAGCTGCGCCGCCTGCGAGCCATCGACATGATCCACCAGCGCGGCCTCGACAGCGGGCGCCCAGCCGCGCACCATGTGCTTAAGGTGCGCGTCGAGCCGCTCCTCGTCAGGACTCTTGCCACCGGCACGCAGATCGAGCGTAAGGCGCAGCAGGGCAAGGCCGCCTTCCTCCAGCGCGATCGACCAGCTCAGCAGCGGCGCGTTGGCCGCAGCTTTCAGCATATCCTGAATGGCAACGCGCCGCCCGGTCGAAACCTCGTCACGCGGGAGCCAGACAAATGCGTAGAGATGACGCGCCAGCGGGGCGGCGGCGAGCACCAGCTTGGGGCGCGGCCGATCCGCCAGCGACATGAAGGTAAGCGCCAACCGCTCTAGCGTTGCGCGGTCAAAACCGATGAGAATGTCATGTGGCAGCGCGGTCAACGCATGGAACAGCGCCTTACCCGCATGGCCGGAAGGATCGAAATGATGCTTCTCCATGAGGGTATTGAGCGCCGAGCGGAGGATGGGCACCCGGTCAGGCGGGCTGGCAAGCGCCGCGCTGGTCCACATTCCCGCATGAACAGAGAGCGCGCTGATCGTCTTGCCCTCGCGCACCGGCACGATCAGCAGGTCGATGAGGCTGGTGCGGTGCACTTTCGATGACTGGTTGCTTTTGATGATCAGCGGCGTGCGGCCACCCTCCTCGAACCAGGAATACGCCGCCTCTATGCTGGCAGGCGCGAGCAGCGGCTCCACGCCCTCGAGCGCGCAGATGCCCAGCGCCGCCTCGCACTTGCCATCGCGGCGGCATAACTGATGCCCGGTCTGGGTGAAATTGCGGTCCAGCATCCAGCGCAGCAGCGCAGCGCCCTCGTCATCGCTCACCCGCTCGGCATCGGCGGCGAGCGCTTCCTGCATCCGGCCCCAGTCCCGCACCGCAGCGCGAACATGGGTGAGCATGCTAGAGAGCGCGGCCTCCAGCCGGTCCGCCTGACGTGCCGTAACCTGCTCGATTTCGATGAAAATAGCCGATTCGCGCCGCGCGCCGGGGCTGTCCTTGGGAAGGATGCGCACCAGCGCACCCATGCTATCCCGTTCCACGCCCAGCACCGGATGCATCAGCCGCCGGATCACTACGCCTTCAGTCGCAAGGCAATTGGCGATGCTGTCCACCAGAAAGGGCATATCGTCGTTGATGATGGCAATACGCAAGGCCCGCCCGCCGCTTTTAGGCGCTCCGGGAGTGGCAGCAGAGGCGACCCGGCCAATCTCTATCACCGGCATCCCCGGCATGCGAACAGCGAGTGCGGCGGTCATGAAACGGGCGGCATCCTGCGCGGCCTGGTCATCAAAACCTTCGCTCTCGCCGGGAAGCGCGCCATCCGCCAGCGCGGCCTGAAGCCGACGCTCTGTCTCCTCGGCCCTTAACTGGTCCATCTTCGCCATAACCCTCTCCTGCATCAGGCCCGGTTTGCAGACCTTCTCTTATAATGGGACGATTGTAACGCGCTTATGACCGGTTAGTTTGAATAGGATGTGATTTTGCCTCGTTAACCGGTCTGTTGCATCGCGTGAATGTGGTGCGCTTATCGTGCACGGGTGGCCTTGCTGGCGGCGATCATCACTTTTTGCGCCGCCTTGTCCTCCAGTCCGACTCCGGCGACCAGCGAAATGCTGCCATCTTCCTCGCGCCGGGCAACGACCACGGCGAGGCCCAGATCGCCAAAGGGCAACGACGACACTTCCACCGCCTTGGCGCGCTGTAGCCTGCGGGCCGCGCGCTCCAGCCGGCGGATCGGCCGCGCGATGGCATCCTGCCCCGCAGCGCCCTTGCGCGCGGTGCGCATCTCCTGCACCAGCCCCTTCAGACCGCCGCGATAATGCATCAGCAACTGGGCCAGTTCGCCATGCATCAGCCCGCTGGCGTTGGCATGATCGAGTGCGAGCGCATATTCCGCGATGCGGGTCTTGTCATAGTCCGCGCCGAACACCAGCTTGATGACCGCGGTCATCGGGCTGCGCTCCTGCACAGTGATGCCCGCATCCTCCAGCATTGCGTCATAGTCCTGAGACGCTGCCTGCGCGCTCCAGGCAAAGT
>JAGNYO010000040.1 GCA_017984895.1 Sphingobium sp. | reverse complement strand
GCATAGCTATCAGGGCAAGCCGCTCGTCGTCTATTTCTATCCCAAGGCCGATACGCCGGGCTGCACCAGCGAGGCCAAAGATTTCACGGCGCTGGCGTCGGACTTCGCGGCGGCTGGAGTCGCGATCATCGGCATATCAAAGGTTAAGCCAGCCAAGCTCGCCAAATTCAGGGATAAATATGAGCTGACCGTCACTCTTGCTTCCGATGAAGAGGGCGCGGCGTGCGAAGCGTTTGGCACATGGGTGGAGAAATCCCTTTATGGCCGCAGCTACATGGGTATCGCCCGCGCGACCTTCCTCGTAGGCGCGGATGGCAAGATCCTGCGCGTCTGGTCCGCAGTGAAGGTGAAAGGCCACGCCACCGCTGTTCTTGAGGCGGTGAGGGCGCTTGGCTGATCGCGAAACATCTCCGGAACGCAGCATTGCCGATGCATGCCATGACATTCTGCTCACCGCGAACCCGCGCGCCAAGCTGATGCAGGCACGCGCCGTGGCGCGGGGCTGGCGACAGGGCCAATATGCGCATCGGTTCGATGTAGCGATGCCTGCCCGGCCGGCGCGGCCCTCCGCTCCTCAGCTTCTGCCTCCCAATAAAATGCCCAGGCGCGGCAAGATGGGGTCGGAGCGGTCGCGGATTGCCATGCTCCATGCGCTTGCGCACATCGAGTGCGTGGCGATCGACCTCGCGTTCGATCTGGTCGGGCGCTACGGGGAGCAATTTCCTCGGGAGTTTGTGGATGACTGGCTGCGTGTTGGAGCAGAGGAGGCGATGCACTTCGCCCTGCTCGAACGGAGATTGCGGCAAATGGGCAGCTATTATGGTGCGCTGCCCGCGCATGATGGTCTGTGGGAGGCTGCGGAAGAAACGGCGCACGATGCGCTTGCCCGCCTCGCGGTAGTGCCGATGGTCCTGGAGGCCCGCGCTTTGGATATCACGCCTGGCACTGTCCAGCGTTTCGAGGAGGCGGGAGATCATGCTTCTGCGCGTGCGCTCAGTCGAATCATGGACGATGAGATTCGCCATGTTGCGGCGGGGACCAAGTGGTTCAACGCGGCGACGAAACGAATAGGGGTCGATGCCCCTAAATATTACCAAATGCTTGTAAACCGCCATTTTCGCGGCATGCTGAAACCGCCCTTCAACGACTCGGCGCGTCGACAGGCCGGTCTAACGCGGGATTATTACATACCGCTTGCGTATTAACTCTCGTCTGGCAGACATCGTTCCGGGGGCGGGCAATACCGCTACAAATTAAAAAACCAAGGGCGCCAGGCTGCCAGCTTGGTGAAGCATAGGGTCGCATGTCTAAAACTAATTGTAACAACATGATGATGGGCGCAGCCGTGCGCCATGCCATTACCCGATGGGCCAAAGCGGCACTGGCCGTGGCCGCGCTGGGCATCTGCACCGCCGCTATGCCAGCCCATGCCGATACTCTTATCGATGCCGACGACGATCCCTATAGCGACAATCTGTCTCTCTCTCATTCCAGCAATCAAGCCGCCGACACCACTTTCGCCAGTCTCTTTTCCAACTGGCGACAGATGGACGAAGCCACGCCGCTCACGCCGCGCTCCGCTGTATATGTGCCGGTCGGCCGTCCGGTCGATGATCTGGCGCTGACCAGCAATTTCGGAGTGCGGTCAGATCCGTTTTCCGGCCATGCGCGCATGCACAAGGGTATCGACATTCCCGGTCCGGTGGGCACTCCGGTCTACGCCACGGCAGATGGCATCGTAAACCGTTCGGAGCGCATGAGCGGTTACGGCAATCTGGTGGAAATTACGCACGGTAATGATACGCAGACCCGCTATGGCCACCTTTCTAAGCTGCTTGTGCAACCTAATGAGCGCGTGCGCAGGGGTCAGCTTATCGGGCTGATGGGGTCGACCGGCCGTTCGACTGGCAGCCATCTGCATTATGAAATCCGCATCGCTGGCGAAGCGATCAATCCGCTGCCCTTCGTGACGGGTTCCGAGCGGGCAATGGCGCTCAACAGCCGCTCCCGCGTTGCGCTGGGTGGTCCGACCGCCGTGCAGGAAAAAGCCGCCAAGTAAGCCACTGGACCGCATTTTGGGCAAGCGTGTCCCGTTTCAGGGCTTGCCCTGCCTGATGGTGGTCCCTATCTTGCTTCTATGACGGATATCATCCTTACTCCCTCTGCGGCGAGGCGTGTTGCCTTGATCGCGGACAAGCAGGCCAAACCCGCTATTTTGCGCCTGGCGGTCGAAGGAGGAGGGTGTTCGGGCTTTCAATATCGTTTTGGGCTGGCCGATGCCGTGGACGCCGAGGACTGCGCAGTAGAAACCGATGGTGTGACGCTTGTGGTCGATGCGGTAAGCCTTGATCTGGTGCGGGGCGCGGCGGTAGATTATGTTGAGAATCTTGGCGGCGCGGCCTTCAAGGTGACGAACCCAAACGCCACCGCCGGGTGCGGCTGCGGATCGAGCTTTTCGGTCTAGTGCCCTGAACGCCGCCCTTTAGATGCGTATCGCCACTTTCAACATTAACGGCATCAAGGCGCGCTTGCCGCGTCTCATTGAATGGCTGGAGGAAACTCAGCCGGATGTGGCGTGCCTGCAAGAAATCAAGACCTCTGATGAAACCTTTCCCGTGAAGGATATTGAGGCAGCGGGCTATGGCGCCATCTGGCATGGTCAGAAGGGTTTTAACGGGGTCGCCATCCTCGCGCGGGGAGAAACCCCAACGGAGGTGCGGCGCGGGCTGGAGGGCGAGGCGGAGGACGAGCATAGTCGCTACATCGAGGCGAATGTGCAGGGGGTGCGGGTCGCCTCGATCTATCTGCCGAACGGCAATCCCGTGCCTGGCCCGAAATTCGACTATAAGTTGCGCTGGATGCAGCGATTGCGCAGCCGCGCGGCGGAAATCTGGGCCGAAGAAGTGCCCGCCGTCCTCGCGGGGGATTATAATGTCATCCCCTATGATCGGGATGTTTTTTCGGTGAAGGCGATGGCTGCGGATGCCCTGATGCAACCTGAGAGCCGCCATGCCTACCGAGCCTTGACCGCAGACGGCTGGACGGATGCGCTCGCCACGCGCGTTCCTGCCGGTGGGGTGTGGACATATTGGGATTATCAGGCCGCCGCATGGCCGCGCAACGCTGGTTTTCGCATAGACCATTTGCTGTTGTCTCCGGCCGCGGCTGACCGGCTGACGGACGCGGAGGTGGACAAGGATACGCGCGGCCGCGACAAAGCGAGCGATCATGCTCCGGTATGGGTCGCTCTTTCCTGAGCCTTACTTCTTCTTGCCGGACGCAACGCCAGCAGGTGGCGCGTTGGCAATGGTTGCTCCGGCGGGCAGGCCGGTGCCACCCATATCATACTGGGCGAT
Source organism: Sphingobium sp. (assembly GCA_017984895.1). Classification (GTDB taxonomy): domain Bacteria; phylum Pseudomonadota; class Alphaproteobacteria; order Sphingomonadales; family Sphingomonadaceae; genus Sphingobium. Next base: position 20,732 of record JAGNYO010000040.1, on the reverse strand, counting down.
GTTCTGAACCAGCCGCTTAGCGGGCGCATCGCGCCGCGCGATTGCGGCTTTGTCCTCGGGTGACGGGCCTTCATCCGCTACGCTATCGATCTCATCGGGCAGAGTTGCTCCCGCGCTCCAGGCGAGGATGACCGACATACGCCGGTTGCGCGGATCATAGAGGTTTCCAGCGATAAAAGGTTCACGATCCGCCACGCCCTCGATCTTCGCGAAGCGGGCATTCAATATGCCCAGCTCTGCAAATGCCTTGCGGGTCGCTTCCGCGCGCGAGGAGGACAGCATCCAGTTGTTCATGCTGCGTCCGCTGGAATAGGGCAGGCCATCGGTATGCCCGCGCACGATCACATCGTTAGGCACGCCAGCGATCACCTTGGCGACCTCTGCTACGAGCGCGCGCGCCGGGGGCAGCAGCCTGTCCGTTCCCATGCCAAACATGGCAAAATCAGACTGGTCGATCAGGTCGATACGCAGCCCCTCACGCGTTTCGGTGAAGCGCACATTCTTGCCGAACTTGCGCAGCGCGGCATTGGTGGCGAGTTTCGCCTCAATCTGCGCCTTCACGGATTGAAACTGCGCCTTGTCCTTTTCACGCCGCTGCTTCCGGTCCTGGGCGCCCTTGTCCTTCACGCCGGTGGTATCCTTGGGGATAGTGATCGCCATCGTTCCCTGGCCGCCCGTGGTGGGATAGTTTTCCTTTGCCTCCATGCTGTCGCCGCCCATTAAGCCGTTGGAGCCAGCACTGCCTTCCTTCAGCTCGACGAGGGTGGGCGTGAAATAGTCGGCCAGCCCCTTGCGCTGTTTCTCGGTGGTAGCACCGAGCAGCCACATCAGCAGGAAGAACGCCATCATCGCTGTCACGAAGTCGGCATAGGCGACCTTCCACGCACCGCCATGATGGCCGCCGTGCCCGTCGACAATGATTTTCTTGACGATGATTGGCCGTGGTTCCGGCTCGTTCACCTGGCGCTTGTTGCCTGCCATCGGTTACTTGCCCCGCATCCCGTCAAACACTTCGGCAAAGGCCGGCTGGTTGGCATGGGTAAGGCTGGAGCGCGCGGCCTCGATCACCAGCGGCTGCGGATGGCCGTGGAGCGAGGCAACAATGATCTGCTTCACCACATGATAGATGGCGGCGTCCGCCTCGATCACCTGACGGCAGCGGTTGGCGAATGGGCCGACAAGCCCATAGGCCAGCAACACGCCGAGGAAGGTTCCGACCAGTGCCGAGCCGATCATCGCGCCGAGGATGGCAGGCGGCTGATCGATCGAGCCCATGGTCTTGACCACGCCTAACACCGCCGCGACGATGCCCAGCGCGGGCAAGGCATCCGCCAGCCCTTGCAGGTTGTCAGCGGGGCGGACAGCCTCGTGGTGGTGGGTCTTGAGGCCGTTATCCATCACTTCCTCGACTGCGTGTGGGTCAAGCGTGCCCGATGACACGACGACCAGACGCAGCGTGTCGCAGATGAGGTTGGTGAGGCCGTGGTCCTTCGCCAGCTTGGGATATTCGTTGAACACGGCGGAAGAATGCGGGTCCTCGATATGGGGTTCGAGTGCCACCGGCCCTTCGACGCGCAGCATCTTCATCAGCTTCGAGACGAGGAAGATGCAGTCGAGAAAATCCTGCTTCTTGTATTTCGGACCCTTGAACACGAGGCCAAGACCTCCGCCCAATGCCTTCAGGTCCGCGCCACTGTTGCCGATGATGAGCGCGCCAACCGCAGCACCGCCGATGATGAGCATTTCGTGGGGGAGCGCATGCAGCACCGGGCCGATGTCGCCGCCGGTGAAGATGAAGCCGCCAAAAACCATGACGAGCAGAACGACGATGCCGATAATGGCGAACATGCTTTACCCCGTGCAACAAATCTTTTGCTGTCTGCGCCTGTTGACGCCTGACATGCTATAGAACGGCGCGTTTCAGATATGGTTTAGCGAGATGGTTATTCTGGCGTTTACCTGCCGGAAAAGAAGAGGGCGCGAGGGGCGTTTTATATCCTCCCGCGCGCCCTAAATCGGCTGCGTATAGCCTCAGCTTATCAGATCAAACAACGACTGCCGGTTGATCCGTGCGAACGCGGCCTGCGCCGCCTCCAGAGACAGCAGCTTGGATTGGATGCGGGCAATCGTCTCGGTCAGGTCCGTATCCTCCAGACCGGAGCGCCGCTCCTTGAGGTCAAGCTGGATGCCGGTGTTCTGGTCCTTTGCGGTTTCCAGCCGGTCACGACGGATACCCTGCACCGATTGCTGGAGAATGACGTGGTTAAGCCCCACCTCGAGCGAAGCCATCGAATTGTCGCGGTCGACCTGAAGGCCCGAGTTCACCGCATTATAGGCTTCCAGCAATATGTCGTCGAGCGTGCGTGAGACGCTGTTGACGGTCATGCCCCCTTCGATGCTCTGGCGCGTGCCGACAACCTCCAGGGTTAATCCCCGTGAAACAGGCACCATTGTCGAGATTGTGTCGTCATAGACCGGAATGCCTTGATAATCCTTTTCGTATAGCATGTCGTGCACACTGGTGCGGATCGAGGAGAGTTCAGCCATAACGGCTGACTTGCCGGCCGCGTCCAGTGTCGAGGTCGAAGCGCGGATCATCAGTTCACGCGCGCGGGCAAACAGGGTGTTCATCTCGCTGAGATTGGATTCCGCCTTCTGCGCGCGCCCATCGCCATAGGATATATTGTCTGACCATGCGGAATTCTGCGATTGCGCCCGGCCAATGTCCGATATCTGAACCCAGGTCTGGGGGTCCTGGGAGGGTTCCGAAATCTTCTTGCCGCTGGAAACAGCCGCCTGATCCGCCGCAATGCTCTGCGCGAGGCGTTGCTGGCGGCGGATCTCATCGGCCATTGCCTGGGAAGTAATCGCTACCATGTCGTTTCTACCTCATAAGCTCAGGACAGCCGCAAGATCGTGTCCGATATTTCCTTGGCGGCCTGAATGATCTTGGCGGATGCCTGATAGGCTTGTTGCGTGCGCAGCAGATCGGCGGCCTCCCGGTCCAGATCCACGCCGCTCACCTGCTCCCGCGCCGAGCGGGCATTTTCATCACGCAGCTCAGCCGCACTCTGTTCCGTTTGCGCGGTGTTGAGCATCGAGGCGTGGTTGGCGATCAGCGCGGTCCATCCCTTTTCCACGCTGCTGTTACCGCGCGTGGTGGTGATGTTGAGAAGGTTGCCGTTCAGGCGCCCGTCGGATGATTTTGCGGCAATGTCGGTTATGTTGGTGATGACGACCGCAAGGCTTGCCGCCGTCGTGCCGACCGAAACCAGCGGCCCGCCCGCGACATTCGCATCAGTCAGTCCTTGCGCGTGCCAGGCGTTCATGTCCGTGGCGAACTGCACCGCCAGACTATCGAGGCTGTCGAGCCGCTGTCGTGCCACTGTTGCGCTCGAAAAGGCTCCGCCCAGCGCGCCATCTGCCGGCGTGGCGGTGGACGCGCCATTCAAATGGAAGGCGAGGGTGCCGTTAGCGTTCTGCAACACATCGAAGGCGCCTGCGCTGTTGCCCTGAAGGATGTTGGAGCCGTTATACGACAGGACCGCATCGTTATTCGGGCCGAAACTTATGTTGACATTGAGCCGCTTGGTGATCTTCGTAAGCTCAGCGTCCCGATTGTCGAGCAACTGGGCAAAATTCGCGGTGCCCGGCTGAGAGCGCAGCAGATCCTCGTTGATATGGGTCAGCGCAGAGAGGCTGTCATTCACGATAGTGGCGTCGCTTTGCGCCGTGGTGAAGGTGCCTTGCAGTGCGCTGTTCAATCCATCGGAGCTTTTGTGAAACGCGTTCACCACTTGCTCGACCGCATAAAGCATGTTGGTGCGCAATGCGGTATCACTCGGGCTGGCGGCAAGTTTGTCGATCGCGCCATACATGGTGTTGAGTGTCCCGCCCACACCGAGCGTATCGTCGCCGAGCGCGGTTTCCATGTCTGACAGCCAGCGCACGCGCGAATTGGAATTGCCCAGCGCCATGCCGGTAAGGCGCGCTGCGGCATCGAGATAGATATCGTTCGCCCGGTCTACGCTGACAATTTCTGACCCGCCGAAGCTGGCGCGCGGCACATAAAGAGGCTCGCTCGATGCGGCGACCGAGGATTCCTGAAGCAACACCGTGCGCCGGTTATAGTTCTGGGTATTCGCGTTGGCGATATTGTCGGCAATCGCACCCATCTGCGCGCGCATGCTGCGCAGGCCGGAGGAACCGATGACGAAAAGATCAGAGGAACTCATGGCGCGCTATCCTTCGCTATGCTGAGCGGCGTTTCGGCCTCGCCGGGCATGATTTCCGGCCTGGCGGTAAGGGCGGGGTCGCTTACCCGCGCACCAAACTGGCGGATCAACAGGTCGGCAATGCCGAACTTGCCGGTGCTTGCCATATTTTCCGCCGTCTTGGCGTCTGCCATGTCACGGAACTGCTCAGTCGCGCTGTTGTCGAAAATGCCTTCGCTGATGCTGGACGCGCGCATTGCGCCGATCATCTGGCGCAGAAAGATCGACTCGAACGCCTTGGCCGCTTTGTCCAGCGCTGGGTCCCGTGCAGCCGCTGCTTTGGGTGCTGCGTTGAGGGCTATGCCAGTCGTTGCGCCAGTTTCCATCATATCACCACCAGCTCTGCCTTCATCGCGCCCGCTTGCTTGAGGGCTTCGAGGATGGCGACCATGTCTGCGGGCGAAGCGCCGATTGCGTTCAACCCTTTCACTATATCGGCAAGATTGGCCCCACCTTTAAAATCTATTACCGGCCGCTTCTCTTCCTCGACCTTGATCGAGCTGGAAGGCTCCACCGCCGTCTCACCCTTGGAGAAAGGCGCGGGCTGCACGATGCGGGGCGATTCCTGAATGCTGACGGTGAGCTTGCCATGCGCGATGGCGGCGGGCGCGATGCGCACCGCGCCATTGATGACGACGGTGCCGGTGCGCGCGTTGACGATCACCTTGGCAGGCGCATCGGCGGGCTTGACTACGATGTTTTCGATGAGGCCCATCATCATGATGCGGGTTTCCGCGCCGGGATCAGCGTCGATCTGGATCGTAACCGCGTCCATCGCGCGGGCGCGTTTGTCGCTAAAGGCGAGGTTGATTGCGTCCGCTACCCGTAGTGCGGTCGTCAGGTCAGCTTCTGCGAGGTTGAAATCGAGCTTTGGCGCAGTGTCGAAACCAGTTGCGACCGCCTGCTCCACCGTCGCGCCTCCGGGAATGCGCCCGGCGGAAGGAATATTGACCGAAACCTGGCTGCCATCCGAACCGGAAACGCCCAAGCCGCCTACTTCGAGGTTGCCCTGCGCCATCGCGTATATCTGGCCGTCCGCGCCGCGTAGTGGCATCATAACCAGCGTTCCACCCCGTAAGGACTTTGCCTTGCCTAACGCCGAGACTGTAATATCGAGCCGCTGGCCCGGCTTGGCAAAGGGCGGCAGCTCCGCCGTCACCATTACCGCTGCTGCGTTTTTAAGCGAGGGGTTGACGCCGGGTGGCAAAGTAAGGCCGAATCGCGAGATCACGCCTTTCATGCCTTGCGAAGAGTATTCGAGGCTGTCGTCACCCGTGCCCGCGAGGCCCACCACAATGCCATAGCCGGTGAGCTGGTTGGGGCGGATACCCTGAAAAGTGCCCAGATCCTTGATACGCTCCGCCTGCGCGGGCGCGCTGAACAGCGCCGCCAGTATCAGAAGCGGGAGCATGGCGAGACGGAAAAGCGTCATGTGTTTCGTGTCCATCAGAAGGGGCTGAGCATGCTGAAGAAGCGCTGGAGCCAGCCCTGGCGGCTGGCGCGGGCGATCTCACCCTTGCCGGAATAGGTGATCCGCGCGTCCGCGACGCGAGTCGAGAGCACCTTGTTGTCGGGGGTGATGTCCGCCTGCCGCACAAGGCCGGCGATCTGAATAAACTCGTCGCCCCGGTTGAGCGTCAGCGCCTTTTGCCCGCGCACCAGCATGGTGCCATTGGGAAAGAGTTTCGCGACCGTCACCGTGATCTCGCCATTCAAACTGTTGGACTGGCTCGCCGCGCCGGTGCCCTTGAAGCTCTGGGTGCCGCTCGCCCCGATATCGGAGGATTTGAGCAACATTGAGAGCGGCCCGGTAGTGGGTGGTGTCAGCCCAATGCTGCCATCGCGGCCGGTATTGGCGGCGTTGCTCTTGGAGGCCTGGGTACTTTCCACCAATTGAATGGTAATGATATCGCCCACCATCGCTGCGCGCGCGCCGCTGGTAAGAGGGGCATAGCCGTTCGCCGCCTGGAAGATGCCGCCATTGGCAGGCGCGCCTTCTGGTGCAGGCTGCGCATAAGTCGGCGCATAGTCGACCGAAGTCCTTGCGCTCTTGCCCGCCAGTGCAGGCGAGCCCGGCAGCAAAGCGGAACCGAGCAGAAGAAGCAAAGAATGACGCATGATTTTCACGGTCCTCACAACTGCTGGTTCACATATTGCAGCATCTCGTCGGTTGACTTGATCATCTTGCTGTTGACCTCATAGGCGCGCTGCGTCTCGATCATGTCGACCAGTTCCTCAACGATATTGACGTTGGAACCTTCGAGGCTGCCCTGCTTGATCGTGCCGCGACCATCGAGGCCTGCCGCGCCGACCTGCGGCGCGCCGCTCGCTGCTGTTTCCAGCAGAACATTGCCGCCGACCGCTTGCAGCCCCGAAGCGTTAGCGAAGCTCGCCAGCTCGATCTGACCCAACTCTGTCGGGGCACTTTGGCCCGCGAGCACAGCAGAGACGGTGCCGTCATTGCCGATGGAAATGGAAACGACGCCATCCGGCACCTGAATCTGGGGTAGCAGCGGCAAACCATCTGAACTGACCAGCGTGCCCTCTGCCGTGCGGCTGAAACTGCCGTCGCGGGTATAGCCGATCGCGCCATCCGGCCGCTGAACCTGAAAATACCCCGCACCCTCGATAGCGAGATCGAGCGCGCCGCTGGTGTTTTGCAGCGTGCCTTGCGTGTCGATCCGGCTGGTGCCAGCGAGCGAGACGCCGGTGCCGAGCGAGAGGCCCGTGGCGAATTTGTTCTGGCTGTCAGACGCCGATCCGGCGGCGATAAGCTGTTGATAGGCCAGCGCCTCGAAATTGGCGCGGTCTTTCTTGAAGCCGGTGGTGTTCACGTTCGCGAGGTTGTTCGCGATCACCTGCATCTTGGTGTTCTGCGCATCAAGCCCGGTGCGGGCGACGTGGAGAGCAGCATTGGTCATGAGCTAATGTTCCTTCGATAATTCTGTTCGGGCGGCTGTATTTTTAAGCACCCGGCAATTTCATCAGGCTGGCGCCGCCATCATCAATCTGGCGTGCGGTGTCGATCAGCTTCACCTGCGTTTCCCAGGCGCGGCTGGCCTCGATCATCTGCACCAGCATTTCGGTGGCGTTGACGTTCGATCCTTCGAGCGAACCGCCGGTCACGCGGGCAAGAGGATCGTCGGGCAGCACACCGCCATTCACCTCGCGGAACAAGCCGTCCAGCCCCTTGGCGATCTGCGATCCCTTGGGGTTGGCGAGCTTCAGCCGGTCGATCTGCTGCGGCGATTTTGGGTCGCCGCCCTGCGGAACAATCGAGATGCCGCCATCCTTGGCGATGACAATGCTGTCATAGGGCGGCAGAGTGATCGGGCCGGAATTGCCGATCACGGGGAGTCCATCCCCCGTGGTCAGCAGACCGCTGTCTGAGAGGATCAGGTCGCCGCGCCGCGTGTAGGCCTCGCTGCCGTCGGTTGCCTGCACGGCGAGGAACGCCTCGCCGTTTATCGCTACGTCTAGCGGATTGCCGGTTGAGACGACCGAGCCTTCCTTCATATCGGCACCGAGCACCTGCTCGCCGGTCTGCGCGCGGGTTCTGAAGGTCTGACCGTCGATCCAGACGGTGGACGCATTGGCGATTTCCGCGCGAAAGCCAGTGGTATTGGCGTTGGCGAGGTTGTTGGCGATGGTGCTCTGGCGCGAGAGCGCCGCACGCATCGCCGTCAATGCTGTGTTGACCATTCTGTCCATGGTTCAGACCCTCATGCCTCAGCCTTAGCTGCGCAGGTTGACGATTGCGTTCGAGATGGTCGACGCGGTTTCGATCGCTTTCGCATTCGCCTGGAAGTTGCGCTGCGCCGCGATGAGCGCCACCAGTTCTTCGGTCAGGTCGACGTTCGAGCGTTCAAGCGCACCCGAGCGGATCGCGCCGTGAAGGCCCGCGTTTGCCGTGCCATAGACAGGAGCACCCGATTGCAGCGTGGCTTCCCAGTGCGCATCGCCCTTCTGGCGGAGACCCTCATTGCTCGGGAACGCGGCCATAGCCACCTGACCGAGAATCTGGGTGGTCGAGTCGGCGAAGGTTGCGGTCACGGTGCCGTCAACGGTCACGCCAACCGATGATAGCTGGACCGTGGGCGCGCCCGGCTTGGTCAGCGGGATCTGAAGATCGGTCTGTGCCGCTGTGTTGATGGCAGGTGGGGTAGCCGCTGCATCCCAGGGGAACACCTGCAACCGCCCGCCGACGGTATCGACCACAAAGCGGTTATCATCCAGCTTGAACGCGCCGTTGCGGGTGTAGCTGACCTGCAATGTCGGCGGTGGCGTCTTTACGGTGAAGAAGGCTTCGCCGGTGATCGCGAGATCGAGCGTCTTGTCAGTGGTTTCAACCGTGCCCTGTGTGAACTGCTGCTGGATGCCCGTAATACGCGTGCCCTGACCTGCGACCTGGGTCGTGGTCTGCATCGGTGCTGCGGCGAAGATGTCACCGAAGTTGGTGCGGCTCTTCTTGAACGCGGTCGAGTTCACGTTGGCGACGTTGTTCGACACGGTGGCGAGGTCAGACTGTGCTGCCTTGAGGCCGGTGAGAGAGGTATAAAAGGACATGGACTAGCTCCTTGGTTGTAAATCGTGAGAAATTCAGGTGAGTTTGATCGCCTGCGAGGGCGAGAAGCTGCCCAGCGGCGTGATGAGCTTGGCCTGGCTGCCATCGGCGGGGGATTGCACCGCCGCGATGCTGGCCCAGGTATCAACTTCTGTCGGCGTGGCGCCGCGCACCTTCACCTGAAGCGGCTGGCCGGCGACGTAGTTTCCAGCGTCGTCCTTGCCATTCCAGTAGAAGCTGGTATCTCCCGCCGGGCGTGCACCGAGGTCGATGGTCTTGACGGTGTTGCCATTGCCATCGATCAAATCGACACTTAGGGCCGTCGCATTGGCATCGAGCGTTAACTGCCCAGCATAATTGCCCTGCGCATCGGGCGCGGCGACATTGCTCTTTACCAGCATCGAGCGACCGATCCAGCTTGCCGCATCATTGATACGGCTGCCTGAAACGGCGTCGGATATGCTTTGGAGCGACTTGTTCATTTCCGCGATGCCGCTGGTGTTACTGATCGTCGCCATCTGCGCGACGAGATCGGCGTTATCCATCGGGTTGAACGGATCCTGGGATTTTAGCTGCGCGGTGAGCAGCGTCAGGAAATCGGTCTGCGCCAGGCTCTTCTGCGTGACACCGTTCGAATTTTGAGTGAGGTTATCGGCGCTGCCCACATAGGTGGTCGTGCCATTGTTATTGGTAGCAGTTACGGTCATTTACCCATCCTTACTGTGTCGAGCATGAGGGATTTGGCGGTCTGCAAGACCTGCACATTGTTCTGATACATGCGGGAGGCTTCGAGCATGTCGACCAGCTCGGTGCTGCTGTCGACAGCAGCCTCCCAGACATTTCCATCCTTGTCGGCCAACGGATGGTTAGGCTCATGGCGCTTCACCGGCTTGGCGTCGGTTGTCACGACACTCTCGACATTGACGGTGGAAATGCCTGGGCTTTCCGTCATCGAACGGAAGATAGGGCGAATGGCGCGATAGGCCTGTTTCTCGCTGCCGGTAACAGCGCCGGCATTAGCCATGTTCGATGCGGTGGCATTGAGGCGAACAAGCTGGGCCGACATGGCGCGGCCGGCAATATCAAAGATGTTCATGGGCGTATCAGCCATGCTCATTCTCCTTTGAGAGCGCGGGTGATGGTGTTGAGGCGACCCTCGAGAAACGAGAGGGTGGTCTGATATTTGACCGCATTCTCGGCAAATAGCGTCTGCTCGGTCGATAGCTCGACCGTATTGCCATCAAGAGCGGGTTGCAGCGGGATGCGGTATCCCATCGCGCCCGTTGCGGCCTGGGTCGCGCTCTCGCCCTTGTCGGTGGCGTCACGCAGCGCAGCCTCGAAATCAATGTCCCGTGCCTTGTATCCGGGCGTTGCAGCATTGGCGATGTTGGAGGCGAGCAGGCTCAGACGTTGCGAGCGAAGCTCCAGCGCCTTGCCATGCAGGCCGAACAGTGCGTCATCCAGTCCCATCTTTTCAGCTCAACCTTCTAAACTTGCATCCGAACCCGCCGTTTTACCCCTGTGGAGTGCCGGGCAGGTTCATCCGACATGATAAAAGCAAAGGCCGTGCCAATTTACTTATTCGGCAGATTTGCGGGGGTTTTGCAGTAGGCTCGCTGTGCGGGAGGTGTGGCTCCGGCAAGTGCGGCATTGTTTTGCCGGTGGGGCGGCAAATTTTTGCCGCTCGTTAAGTATAAGCCTACGCGCTTTGGTAAACTGTCCCCGGCATAATGCGCGCAAAGAGGCTCATTGATGCAAATTCTGACTCATCTTCTCAATCCTTTCACGCTTGGCTGCATGCTGTCGGGCTGCGTTCTCATCGCGTTGATGCAGAATGGCGTGAAGGCGCTGGCGCGTGGTTTTGCGGCGTTGCCCTGTTTGTGGCGCGCCGATCCCGAACGGGACATGCTGCTCGCCCGCGCCACCATGACGCGCGTGGATCATGTGGCGCAACTGCGTGGCCTGCAATGCACGGACCGGGTGCGTGCCGCCAATCCGTTCCTCGCGCTCGCGATCCGTAAACTTGCCGACACCGAAACGGTTGACCGTTTCGAGATGTGGGCGGAACAGGCGCTCAGCGACCGCCGCGCACGCCACGAAACTGCGCACAAATTCTGGCTTTCTATCGCTGATGTCGCGCCAGCGCTGGGCATGGCGGGCACGATCATTGGGCTTGTCGGCATGTTTGCGGGCATGGATGATCCTGCGAAGATCGGACCTTCCATGGGGCTGGCCTTGCTGACCACCTTCTATGGCGTGGTGCTCGCCAATTTGGTCGCTGTGCCGATTGCCACCCGTCTTACGGACCTGTCTGAGCGGGAGCTTGCCTGGCAGACCGAGCTATGCCAGCGGATGCTGCGCGTGGCCCGGCGCGAAACGGCGCCAGTGCGTCGCGCCTCGATCCGCGAGGTCGCATGAAGGCCCGTTCCGTTGCAGCTGATCGTCGCAACCGCTGGGCACTGAGCTTTGCCGATCTCGCCTTGCTGCTGCTCGGCTTCTTTGTGTTGCTACAAGCCAGCAACGGCCGCCAACGCGAGGTGGTGAGCGGCGTGGCGCAGCAATTCGGCGCACCTGTGGCCCCGGCGGACAGGCTTCCCGCGCGCAGCCTGTTCCAGCCGGGTGAAGCATTGCTGACGCCCGCAGGCGAACAGGCTATTGTGAGCGTTGCCGCTCATTATCGCGCAGTCCGCACGCCAGTGGAGATACGTTCTACTGGGCTTGATAGTGCCACCAACCGCTTCGATAGCTGGGATCTCGCCGCCGCCCGTCTTGGCGCCGTTGCCCGCGGCCTTGCCGCGCAGGGAGTGGCGCGGGACAGAATCCTCATTCGCGGCCTCGACCAGCAGAACGTAGGCAAGGCAGGACAACAAATTCTCATCCGCGCGCAATAGTGGGTTGTTCATGCTCATAACTGGCATGCTTATTGCTTTGTAATGGCCTGATAGAATTCTGTCAGGAGATGAAACGTGCCCCGCATTTTAATTCGGCTCATAGTCGCGAGCACCGTCGGCGGTATCGGTATTGCGCTCTGCGCCGCAACCGCGCAGGCTCAGCAGTTCGAGAATCTCGACCGGCTGGACAGCATCGTCGCGATGAGCGTCGGCGCCAATATGGGCCAGCCTGGCGGCCCCGCCGCGCCTGTCGATCGGCGTCTGAAGCTCGCCGCCTGCCCGCAGGTGCCGCAGATGTCTGGCACGATGCTTGGTGCGGCGATGATTGAGTGCAGATCGTTGGGTTGGCGCATTCGTGTGCCGCTCGTCGCTGGCGGGATGGAACAGCAGGCTCAGATGCCGCAGCAGATCGCCTATATGGGACGCCCCGTGCCCACCCATCGGCAAGTGCTAGTCAAACGCGGTGACCCGGTGCAGCTCATTGCCGGTGGCACGGCGTTCAGTGTATCGCGGATGATGATTGCTGACGAGGATGGCGCCGCCGGAGACATGATCCGCGTTCGAGAGAGCAAGAAGGCCGATCCCATCTTGGCGCGGATTGAGGAAATGGGTGTTGTTCGTGTTTCCGGATTTAAAGATTTCTGAAACTTGTCGTAATTAGTATGGCAAGTCGGAAAGGACAGTAACAGTGATCAAGTCTGTTGGCCCCTCATATGGAACTCCGGTCGGCCTTGGCTCCGTGCGCGAGAACGGCAAGAGCAAGGCCGCCGAGAAGATCGGCCATGGCAACGCCGTTGCCTCTGTTGCGTCCAGCAATGCCACACCGATCAGGAGCATGGCTGAGGAAGGCGCGCCGGTAGATTTCGACCGGATACTCGCCATCAAGGAAGCCATTGCCGCCGGTAAATATCCTGTCGACGCTGACAAGATCGCCGAACGGATGATAACGCTCGATCTGGGCGAATGATCTGATGGCGAGCGGCATCGCCTCTCTCGACAAGCTCCACGCGGCGTTTGGTGATTTACGCCGGGCGCTCGATACGTATGACGCGGCGAAAATAAATGCCGCCGCCGCCGTGGTCAAAGCCGCGACGGAAGATGTGCGTGCACAGGGTGCATGGAAGATGGACCCGGCGCTGCGTCAAAAGATCGAAGCGCTGCGTCCGCTGATCGAATCGGCACGGGTGCGGGTCAACCTCGCGTCTGATGATGTGCGGCAGAAGATTGCGCTGCTGACACAAAGCGGAGCCGATGGCATGCCGCTCACCTATGGTCGCTGATCCTTTTCCGGCTCCGCGTTACTCCTGAGCAACTTTATCAACGTCCGTTAACCATTTATTTGGCACCTGTGCTGCTTAATTGGCCCTGCTGGCGGTAGGGACCCCCGCCGGCATGGGGACTATTACTATGGCAAATTTTGCCAGCCTGGGGATTGACGGATCGGGATCGACGCGCAACCGCGTCACCAATGCCATTGCGCTCGCCAGCCAGCGGACCGGCGTGGATTTCGCCTATCTGCTCGGGCAGGCGAAGATGGAGAGCAGCCTCAACCCTACCGCACGCGCGGGCACATCATCGGCCACCGGCCTTTATCAGTTCGTTGATCAGAGCTGGCTCGGCGTTATCAGCCAGCATGGGCAGCAATATGGCCTGGGCTGGGCGGCGGACGCGATAGGGCAGGGCGCTAATGGCCGCTATTATGTGGCTGACCCGGTGCTGCGCCAGCAGATTCTCGACTTGCGCAATCATCCTGAAACGGCGTCGATCATGGCGGCGGAGCACGCGGCAGATAACAAGGCGGCGCTGGAGGGCAGACTCGGGCGCGAAGCGCAGCCTGTGGACCTGTATCTCGCGCATTTTCTGGGCGTGGGCGGCGCGGGCAAGTTTCTCGAAGTGCATGACCAGAACCCTTCGGTTTCAGGGGCGACGCTGTTTCCTTCCGCCGCGCGCGCCAATCGCACCATATTCTACGACAAGGCGGGCAACCCCCGCACCCTCGCGGATATCCGCAACAACTTTGCCGCGCGCCTGCAACAGGGGACGGACGGGGCGATGACGGGCACCATTGCGCCATCGGACTGGGTGGCCGCCCGCGCCGCCAATGCCAATTTTGCCAATGCCTCCGCCGCATTGGGAGGCAATGACACTGCCGATTATGCGCGCGAGCAGACCCAGCGCCTGCAAAACTCCATTGCGGCGGAAGATCTTATCCGCCCGCAGCCGCAAACTGCGCGGCTCGCCTATCTCATGCTTGCGACCCTCGGGCGATAATCACAAAGGTAATACCGGATCATGACACGCAGCGAAGTGAACGGCAAAGTATGGATTCAGACAGTAAAGGGCGCGGTGCTGCCGGTCGCCACATTGCTGATGGTCATGTTCATGGTGGTGCCGATCCCCGCGTTTGTGCTGGATGTGGGCTTCATCGGCAATATCATGATCTCACTCGCCGTGCTGATGGTGGCGTTGAATGCCGCCAAACCGCTCGATTTTTCCAGCTTTCCCACCGTGCTGCTATTCGCAACACTGATGCGGCTCGCGCTCAATGTCGCCTCCACCCGCGTGGTGCTGGTCGATGGGCATACAGGCTCGGACGCCGCCGGCCATGTCATAGAGGCATTTGGCCATTTCCTGATCGGCGGCGATTATGTCGTCGGGCTGTTCGTGTTCTCGATCCTGATGATCATCAATCTCGTCGTCATCACTAAAGGTGCGGGGCGCGTGTCCGAAGTGTCCGCCCGCTTCACGCTGGATGCATTGCCCGGCAAGCAGATGGCGATCGATGCGGATCTGAATGCGGGGCTGCTGACACCCGATGAGGCCAAGGCCCGCCGTGCCGAAGTCGCTACTGAGGCGGATTTCTATGGCTCGATGGATGGTGCGAGCAAGTTCGTAAAGGGCGACGCGATCGCGGGTGTGCTGATCCTCGTCATCAACATAGTCGGTGGCATCATATTGGGGTTGGTGAGCCATGGTCTTTCGCTGTCCGAAGCAGCGCAGACTTATGTGGTACTCGCGATCGGCGATGCGCTGGTGGCGCAAATTCCCGCGCTACTTCTCTCGATCGCGGCGGCGAGTATCGTTACCCGCGTCGCCAGCGAGCATGATCTCTCCGGCCAGATCGCCAGCCAGTTCGGCAGCGCGCGTGCGTGGACCCCGGTGGCCGCGATCCTCGGCATATTGGGCGTGCTGCCCGGCATGCCGCACATGATTATCCTGCCCGCCGCGGCAGGCGCGGGCTATCTGGCATGGCGGCTGAAACAAAAGGCGCAGGCGGTAGCGAGCGCTCCGCCACCATCCGCCGAACCGGAAAACCCGGCAGCTATCGAGTGGGACGATGTATCCGAAGGTGCGGTGCTCGGCCTCGAGATCGGCTATGGCCTCATTGGTCTGGTCGATGATCGCAAGGGTGCCCCGCTGATGGGGCGGATCACCGGCATCCGCAAACAACTCTCCAAGGAACTGGGCTTTGTTGTGCCGATGGTGCGGGTGAAGGACAATCTCGCGCTGGAGCCTAACAGCTATCGCATCACCATCGGCGGCGTCATTGTCGGCGAGGATGAAATCTGGCCCGAGGATTTGCTGGCGCTTGATAGTGGCGCGTTGGAATCGACAGTGAGCGGCAAGGTCGCGAAAGACCCGACCTTTGGCCTTGACGCGGTGTGGATCAGCCCGACCAAACGCAGCGAGGCGGTGGTCGCGGGCTATACCGTGGTCGATCCCTCGACCGTGGTGGCAACGCACATGAACCAGCTAATCACCATGAACGCTGCCGAAATGTTCGGCATGGACGAAGCGCGCAAGCTGCTCGACGCGTTGAAGGAAAACGCCCCGCAATTGGTCGACGGCCTCACTCCCGCGCTGCTGAACCTGGCGCACATTGCCGCCTTGTGCCGCGCGCTACTGGGCGAAGGGATTCCGCTCAAGGATTTCCGCCGTATCTGCGAGGCGATGGTGGCCGCCTACAAGCCTGACATGAGCCACGAGCAACTGGTGGAGGCGGTACGCCAGCGCATCGGCTCGCTGATCATCCAGACGCTGGTGCCGGTGAAGATGCCGCTGCCCGTCATCACGCTGGATGGCGAGCTGGAAGGCCTGCTTGCGCAGGCGATGCGAATTGCGGGCGATGCGCGCCATCCGATCGAACCGGCGTTGAGCGAACGAATCACCGATGCCGTAATCCATGCGGCACGCCCTCTCATGGCCGAGGCACGCAATTTCGCGATTGTGACTTCACCGGTGGCGCGCGCGGCGCTCTCCCGCCTGTTCAAACCACATCTGCCCGAGACGCCGGTGCTCTCGTTTCTCGAAATTCCGGATGGCAAGCCGGTAGAGGTGTTCGCCGTGGTTGGCGGCGCGGACAAGCCGATGCCACGGCATGATCCGGTCCATGGCGCACCGGGAATCCTGCGTGAAAGGATTGCATAACCAATTGCGGTTAAAAGGGTTTGCGGGAACACGGGGGCAATAGCCACTTATGTATGTGAACAGGATCGGAGTGGACGCTGAGGGGTTGACCTATGGCCGCAAGGCAGGGGTCCACAGCCCGGAAAAGCTGGCCCGCCAGTATATGCCGCTGGTCCGCAAGATCGCCTGGCATGTGCATGGCCGCGTCTCCAACGCTATCGAAATCGAGGATCTGTTGCAGATCGGCATGGTCGCTCTGGTCGAGGCCGCCAACGGCTATGAGGACCGCGGCTTCGGCTTTGCCACTTACGCCCAGATGCGCATCCGCGGCGCGATGATCGATCATCTGCGCCGCCACGCCACATTGTGCCGCTCAGGCATGGCGAAGCGCAAAGAACTGTCCGCCGTGCGTGCCCGGCTCGTACAGAAGCTGGGTCGGGTGCCTTTGGAGGCGGAGATGTCCGCCGAGATGGGACTGGCTCCTGCCGATTATCGCGTGTTGGCCGACGCCGCCGAATTCGTGCAGGAACACAGCATCGACGAGGTCTATTCTGACCAGTCGATGTGGTTTGCCGATGTCGAGGACCGCGCCGATGATGCGATGGAGCGCGCCTCGCTCAAGAAGGCGCTGGCTTTGTGTATCAATAAATTGCCGGAACGCGAGGCGATGGTGCTTCAGCTCTATTTCGTCGAGGAGCTGAACCTTGAGGAAATTGGCGCCACGCTGGATATTGGCGCTGCGCGTGTCTGCCAGATTAAGAAAGCCGCGCTGGACAAGTTGCGCGCCTTGCTCAAGGATTGGGTGAACTGATCCCCTGAGGATCTTCAGGAAAACCCATGCCGCGATACACTGTCCCCCGATCCACTGCGCGCAAGATTTTTCTCGGCACCATGGCCGGAGCGATCCTGCTGACTGTTACTGTGGCAGGAATCAGCCTGTTGAGGGAGACAGGGACAGATGCCCGCAAGGCGGTGGCGCCCCAGCCTCATTTCATTAAAACCCAGCCTGCGTCCGCACCTCTGCCCGTGCCAGCCAAGACCGCGCCCGCTATTTCCGCCGCAGCCCAGCAACCCGTTCCGCAGCCGGAGTTCACGTTGAAGCGCGTGCTCGAGATCAAGGGGCCGCTCGATCATGGTGATTATGTGTGGGACGACAAGGGTGTGCCACCGGGGCCAATGGTCGTCACCATAGACCTGGAAGCGCAAACTCTATCGGTCTTTCGTGGAGGCTATGAGATCGGCGTTGCCGTGATCCTCTATGGCGCGACGGATAAGCCAACCCCGCTTGGCACTTACCCGATACTGGAGAAGGACATCGATCATGTCTCCAACCTCTATGACGCGCCGATGCCCTATGGCTTGAGGCTGACCCACGACGGCGTGTTCATTCATGCCAGCAGCGTGAAATGGGGCAGCGCCACGCACGGTTGCATCGGTGTTCCCATGGCTTTCGCAAAACGCCTGTTCGCGGCGGTGAAGCTGGGCGATCCCATCGTCATCACCAGTGGCAAGCGGATGATGCAGAGCCGTTAGGTTGCGGCTGCGGCTTGCGCTCTATCCGGCGATGCCGCCCGCCGCCAGCACCGCCAGCGTCAGCAGCTCGCTGGCGTTGGATGCCATTGTCGCCACCTGAACCGGCTTTTCCATGCCCACCAGCATCGGCCCGATCACGCTGTCTCCACCCAGCTCGCGCAGCAGCTTGGCCGAGAGGTTGGCAGATTGCAGGCCGGGCATGATGAGGCAATTGGCCGGGCCGGACAGGCGGCAGAACGGATAGTTCTTCATCACATTGGGGTTGAGCGCCACGTCCGGCGCCATTTCGCCCTCATATTCGAAGTCGACCCCGCGCTCATCGAGAATGGCGACGGCCTCACGCAGATTTTCCAGCCAGTTGCCCCAGGGATTGCCAAAGGTGGAGTAGGACAGGAAGGCCACGCGCGGATCATGACCCATGCGACGGGCAACGGCGGCGGTGCCCTCGGCAATATCCGCCAGCTCGGCGGCGCTAGGGCGCTCATGCACGGTAGTGTCCGCCATGAACACTGTATGGGTCTGGCCAACAAGGATGTGCACACCGAAATTGGTGCGGCCCGGCACAGGATCTATCACCCGGCGGACCTCGCGCATCGTCTGGCTGTAGGTGCGGGTCGTGCCGGTAATCATTGCATCCGCCTCGCCCATCTTGAGCAGCAGCGAACCGAAAATATTGCGATCCCGGTTCACCATGCGCTCGCAATCGCGACGGAGATATCCGCGCCGTTGCAGGCGACCATAGAGCATGTCGACCATCTTGGGCACCAGCGGCGAGTTGACGCTGTTGTGCACCTCGAAGCTGTGCGGATCGGCGACGCCGAGCGCGCGCAGCCGGTCATAGACATCCTGCCGCCCGACCAGCACCGGGATGCCATAGCCGCCATCGCGGAACTGGATCGCGGCGCGCAGCACGACTTCTTCTTCGCCTTCGGCAAAGACGACGCGCTTGGGGCTGGCCTTCGCGCCTTCATAGGCAAGCGTGAGCACCGAAGTGGTCGGGTTGAGCCGTGCTTTCAATGACTGGCGATAGGCGTCCATATCCTCGATCGGCTTCTGCGCCACGCCGCTGTCCATTGCCGCCTGGGCAACGGCGGTAGAGACGACCTCCATCAGACGCGGGTCAAACGGGGCGGGGATAATATAATCCGGCCCATAATTATGCTGGATTCCATACGCCCGCGCCACTTCCTCAGGCACCTGCTGGCGTGCGAGGTCGGCAATCGCGTTGGCGGCCGCGATCTTCATTGCCTCGTTAATCGCGGTGGCCCGCACATCAAGCGCACCCCGGAAGATAAACGGGAAGCCAAGCACATTGTTGACCTGATTGGGATAGTCGGAGCGCCCCGTGGCAACGATGGCGTCCGGGCGGGCCTTCTTGGCGTCAGGCGGTGTGATTTCCGGGTCCGGGTTTGCCATTGCGAAAATAATCGGCTTGGGCGCCATCTCTATCACCATATGCGGCGCCAGCGCGCCGGCGGCGGATAGGCCGATGAACACGTCCGCGCCTTTAAGCGCTTCTTCCAGCGTGCGCGCCTCGGTCTTTGCCGCATGGGCCGATTTCCACTGGTCCATGCCCTCCGTGCGGCCCTGATAGATCACGCCGCTGCGGTCGCACATGATAACGCGGGTGGCGTCAGCCCCCATTGCTTTGATCAGCTCGGTGCAGGCGATCGCGGCCGCACCGGCGCCATTGACGACGATGCTGACATCCCTGATGTCCCGCCCTGTGATGTGCAGCGCGTTGATGAGGCCCGCCGCGCAAATGATCGCTGTGCCATGCTGGTCGTCATGCATGACCGGGATATTCATGCGCTCTTTCAACGCCTGCTCGATCATGAAGCATTCGGGTGCCTTGATGTCCTCAAGGTTGATGCCACCGAAGGTCGGCTCCAGCAGCGCGACCGCGTCGATAAACGCCTGGGGGTCCTCGGTATCGACTTCTATGTCGATGGAATCGACATCGGCGAACCGCTTGAACAGCACCGCTTTGCCTTCCATCACCGGCTTCGATGCCAGCGCGCCGAGATTGCCGAGGCCGAGGATCGCGGTGCCGTTGGAGATGACGGCGACGAGGTTGCCCTTGGCGGTATAATCATAGGCGGTAGCCGGGTTTTCCGCGATGGCCCGCACCGGCACCGCGACACCGGGCGAATATGCCAGCGATAGATCGCGCTGGGTCGCCATCGGCTTGGAGGCAATGATCTCGATCTTTCCAGGGCGTCCCGTAGAGTGAAAGAAGAGTGCTTCACGCTCGGAAAATTCGATTGTCGGGCGATCAGGCATGAATGTCTCCCCTTTATAAGACCGGTGCGTGCAGGCGGCTTTGCCCTAGCGGCATTTTGTGGCGCTCGACAAGGGGCAGGAACAAATTAGTTGTGTCGTGGTCGCGTGTGCGGAGCGGACTTTCAAAGCGGAGGCGAAGCCGCTATCGCATCGGCTGATGGATCTGCCTACTTCCTCAGGACCGCAAAGTGCCGCGCCAATCAGCCCGATGATGGTGCAATATTTTGCGCTGAAGGCCCAGGCCGAGGATTGCCTGCTGTTCTATCGGATGGGCGATTTCTTCGAACTGTTTTTCGATGACGCCAAGGCGGCGGCGGCCACGCTCGACATCGCGCTCACCGCGCGCGGGGAGCATAAGGGCGCGCCGATCCCCATGTGCGGCGTGCCGGTGCATAGCGCCGAGGCCTATCTCGCGCGCCTGATCCGCGCCGGGCATCGTGTGGCAATTGCCGAGCAGATCGAAACGCCCGCACAGGCGAAGGAGCGCGGCGGCAGCAAGGCGTTGGTGGCGCGCGGCATTGTGCGTTATGTGACGCCCGGCACCTTGACCGAGGACACGCTGCTCGATGCGCGGGCCGACAATATGCTGGTCGCGGTAGGCGAGGCGGGCGGCGAGATCGCGTTGGCGGCGGCAGATATATCGACCGGGCGCTTCGAGGCGATGAGCGTCGATAGCGGCGCACTTTCCGCAGAGCTGGCGCGGGTGGGAGCATCCGAGATCGTGGTGGCGGAAGGATCTGTGCTGGACGTGCCGAGCGCGCATATATTCGAGAAGGGGGC
>JAGNYO010000039.1 GCA_017984895.1 Sphingobium sp. | reverse complement strand
ACATTTTCCGGGTAAAGCCCCGTATAGCGCAACGCGATATTACCGCCCAGCGAATGGGCGACGATATTCAGGGGCGCCAGTCCCTGCTGGTGGATGAGCTGGGCGAGGTCATAGACAAAGGCCTCCATGGTGTAGCGGCCATCAGGCGAATGGGCGCTGTCCCCGTGGCCGCGCAGATCCGGCGCGATGACATGCCATTTGTCGCACAGCGCCTGCGCGATCCAGTCCCAGTTGCGGCAATGATCGCGTCCACCATGCAACAACAGCAGCGGTGGCGCTTCCGGGTTGCCCCAATCGACATAATGCAGCCGCAGCCGTTGGGACACATAGGTGCGGGAGGCGGGGCTTGACAGAAAATCACTCATTCGACGCTCCTCCGTTCATGCCATGCCCTGTTGGTGCGCGCATTCGTCCGTTTCCTCATGCGGGGCTAAATTCTCCGCTCGCTTCATTCAGCACATGCAACACGCCGTCCGAAATCGCGAAATAGGCGCCGACCAGCTTGATCTCGCCGCTGCGCTCCTTGTCGCGGATGCAAGGGAAAGTGCGCAGGTTGGCGAGGCTGACCTTGACGCCCTCCTTCTCCATCGCACGCAACGCCTCGCGGCTGTGATCGTCGCCAAATTCGGCGCGCACCTTGTCGCGTGCGTCGTCGAGCAGGTCGATCCAGTGGGCGATGAACCCGCCTTCGCCGGGCGGTGCGTCCTTCAGCTCCTGCGTCAGCGCCGCTTGGCAGCCGCCGCAACGGCCATGCCCCATCACGAGGATTTCCCGCACCTTCAGCACCTGCACCGCGAATTCCAACGCCGCCGAGACGCCATGCCGCCCCGGCGCAGTCTCGAACGGCGGCACCAAAGCCGCGACATTGCGCACCACGAACACTTCGCCGGGGTTGGTGTCGAAAATCTGGGAGGGATCGACCCGGCTGTCGGAACAGGCGATGATCATCACCTTGGGGCTTTGCCCGTCGCGCAGTTCGTCCCAGCGTTCGCGCTGGCTCGCCCAGCCCGTTGCGCGGAACCGGCGATAGCCATCCAGCATGCGGGAAAAATCAGCCATGGTCCTGTCCTCCTTTTTTGATGTTTCAGGGGTGGCATGTGCAGGCGCCCGGCGCTATCTGGGCGAAATGACGCAAAATGCAACCCCCCTTGTCGAAGCCGAGGCTCCCCGCGCGCGCAAACCGGACTGGATCCGGGTCAAGGCGCCTACCAGCCCCGGCTATATGGCCACCAAAAAGCTGATGCGCGACAAAGGCCTCGCAACAGTTTGCGAAGAGGCCGCCTGCCCCAATATCGGCGAGTGCTGGACCAAGAAACACGCCACCGTGATGATTTTGGGCGATGTCTGCACCCGCGCCTGCGCCTTCTGCAACGTCAAGACTGGCATGCCGCGCAAGGTCGATCTGAACGAGCCGCAAAACCTTGCGGATGCCGCCGCCGAAATGGGGCTGGAGCATATCGTCATCACCTCGGTGGACCGGGATGACCTGCCCGATGGTGGCGCTTCGCAATTCGTCAAGGTGATCGAGGCGCTGCGCCGCACCACGCCCGCCACCACGATCGAGATCCTTACCCCCGATTTCCGCAACAAACACGAAGCCGCCGTGGAGGCGATCGTGCGCGCCCGGCCCGATGTGTATAACCACAATCTCGAAACCGTGCCGCGCCTCTACCCCACGATCCGCCCCGGCGCGCGCTATTATGCGTCGCTGCGGTTGCTGGAGAGCGTCAAGCGGCTCGATCCCGGCATCTTCACCAAGTCCGGCATCATGCTGGGGCTGGGCGAGGAACGACTGGAGGTGCACCAGGTGATGGACGACATGCGCTCCGCCGATGTCGACTTCCTGACGATGGGCCAATATCTCCAACCCACGCCCAAACACGCCAAGGTTATCGAATTCGTGCCGCCCGCCGGCTTTGCCGCCTATGCCGCGATTGCGCGCGCGAAGGGCTTCCTCCAGGTTGCCGCCAGCCCGCTCACCCGCTCATCCTATCACGCCGGCGAGGATTTTGCCCAGATGCGCGCCGCGCGCGAGGCCCAACTGGCGCGCGCCAAGGGATAGCATCGTGCCGCATCATAAGGAAACCCGGCACCTGCCCTATAGCCCGGACCAGATGTTCGATATGGTGGCGGACGTGCAGTCATACGACCGGTTCCTGCCGTGGGTCACCGCGATCCGGGTGCGCTCCAACAGCGAGACGGAAATGGTGGCGGACATGATCGTCGGCTTCAAGGGGCTGCGCGAGAGCTTCACCTCCCGCGTGGTGAAGCAGCGGCCCAGCCATGTTCATGTCGATTATCTCGATGGGCCTTTGAAGCATCTGAGCAACGACTGGCATTTCCGGCCCGATGGGGCAGGGGGCGTGCTCGTCGATTTCGAAGTCGATTTCGCATTCAGGAACAAGCTGTTCGAGATGATGGCGGGGCAGATGTTTGACAAGGCGCTGCGCAAGATGATCGGCGCGTTCGAAGCGCGGGCTGCGGCGCTTTATAGCGAGGTTCACTGAAGGGAACCCGGGGCGGGAGGCGACCGCGCTAAAAACTATGGCAACAACAGCTCAAGCGCGCACAACGCCGCCTGAAGCCGCACGCCGGAGCGGCCATTATTCTCGAACTGACGCATGTCGGCGACAATATTATCGGGATGGGCGCCCCGCTCGGCCCGCGCGAACACCACGGTGCCCACGGGCTTCTGTTCGCTGCCGCCGCCCGGCCCCG
The DNA here is from genome assembly GCA_017984895.1 of Sphingobium sp. GTDB lineage: Bacteria > Pseudomonadota > Alphaproteobacteria > Sphingomonadales > Sphingomonadaceae > Sphingobium. Next base: position 22,108 of record JAGNYO010000039.1, on the reverse strand, counting down.
CTATGCCGGTGATCGCCACCGCGACATGGGCGTGGCTCTTGGTGAGCGCCCCCTGCGCCATTGCCCAGGCGCAGGCGATCGATACAGAGCCGAATGTTTCCAGCACATCTTGAGAAACTTTGAGAATTTCCTGCTTTATCTCATTGGAATAGGTTACGAAAGACGCCTCAAACACCTCCGAGCTGCCTGGTATTTCGGTGATCGCGGCGGATACCAGCCCGCCGGTGCAGCTTTCCGCCAGGGTGAAAGTGCGGCCCACCCGTCGGTTTTCATCCACCACGCGCTGCGCCAGTGCCACAAGATCGGGGTGGAGAATGGAGTCGGTCATGGTTATCTCTATAGCTCCGGCAGCAGCACCGTGGCAACGGCCTGCGCAGCGATGCCTTCTTTACGCCCCGTGAAACCGAGGCGCTCAGTGGTAGTGGCCTTTACCGAGACGCGGGAGAGGGGGAGGGCGAGCAGCGCCGCCAGCCGTGCGCGCATGGCCTCCCGGTGCGGCCCGATTTTCGGCGCTTCACAAATGAGGCTAAGGTCTACATGCGCGATTATGCCGCCGCGCGCCGCCACGCGGCTCCGCGCGAACTCCAGAAAGCGATGTGAGGCCGCGCCTTTCCATTGCGGATCATGCGGAGGGAAATGCTGGCCGATGTCGCCTTCGGCCAACGCGCCCAACAGCGCATCGACCAGCGCGTGGATCGCGACATCGGCGTCGCTATGACCGGACAGCCCGGCTTCGTGCGCAATCTCCATGCCGCACAGCCACAGCGGCTTGCCCGGCACCAGCCGGTGCACATCAAAGCCCGTGCCGGTGCGGGGCAGCATCTGCGCACGCAGCAGCGCCTCGACGCGGGCAAAGTCCGCCGGATAGGTGAGCTTGTCGAGCATCGGATCTCCCTCCACCAGCGCCACGGAAACGCCCACAACGCGCAACAGCCCGGCATCGTCTGTCACCGGCGCCTCGGCGGGGCACGTTCTGTGCGCGCGCAGAATCGTATCGAACCGGAAGGCCTGCGGCGTCTGCACGCGCACCAACGCATCACGGGCCACGCTTACGCCCATCGCGCCACTGTCACTCCGCACCAGCGTATCCGCTACGGGTAATGCCGGGATCGCGCCTTCATGGCGCTCCAGCGCGTCAAGTAGCCGGTCAACCACTGTGGCGGGCAGCAGAGGGCGCGCGGCGTCATGAATGAGCACGGCCTCCGCGCCGCCTGCCTGCTCGATCGCCGTCAATGCCGCCATGACCGACTCACGCCGGGTCGCGCCACCCGTTACGAGGGTCACGTCCTGCGCCAGAGCGCCCAGCGCCGCGTGCGCTTGCTGCGCCTGCCCCGGCCCGATCGCCACGATGACCCGCCCGATGCGCGGATGGCTGGCAAACGCCACAACGCTATGCGCCAGCACCGCCCGCCCACCCAGCGGCGCATATTGCTTGGGATGACCCAGCCCAGCGCGTTCGCCAACGCCGGCGGCAACGATGATCGCAACGATGGAACGCCCCTCTGTCATGACGCCGCGCTTATCCGACCTTCGGCCCAAGTGCCAGAGCTGTTGCGGAAAAGCGCGTGGTCCGCTATGGCGTGCCTGTTTTTTAGGCAGAAATTCCCTCATGCAGATAGTGCAGCCCATTGCCATCGGGCCGGTTACGCTCGCCACACCCGTGATCCTCGCGCCGATGACCGGCGTGACGGATATGCCCTTTCGCACCCTCGTGCGGCGCTATGGCTCCGGCCTCAACGTGACGGAGATGATCGCCTCGCCCGCGATGATCCGCCAGACGCGCCAATCTTTGCAGAAGGCGGCGTGGCACGCGAGTGAGGAGCCGGTGAGTATGCAGCTGGCCGGCTGCGTGCCGGAGGAAATGGCCGAGGCGGCGAAATTGAACGCCGACAAGGGCGCCGCCATCATCGACATCAACATGGGCTGCCCGGTCAAGAAAGTAGTGAATGGCGACGCGGGCAGCGCGTTGATGCGCGATCTGCCGCTCGCTGCGCGACTGATCGAGGCGACGGTCAAAGCGGTCGATGTGCCAGTGACGGTGAAGATGCGCATGGGCTGGGACCATGCCAGCCTCAACGCGCCGGAGCTGGCGCGCATCGCCGAAGATCTGGGTGCACGGATGATTACCGTGCATGGGCGCACCCGCAACCAGATGTACAAGGGCGATGCGGACTGGGCTTTTGTGCGTAATGTGAAGGACGCCGTTGGTCTGCCGGTCATCGTCAATGGCGATATATGTTCGATCGAGGACGCACGCACCGCCCTGGCGCAGAGCGGCGCGGATGGGGTGATGATCGGCCGGGGCGCTTACGGCAAGCCATGGCTGCTGGGGCAGGTGATGCAGGCGCTCGCCGGCGCACCATCGCGTGCTGACCCGTCGATAGACGAGCAATACGCCCTCATCATCGAGCACTACCACGCGATGCTGGAGCATTATGGCGAGCATGTCGGCGTCAATATCGCGCGCAAGCATCTGGGTTGGTATACCAAGGGGCTGACGGGGTCCGCTGAGTTTCGCAATGCGGTCAATCAGGTGCCGGATAGCCGCACTGTGCTCACGATGCTGGCCCGATTCTACGAGCCGTTGCTGAGCAAAGCGGCGGCGTGAACGGCACTTTGGCCCGCGCCGCGCATCTGATGCCGCCCACTTCGCCGGTGCGGCCCGGTATTCCCGACATATTCTCTGCGCTGCCGGTGGCGACTTTCCTCGTCGCGCCGGATAATATCATCATGGAGGCGAACAGCCGCGCCGAAGCCCTGCTCAACATGGCGCGCACGGCCATCGTGGGCAGCGACATCGCCCGCACCGTGCGGATCGAGGAGGCCAATCCCCGCTTTCAGCTTTGGCAGTCCGATAAGCCGGTTGCCGCGTATGACATCGCGCTCCATGCCGGGCGCAATGCGGGCATCAAGGCGGATGTGATGATCGCGCCGCTGGGCGAGCATGAAGGCTGGCGCGTGGTGACGGTGCATACCCAAAGCCTTGCGCAAGCGATCGGGGGCAGACGCACCTCGGGTGGCGGGCGCTCGGCGATGGGCGCAGCGGCGATCCTCGCGCATGAGATCAAGAACCCGTTGTCCGGCATACGCGGCGCAGCGCAGCTTCTCTCCAATGGCGGGAACGAGGGCGACGATGCGCTCACCCGCCTGATCTGCGACGAGGTGGATCGTATCGCCGCCCTCATAGACCGGATGCAGGATTTTACCACCGAGCGGCCGCTCGATTGTGTGCCGACCAACATCTATCCAGTGCTGGACCGCGCGATCCAGATCGCCAGCGCCGGCTTTGCCAGCAGCACCCAGATCATCCGCAAATACGATCCCTCGTTGCCGTCTGCGCTGTGCAACCCGGATGCGCTGGCCCAGATCGTCATAAACTTGCTCAAAAACGCCAGCGAGGCGGCAAGCGGGCAAAACAAGCAGGTGCTGCGCATCGAAACGGCGTTTCGCCATGGCGTCTCGGTGATGCTGGGCGAGGGCAAGGGCAACGCGATCCTCCCCATCGAGATCGTGGTGAGCGACAACGGCCCCGGCGTGCCCGCGCATATCCGCGACGACCTGTTCAACCCCTTCATTTCCACCAAGCGGGACGGGCAGGGGCTGGGCCTCGCGCTGGTAGACAAGTTGGTGCGGGACATGAACGGCTTTGTCCAGCACAGCCGGGATGAGGTGGCCGGAGAGACGGTGTTCCGCATTCTCCTGCCTATGGCTATGCTGTGAGAGGCAAGGCGGCGCCTGGCGGCAAGGTGCTGGTCGTCGATGACGATCAGGCGATCTGCGTGGTGGTGAGCGAGGCTTTGCGCCGGGCGGGGCATGTGGTGAAGGTGGGCGGCACCATTGCCGACCGCGCCCAGCTCCTCGCCTCCTTCCAGCCTGATATCCTCGTGACCGATGTGAAGCTGCCCGATGGCGACGGGCTGGACGATGTGCAGCAGATCACCGAACGCTGGCCCGATATGCGCGTCATCATTCTCTCCGCGCAGAACACCCTCAACACCGCCGTCCGCGCGACCGAGCAGGGCGCGTTCGAATATTTGCCCAAGCCGTTCGATTTGAATGAGCTGACGCGCGCGGTGAGCGATGGTCTGGCGACACGACGGGTGTCCGACACCGCGCTCGCCCCGGGCACTGGCGCGGGCGCGGACGATGATAACCAGATCACTGAGGATATGCCGCTGGTGGGGCGCTCGGCGGCGATGCAGGAGGTGTATCGCACCGTCGCGCGCGTCCTCTCCAACGATCTCAGCATCCTGATCCTCGGCGAATCGGGCACCGGCAAGGAACTGGTGGCGCAGGCGATCCACCGGCTGGGCCACCGGCGCGCCCACCCGTTCCTCGCGGTCAACATGGCGGCGATCCCGCGTGAGCTGATCGAGGCGGAGCTGTTCGGCTACGAGAAGGGTGCGTTCACCGGCGCGACTCAGCGCACAGCCGGCAAGTTCGAGCAGACGGACGGCGGGACGCTGTTTCTCGACGAGATCGGCGACATGCCACTGGAGGCGCAGACGCGGCTGCTGCGCGTGCTCCAAAGCGGCGAGGTGACGACTGTGGGCGGATCGACCCCGGTCAAGGTCAATGTCCGCATCATCGCCGCGACCAACAAGGATCTGCCCGCGCTGATCGCCGAACATCGCTTCCGGCAGGATCTCTATTACCGCCTCCATGTGGTGCCGGTCGATCTGCCGCCCCTGCGCGCACGGCGCGACGATGTCGCTTTGCTCGCCCGCCATTTCCTCGAGCAGGCGGCGCACGAGGGGCTGCCCCGCAAGACCCTCGACGCCGATGCGGCGCAGCTCCTTTCGCTCTATAGCTGGCCGGGCAATGTGCGCGAGTTGCAGAACCTGATGCAACGCATGGCGGTGCTGATCCGCGAGGACCGTATCACCGTGGAGGCGGTGCGCGCTAATATCGACATCGGCAAGGTCGGCGATGCGACCGAGGCCGTCTCGGGCGATCTCGATCGGTTGCTGGCGGACTGGGTGCGCCGGCGCCTCTCGGTCGCTACCTATGGCGACGGCGATGGCGCTGGCCTGCATGACGACATACTGGCGCTGGTCGAGCCGGTGCTGCTCAAGGAAACGCTCTCAGCCGTGGATGGCAACCAGATCCGCGCGGCCAGCCTGCTGGGCATCAACCGCAATACCTTGCGCAAGAAACTCACGGACTATGACATAGACCCCACACGGCTGAAGGGGTGAGAGGCAATTTCTCGATTTGACGTGTTTTGCGTTGATGTGTTTTGCTTCGATGTGTTTTACAAGGCACATGGTTGTTGTATGGATGCAACGCATATTTTGAGAGGGTGATTCCGCCATCCTGCTAAGCCGCGTGTCTCGAATCTTCCGTGCCTGGACACGTAACCGCCGTTTTTACGCGGGGGCGGAGATAGTCGCGGTCAGCACGATGCTGGCGACGGCGTTGGCGACCTACTTCGCATTGTCGCAGCAGGACAACAGTTCCGCGCTACTTTCTCCGCCGGTGGTGGCGTTGCTGCTCATTGCCAATCTCGTGCCGGCAATCGCGCTGCTGGTGCTGCTGGGGCGGCGGGTGGCGATGCGCCGCGCCGCGCGCTCCGCCATCGGCAGCGACGGGCAGCTCCATGTGCGCCTTGTCGCGATTTTCTCGTTGATCGCCAGCATCCCGATGCTGATGGTGGTAATCTTCGCCTCGGTATTGTTCCAATATGGCGTGCAATTCTGGTTTTCGGACAGCGCCCGCGCGATGCTCCAGAACGCGGGCAATTTCGCGCGCGGCTATTATGAGCAGAACCTGCGCGAGGTGGGCGACGAAACCCTGACAATGGCGAGTGACCTGCGGGACTATCTCAACCAGTCGAGGGTCAGCAGCCCGGAGTTCGCCGAGGGCTATATCTATCAGGTGGTGACGCGCAAGCTGAACCGTTCCGCCATCATCGAGATCGGGCCTGATGGCATCGCCCGCACCGCCGCGACCGTCGACCCGGACCGGCGCCCGGTCGCGCAATTGCTGACGCGCGACATCGTTAAACGGCTGACCAGGGGGGAAGGGGTGGTCGTCTCCGCCGAGCCGGACCAGATCCAGGCCTTTACCCTGATGTATCCGGACCGGCAGATATACCTCTATGCCACGCGCGATTCGGATGCGCCGGCGTTCAGCCAGGTGAAGCGCGCGCAGGCGGTGCTGGCCAATTACGAGAGCTTTGCCCGGCAATCCCGCGCGCTCCAGATCCGCTTCAACTCCGCGCTGTTCATCGGCTCGCTGGGGCTTATCGGCATTGCGGTGTGGATCGCGCTCAAGGTGGCGGACAGGCTGGTGAAACCGGTCAACGAGCTGGTGAGTGCCGCCCGGCTTGTCGCCGCGGGTGATCTGAGCGTGCGCGTGCCCGGCCCCCATGCGCGGGACGAGATCGGCGTGCTGGCGAGCGCGTTCAACCGCATGACCCAGCGGCTGGAGGGCCAGACCGGCGCGCTGATGGCCGCCAACTCGCAACTTGAAAACCGGCGCGCCTTCATCGAGGCGATCCTGTCGGGCGTCAGCGCGGGCGTGCTCGCCGTGTCGCAGGATCGGCATGTGCGGATGCTCAATGATTCCGCCCGCCAGATCCTCGCCACGCGCGAGGGTGAGCTGACCGAACATCCGCTGCGTGAAATATCGCCCGATCTCGACGATCTGCTGCTGGATGGCGCGAGCGCTGAGATCGTGCAGATTCGCGCCGGGGCGGACTTGCGCACCCTCGCGGTCAAAATCGTCAAGGACCAAAGCGGTCATGTGCTCACCTTCGACGACATCACCCAGCAGCTTTCGGATCAGCGCCGCGCCGCATGGTCAGACGTGGCGAGGCGCATCGCGCACGAGATCAAGAACCCGCTCACCCCGATCCAGCTCGCGGCGGAGCGGCTCCAGCGTCGCTATGCCGAGCAGATCAGCAATGACCGGCCCACCTTTACGCGCCTCACCGAGACGATCGTGCGGCAGGTGGGCGATCTGCGCCGCATCGTCGATGAATTTTCCGCGTTCGCGCGCATGCCCAAACCCGTGTTCCGGGCCGAGACGCTGGCGGACATCGCCCGCCACTCGCTGTTCCTGCACGAGGTGGCCCACCCCGCGATCCAGTTCAGCTTCGTCAACGAGGTCGACGACGACACCCTCGTATGCGACCGGCGCCAGATCGGCCAGGCGCTCACCAATATCGTCAAGAACGCGGTCGAGGCGGTCGATGCGCGCCGCCAGACAGCCCCCGAACCGCCCGGCGCCATTTCGATGACGATCCGGCCCAGTGACGCGCGGATCGCGATAGAGGTGCGGGATAATGGCACTGGCCTCCCGCCGGAGCGCGAGCGGATCATAGAGCCTTATATGACCACGCGCGCCAAGGGCACCGGCCTCGGCCTCGCGATCGTCAATCGCATCGTGCAGGAGCATGGCGGGGTGATGCAATTCGAGGATGTGGCAGGCGGCGGCGCGCTGGTGCGCATCCTGCTCGATCCGGAGCATCTTGGCCGGCTCGAGGACAATCTGGCGGATACCGCCGCCATCAAGGGAGACACCGTGGCACATGGCGCTTGATATTCTGATCGTGGACGATGAGGAGGACATCCGGGAGCTGGTCGCTGGCGTGCTGGATGACGAGGGATACCAGACGCGCACCGCCGCCCATGCGGACGAGGCGCTGGATGCGCTGGCGGTGCGCCGTCCTTCGCTGGTGCTGCTCGATGTATGGCTGCAAGGCTCGCGGCTCGATGGGCTGGAGATACTCGACGAGATCAAGAAGCGCGATCCCTCGATCCCCGTGCTGATGATCTCGGGCCATGGCAATATCGACACTGCCGTCGCCGCCATCCGCAAGGGCGCGGCGGATTTCATCGAAAAGCCGTTCGAGGCCGACAGGTTGTTGCACCTCGTCTCCCGCGCCACCGAAACGGAGCGGCTGCGGCGCGAGAACCAGGCGCTCAAGGCGCGGGTAGGGCAGGATGAAGAGCTGACTGGCACCAGCGGCTCGATAAACAGCGTGCGTGCCACCATCAAGAAGGTGGCAGGCACCGGCAGCCGCGTGCTGATCACCGGCCCGGCGGGTGTGGGCAAGGAAGTCGCCGCGCGCATGCTCCATAACTGGAGCGGGCGGGCGGATGGTCCCTTCATCATCGTCACCGCCGCGCGCATGGACCCGGAGCGGGTCGAAGAAGAGCTGTTTGGCCTGGAGGACCCCAGCGGCCTCGTGCGCCCCGGCTATCTCGAACAGGCGCATGGCGGCACGCTCTATCTCGACGAAGTGGCGGATATGCCGCTCACCACCCAGGCGAAGATCCTGCGGGTGCTGACCGATCAGAGCTTCACCCGCGTCTCTGGCCAGCGCCAGGTGAAAGTGGATGTGCGCTTTATCAGCTCTACCGCCACCAATCTGGCCGAAAGGATCGAGGAAAAGCATTTCCGCGAGGATCTGTTCTATCGGCTCAATGTGGTGCCGCTCGCCATCCCTTCCCTCGCCGATCGGCGCGAGGATATTCCGACGCTGGTCGAGCATTATGTCGCGCGCTTCGCCGCAGACCGCCGGGTCGCGCCGCCCGATGTCGCGCCCGATGCCATGGCGGCGCTTCAGGCGGGCGAGTGGCCGGGCAATGTCCGCCAGCTTCGCAACGTCATCGAACGGACGATGATCCTGGCGCCGGGCGACCGCATTGGGCGGATCGAGCTGGATATGCTGCCCGCTGAGGCCAGTGCCGCCGACTCGGGCGATCAGGGCATGCCGTCCTCGATCATGACCGCGCCCCTGCGCGAGGCCCGCGAAAATTTCGAGAGAGAATATCTGCGTGTGCAGATCAGGCGTTTCTCGGGAAATATTTCCAGAACCGCCAGTTTTATTGGCATGGAGCGCTCCGCCCTGCACAGAAAGCTCAAATTACTGGGGCTGACGGACGACAAGGAATAATTTCACCTTCGTGTATTTCTGTCATGGCATTGCCTTCGCAGTTGCAGTATGAAGAACACTGGCTCAGGCGATGCGCGTCGGGCTGGCACGACGCCCTGCAGAGGCGCGAGTGCGGGTAACGTCCCGCCAATAAGGAGGCTGTAGTCCGATGGCCGACAAGTCGAATAATCTTCAGGATATTTTCCTGAACCATCTGCGCAAGACCAAGACGCCGGTCACCATGTTCTTGGTAAAAGGCGTAAAACTTCAGGGCATCATCACCTGGTTCGATAATTTCTCCGTGCTGCTGCGGCGGGACGGGCAATCCCAGCTTGTCTACAAGCACGCCATTTCCACCGTAATGCCCGCGCAGCCTCTGGAACTGAGCGACGTGCGCAAAGCCTTCGCGGAGATAGGGCGCAAATCCAAGCTGCTTCAGGAAGTATTCCTCAGTGCAGTGCAGCGTTCCGACGATCCGGTGACAATGTTCCTGGTGAACGGCGTGATGCTCCAAGGCTCGATTGCGGCATTCGATCTGTTCTGCATGTTGCTGGAACGCGAAGGCATGGCGCAATTGGTCTACAAGCACGCGATCTCGACTGTGCAGCCTTCGCGCCCGCTGGATCTCTCGGGCGAGAACGACGACGACGACAAGGAGTGAGGCCCGCTCTCTCTGCCAACGTGTCATGCGGCGATGAGCGTCTTTAACCGCGACAGCGACGACGAGGTGGCACGCGGCGCACCGGCGCTGGTGGTGCGTGCCGAAGTGCCTGGCCCCACGATGCGGGATACCGAGGCGCGGCTGGAGGAGGCCGAGGGGCTGGCGCTCGCCATCGGTATCGATGTGCGGTGGCGCGGCAGCTTCCGCGTCCGCCAGATCAAGCCCGCCACCCTGTTCGGCAGTGGTCAGGTGGAGCAGATCACCGCTCAGGTCGCCGCCCACGAGGCCGAGCTGGTGATCGTCGACAACCCCCTCAGCCCGGTGCAGCAGAGCACTCTCGAAAAGGCATGGGGCGTCAAGGTCATCGACCGCACCGGCCTGATCCTCGAAATCTTTGGCGAGCGCGCCGCCACCAACGAAGGCCGCCTGCAAGTGGAGCTGGCGCATCTCGATTATCAGGCGGGCCGGCTGGTGCGCAGCTGGACCCACCTGGAGCGGCAGCGCGGCGGCTTCGGCTTTTTGGGCGGTCCGGGTGAAACCCAGATCGAGGCGGACCGGCGCATGATCCGCGATCGCATGGCGAAAATCCGCCGTGAGCTGGATCAGGTGACGCGCACGCGCGGCCTCCACCGCGCCCGCAGGCAACGCGCGCCCTGGCCGGTCATTGCGCTGGTCGGCTATACCAACGCAGGCAAATCGACCCTGTTCAACCGCATGACCGGCGCGGACGTGATGGCTCAGGATATGCTGTTCGCGACGCTCGACCCCACGATGCGGCAGATCAGCCTGCCGGGGCTGGACAAGGCGATCCTCTCCGATACGGTCGGCTTCCTCTCAGACCTCCCGACCCAGCTCATCGCCGCCTTCCGCGCTACGCTGGAGGAGGTCATGCATGCCGATCTTATCATCCATGTGCGCGATATTTCCCATGCCGATACCGAGGCGCAACGCGCCGATGTCATGCATGTGCTGGCTGAACTGGGGGTCATGACGGCCGAGGGACAGCCGGAAACGAAGCGCGGGCAGGGGGAGGAGAATAGCCCCCTCGCGCCCGCCTATATCGAGGCATGGAACAAGATCGACCTTCTGCATGGCGAAGCGCGCGAAGAAGTGCTGCGCGCGGCACAGCGGCGGCACGATGTTGTGCCGCTCTCGGCGATCAGCGGCGAGGGTGTCGACGATCTGCGCCGGGCGGTATCGGACCGTATGACGCAAGGCAGCCATGTGCACAGCCTCTCGCTCCCCGCCGGCGATGGTGCGGCGCTCGCCTGGCTGCATGAGCATGGCGAGGTGCTGAGCATCGAGGCCGCGGGAGAGGCCGCGGGAGAGGCCGGGGGAGAGGGGGGTGGAGAAGGGGGCGAAACGCTTATCCTTTCCGTGCGCTTGTCAGATGCCGCCTACGCCCGCTTCATCGCGCGTGAGGGACGGAATTAGAGCCGCATTCTGATATAGATTAGGCTCGCTAGGCGCGGTGTTCCGCCTTCACCACCTGCCAGAGCGCTTCTTTCTCTTCCAAAGATAATGAAGTAAAATCAATGTTCTGCTGTGCAGACTTGAGTTCCATACTACGAAAACGATTTTCGAACTTGGCATTGGCTTTGCGCAGGGCTTCCTCGGCGTCGAGCTTCATATGGCGCGCAAGGTTAACGACCGCGAACAGCAAATCCCCAATCTCCTCGGCGCGGTGCGCCTGTGTCTCAGCAGCGCGCACTTCGGCCAGTTCCTCGTCGATCTTGGCATAAACGCCATCGGTATCGGGCCAATCGAACCCGGTGCGCGCGGCGCGATTTTGCAGTTTTTCCGCGCGCAACAACGCGGGAAGGGCGGTTGCCACGCCCGAAAGGGCGCTGTCATCTGTGCTGTGTCCGGCGCGCTCTTCGGCTTTGATCGCCTCCCAGCCGGGCGTGGCGGCACCCTCTGGTCCAAACACATGGGGGTGGCGACGGATCATCTTGTCACAGATAGCGGAAATCACATCCTTGAGGCTGAAATGCGCTGATTCCTCGGCCATGCGGGCGTGATACACGACCTGGAGCAGCAGATCGCCCAATTCATCACGCAGCGCCGGCATGTCATTGCGCGCGATGGCGTCGGCGACCTCATAGGCTTCCTCGATGGTATAGGGCGCGATGGTGGCGAAGCTCTGTTGTCGATCCCACGGGCAGCCGGTCGCGGGATCGCGCAGCCGCGCCATGATGTCTGTCAGTGGCGCAATATCGATAGGGGGACCGCTGGCATGATGGCTGTTTGCTCGCGCGGCTTCATCGTCGGCAGAATGACTGGCCATGCGGGGAGCGTTGTTCGCGAGGGCATCAACATCCGTCACGGCAGCGGGGTCTGCCGTAGCACCGATGACCGACGCCATGGCCATGGCCGCTTTGTTCACAGGCTTGGATGTGTGGATTGTTGATGCGCTGCGAGAAATGCCTGTTACAGCGACAACGTCCATGCCCGTCACAGCCTCTACGTCTGCCATAGCCTTTGCGGCCGTCACAACCTCTGCGTCAGCCACAGCCTTTGCGTCCGTCACAGCCTTTGCGTTCGTCACAGCCTTTGCGTCAGTTACACCATCAATCGGTGCATTCGGGAAACCGTTCGGGCGCGTGGAGAGCGGCATATATAAATCCGATAATATATATTATGTTAAATCAAGGGTTATTCAAAGACGCATCCACATGGAAAACACCCTGGATTCTTATGGCTCCAGCACCATCTCGCCATTCTCCACCCGCCAGCTTTTCAGCCTGGAGAGAAAGTTCATGCCCAGCACATTCACCTCACGAAATCGGTCCGACACGACAATTGGCAGATCATGCGTGCGGATCGGCCCCACGGTCAATCCGGCAATCTCGGATCGTTTGGCCATGACCACGCCGTTCGCCGTCTGCATTGCCATGCCTGGCGCATAGCTATCGACATTAAGACCCGCTTTCAACGCGAGGTCGTCCGATAACGCGGTCACGGTCGCGCCGCTATCGATCAGAAAGCGCGCTGGCGTGCCATTTATCTCACCCGTCACCCAGAAATGTCCGTCCGGACTTAGCCGGATGTGCAGGCTGTCGCCCTCTGCGCGCTGCTGAGGAGCACCCATAACCTGCTTTTTAACATGGAGAGCAACACTGGTGAATTCTCGCCCATAGCTGAACAGACCGAGAATACCGACGAAAATTACTATCCAGCCTAGCGTCATAGCCAATGTGCCTCGCAATGACACCTGGCGCGACAACAGCGCCGATATCGGCAGCAACGCCGCCAGCAGCCACCAGATCATGTTCGTGCCCTGATCCATATTCATGCAACGCCTTGCTACGGCTCGATACCGCATGATAGAGAATAGCTCATTGCGATGAACGGGGTATGACCCTTACAGAACATCCCTCAGATCTGCTCGCACAAGCCATCATAGGCCGGGCGAATATGAGACGGCAAGAGCGCGCACAGCCGATCATAGTCCATACTATTGTCCATATGTGTCAGATAAGCACAGTGAGGCGCTGTCTGTGTAATCGCCGCCATTGTCAGCGCTAAATGAGGGTGGGTCGGGTGTGGCTTTTCCCGCAGTGCATCGACGATCCAGACATCCAAGCCTGTGAACAAAGTGGCCATGGCGTCGGTCATCTCATGAAAATCGGTCGCGTAACCAACCGAGGAGCCGCCATGCTCGAAGCGGAAGCCTGTGGACCAGATCGCGCCGTGCGGCATGTCAACACAGCGGACGTGAATGTCGCCGATCAATAGCTCGTCTGGTAGCTCTCGCCCGTTGACGATAGCGCGATATCCCTCCCGCCCTTCGAATGCATAGGCAAAGCGTTGTTGCAGCACCTTCAGCGCGGGTGCGCGTGCATAGCCATCGATTGGCTCATTATAACGGCCCATATGGGCGCGGTGGTGATAGACCTGACGTAGATCATCGATGCCATGGCAATGGTCAGCATGGTCATGAGTCCATAGCACGGCGTCGATTGAGATGACACCCGCCGCGAGCAACTGTTCGCGCATATCCGGCGAAGTGTCGACCAGTAACGTCGTCGTTTTGCTCTGCACCAACAACGAAACGCGTGTGCGGCGGTTTTTGGGATTGGCGGGGTCACACTCCCCCCAGTCATTGCCAATGCGGGGCACCCCTGCCGATGTGCCGCACCCCAATATAGTGAAACGCAGCGTCATCAGTTACCGCGCGCCTTGGTAAACAAAGCGTTGAAATTGGCGGAGGTTACGGCAGTCAACTCCTCGATGCTCATGCCGCGCAAGCCGGCAAGAAAGCGTGCCGTATCCGCCACATAGGCGGGTTCGCAGGTCTTGCCACGATGCGGCATCGGCGCAAGAAACGGGGCGTCCGTCTCGATCAGCAGGCGCTCAGCAGGAAGGCTGGCGGCTACTGCCTGCAAGTCTTTCGCGTTCTTAAAAGTCACTATACCGGAAATGCTGATATATAGCCCCAGATCCAGCACCGCATCGGCGAAGGCGCCACTGGCGGTGAAACAGTGGATTAGGGCGGGAAACGCCCCCTTCCCCATCTCGTCCCGCAAAAGAGCGAGCGTGTCCTCCTCTGCATCACGGGTATGCACGATCAGCGGCAGGTTCGTTTGGCGGCTTGCGTCAACATGCGCGCGAAAGCTCGTCTGCTGGCATGTCCGGTCGCTATGGTCGTAGTAATAATCGAGGCCGGTTTCACCGATGGCGATAATCTTGGGGTGCGCGGCGATGGCGATCAATTTGCCCGCATCGACATCCGGGTGCGCGTCCGCCTCGTGCGGATGGATGCCGACGCTGGCCCAGATGTCGTCATGCGCTTCGGCCGTGGCGATGATGTCTGCCCACTCACGCTCGCGCGTGGAAATGTTGAGCATACCAGTAACGCCTGCATCGCGCGCGCGGGCGATGACGGCGCTCTGATCCTCGATCAAACCCTTGTAATTGAGGTGGCAGTGGCTGTCGATCATGCGGGGGAAGCGCCCTCATCAACGGGAAGTTCCAGACGGGGGAAAAGGGGCCTGGGTGGGGCAAGGGTGAAGCCGCTATCATGCAGTGCAAGATACCAGTCGCTTGCCAATCCCTGATAAGTGCGAACCTCATTTGGCACGCTCATCTGATCAAGCAGCGCATCGGCACTGGTGGGTAGGATCGGGCGAATGGCAATGGCAAGCTGGCCTATCGCGACATAGAGCGTGGCAAGGACCGCTTCCATCCGAGCGGGATCTGTCTTGCGCAACGTCCAAGGTGCTTGAGTATCTATATACGCATTGCAGGTAAACACTGCCCGCATCCATGCTTCGATAGCAACGGAAGGTTCCAGTGCGTCCAGATGCCGAGAAACTTCGATTTGGCACACATCGCGCACCTTCTGATGCAAATCCAAATCTGCCTGGTCGGGTTGGCCTTGTGCTATGGGCAATCTACCCTCCAGATTCTTCGCGATGAAGCTCAACGTCCGCTGCGCCAGATTGCCGAAGCTGTTGGCAAGGTCGCTATTGGCACGCTGAACGATGGCTTCCGCGCTGTAGCTCCCGTCATTCCCGAAGCTGACTTCGGCGAGCAGAAAATAGCGCAACTGATCCACGCCGAACTTCTCAGCAAGCTCCAGCGGGTCCGCGACATTGCCGAGCGATTTTGACATTTTCTCGCCCCGGTTGAGCAGGAAGCCATGCCCGAATACAGTTTTGGGCAGCGGCAGCTTGGCGCTCATCAGGAAGGCGGGCCAATACACCGCGTGGAAGCGCACGATATCTTTGCCGATGATGTGTGTAATATCCGCGCCTTCCGCCCAATAGCGCGCCATGCGTTCGCCATCGTCAGGATAGCCGCACCCTGTCAGGTAGTTGGTGAGTGCATCGACCCACACATACATTACATGCCCATCAGACCCCGGCACCTTCACGCCCCAGTCGAAGCTGGTGCGTGACACACTGAGGTCTGAAAGCCCGCCCTCGACAAAGCGCATCACCTCGTTGCGGCGGCTTTCCGGCTGAATGAACTTCGGGTTGTCGCGATAGAGCGCGAGCAACGGTTCCTGATATTTGGATAGGCGAAAAAACCAGCTTTCCTCGACCGTCCATTCTACCGGCGTGCCTTGAGGCGAGAGTTTTGCGCCGCCCTCCCCCTCGGTCAGCTCCTTCTTATCGTAAAAGGCTTCGTCACGGACTGAATACCAACCCTCATACCGGTCCAGATAGAGGTCGTCATTCGCTTCCATCGCCTGCCAAATCGCCTGGCTGGCATGGTGATGAGCAGGCTCGGTTGTGCGAATAAACCGATCATATGAAACATTAAGTTTATTACACATATCTTTGAAACAGGATGACATTTCATCTGCAAGATGTTGGGGGCTGACATCTCTGCCCCGCGCGGCTTGCGCCATCTTGAGGCCGTGTTCATCGGTGCCGGTCTGGAAGAACACATCCCGCCCGCTCATGCGCTGAAACCGGGCGAACGCATCTGTCGCAATCGCCTCATAGGCGTGTCCGATATGCGGGCGGCCATTGGGATAGGAGATGGCTGTCGTGATCGTATAAGGCTTGCTCATACGCGCACCTGTAACCGGGCGCAAGCATGAGGCCAAGGGGTATCTCAGGCGAAGAAGGTCGCGTCCTTCTGCGGCTCGGCCATAGCCGCGACATGGCCGCATAGCTCGAAGATCGTGGCGGCGGGATCGAGCGAGAGCGACAGCGCCTGAGCGGCGAGATCGCGCGCCTGCTCCCACTGAACAATGGCCGCACTCAGCCGCTCGCCCCGCCATGTGCACGCCTGCGCCGCCATGAAGCCGGGCAGAAGCTCCAGAAAGGCTTCATAACGCGGTCGGGCTGATTTGGGCGAGAGCGCCTTGGAGAGTGCCAGACCCTCTTTGTGCAATGAGTCGCCATCGCGCGCTATACGCTCGAGTGCATCCACCATTTCGCTGACGCCTAGCCCTGAAAGTGCGAGTGCCTTGCCCGGCGCACCTTCTCCCAGGCTGATCAGTTCGCGTATCTCGGCCTCCGCCAGCATGGCGTCAGCGCCTCGCAATGCGGCTGCCATATCGGCTGATACCAGCGGAGACAGCCTCGCTATACGGCAGCGCGACCGGATTGTCGGCAATAGCCGAGAGGGCGCATGGCTGATCAGCAGAAAAAGAACATCCCGCGGAGGCTCCTCCAGGCTCTTAAGCAGGGCGTTGGCAGCACTACGCTCCATATCGTCCGCCGAGTCGATCACAATAATGCGGCGGCGTGACACTGATGGCGCGGTGGAGAGCAACCGTGCCAGCCCGCGCACCTGATCTACCGTAATATTGCGGGCCAGCTCGCCCCCGTCCTTCTCGAGACGCTTTAATTCGGCATAATCGGGATGCGTGCCTGCCGCGAACAGGTGCGCTGCCGGGTGAGTATCAGCCAGGCTTCCAGCCCCCTCCTCACCCGCCAACAGAATCAACGCCAGTTCGCGCGCGAGGCTGGCCTTGCCAATCCCCTGTGGCCCCGCCAGAATCCATGCGTGATGCAGGCGGGCAGAACAAGCGGCCTCCAATATCGCTTTGCGGGCTACATCATGGCCATAAACCGGCTTCATGGCAGCAAATCTGCCATCTCGGACAGAATCCGGGCGGATACCGCCTCCTCGCTGCCCATGGCGTCTATCATGCGGATGCGCGCTGGCTCTTGTGCCGCCAGAGCATGGAAAGCCTCTGTTACACACATATGAAAAGCCTGCCCCCGCGCGCCAAACCGATCGGCTCTCCCGGCATCACGCAGCGCCGCGCGCTCCGCCGCCACATCGAGCGGCAGCGTGAGCAGCAGTGTGCGATCCGGCATGAGGCCACCTGAGCCGATGCGGTGCGCCGCCATGATGTCGGCGTCCGCCAGCCCGCTCGCGCCGGCTTGATAAGCCCGGTTGCTGTCGATGAACCGATCACTCAGCACCCATGCGCCCCGCTCCAGCGCAGGATGGATGACCCGCGCCACATGGTCGGCTCGTGCGGCGGCGAACAGCAGCGCCTCGGACTGCGGGTTCCAACGGTCCGTCAGGCCGCCAAGCAATAGGGTGCGGATCGCCTCCGCTCCCTCAGTCCCGCCCGGCTCGCGCGTTTCCACCACCTCCAGCCCGCGCTGGCGGAGCGCGTTAGCAAGCAGGCGGATCTGGGTAGACTTGCCTACCCCCTCCCCGCCTTCCAGGGCTATAAGGAGTCCACGAGGGTGGGGGGCGTCGTTCACCCGAAGAAGTTCTTCAAGCCGTTCCAGAAGCGGCCGAAAAAGCCCGCTTCACTCACGGTTTCACCGGCGAGCAGCGGCATCACCTGCTCACCCGCATCACGGGTGGAGACGATGAGACGCGCTATTTCCTGCCCCTTCGCGATAGGCGCATGGATTGGCCCGTCATAAACCACCCTGACCGAAATCGTGCCGGATGATGTACGCGGCAGCGTTACTGCAAGATCACGCGGGGCGACCAGCGGCACACTGCTGGCCCAGCCGAGCTGCACTTCCGCCCGCTCCACAGTGGCGCCCTTGCGGAACAGCGGCACCGCCTTCCATGCCTTGAAACCCCAGTCCATGAACCTGACCGATTCCTCAATGCGCCCGTTGAAGCTGTCCAGCCCCGCCACTACCGCCACCAGCCGCCGCCCGTTTTGGATGGCCGACCCGGTAAAGCCATAGCCTGCTTCCTTGGTATGCCCGGTCTTGAGGCCATCCGCACCCTCTATGCGGCCGAGAATGGGGTTGCGATTATCCTGGCGGATCGCATCCCCCCCCATAGTCCGCCCCCAGGTGAAAGATCGGGTCGAATAGAAGCGCTTATAGAGCTCGGGCGTTTGCTCGATGGTCGCGCGCGCCAAAATGACGAGATCACGGGCAGTGACATAGGTGCGCCCCTCATCCGGCCAGCCATTGCTGGTGCCGAACTGGCTGTCGCGCATGCCGAGCCGCGCGGCCTCCGCGTTCATAAGTTCGGTGAAGGCATGCTCCGTTCCGGCGACCCCCTCAGCGAGCACCACGCAGGCGTCATTGCCTGAGAGGGTGACGATGCCGTGCAATAGATTTTCGACCGAAACCTGTTCGCCGGCTGAGAGGAACATGGTCGATCCTGCCTGCGGGCCGTGCCATTTCGCCCATGTTTCGGGTTTTACGGTAAATTTCTGGTCGAGCCGTAATTGCCCCTGCTGTATGAGGCGAAAGGCCAGATGGGTCGTCATCATCTTGGCCATGGACGCAGGTGGCATACGGATACTGCCCCCTTTGTCGTAGAGGATCGCACCCGATGACAAATCTTGCATGTAGGCGATTTTTGCCGCGCTGTCATAGCGGGGCGCGCTGGCGGCTAGCGGCGTGAGCGCGAAAGTCAGGGCAGTGACGACGGCGAAAATGGTGCGCATCAAACTCTCGAAAATAGCGTTGGCGAATCCCCGGAGGGAAGCGACGGATGCTCAGTCGTTTACCATGATCCGCGCCCCTGGGAAGCCCGATGCCGATGTCTTTTCGATGCAACGCCGCGCGGCTGGCTTATCCGGATGCCAGCAGCATCGCGCCAAACCATCCCCCTGTCTATCTGACCACGGCATCCGCCAACAAGCCCACCGACAAGGCGTAAAAGTTCGAGCAGTTATAGTCCAGGATTGCCTGATAATTGCTTGTCAACAAATAGGCGGTGCTATCAGGCCCGTCCGGCTCCAGCAGCACGGCGAGCATATTGTCGGCGAGGGTCGGACTACTCAGCGGCACAACACCGAGCCGCCTCCACTCTCCAACACTCATCCAGCGGCTGAAACGCTCGAATACGCGGGGGCATCGCGGCGGGGTGGTCCGGTTCGTGATGGTGGCGCGCGCAAGCCCAGCGGGAACACTGACGGCCATGCCCCAGGGCTGCCCCTTGCGCCACCCTGCATCGACGAAATATTGCGCGATCGAGGCAAGCGCGTCCGCCTCACTGGCCCATATATCCGCTTTGCCGTCGCCATCTCCATCACGCGCGACACGCAGGTAGACTGAGGGCAGGAACTGCGGATAGCCTGTTGCGCCAGCCCAACTGCCGACCAGCTTTTCCCGCGCGATTCCACTATCGACGAGCTTCAGCGCCGCCAGAAACTCCGGCTCGAACAATGCGCGCCGCCGCCCTTCATAGGCGAGAGTCGCAAGGGAGCGCAGCAAATCAAAATCGCCGGTGAAGCTGCCGTAGCTGGTTTCATGGCCATAAATCGCGACCATAACTGCCTCGGGCACGCCTGTTTCCTGCTCGATCCGCTCCAGCATAGCGCGGTTGGCGATCCATTCCGCCCGTCCTCGCTCGATCAGCGAAGGCGTCACATGCTGGCGTCGATAGGGTTCGAAAGGAGGAATGGGGCTATCGAATGAGCCGCCGGGCTGGGCCTGATCCAGCCGGATCACCTTGGGATTGACACTGAGCGTGCGCGCAAAGGCATCGAGCGTGGAAGGCCGAATGCCCATAGTGGCTGCCTTACCCGAAAGGCTTAGAAGATAGTCCTGAAAACCATTCGTTTCCGCCTGTGACACGGGAGAAAACAGGGGCTGGCTCTCCTGGGCGCGAGCCATGAGCGGCACTGCGGCAAGGACAAGGGATATGGCATGGAGGGCTGCGGCGCAATGCAGGGTCAGGGCTTTCATGCTGACACAGTGCCAGATTTTGTCTCGGGGGTTAACCCTTTCCACCCCTCACCCGCCTCGCCATGGCGCAAAAAAAATGGAGGGCGGTTAAGCACCGCCCTCCAACCTCTTCCTGGGGGAAAGAGCTTATTGATCGATATTCCGGCGGAAGGTTTCCGGCAGGAACAGCAGGCCGATCACTACCGTTGCTGCGGCGACCACCACTGGATACCACAAGCCATAGTAGATATCGCCTGTCGCCGCGACCATCGCGAAGGCGGTGGTGGGCAGGAAGCCACCAAACCAGCCATTACCGATATGGTAGGGCAACGACATGGAGGTATAGCGGATCCGGCTGGGGAACAGCTCGACCAGCATCGCCGCTATCGGGCCGTAAACTGCCGTCACCAGTAGCACGAGCACGAACAGGATGCCCACGACGGCAGGCTTGTTGATCTGTTCCGGGTCCGCTTTGGCGGGATAGCCCGCTGCGGCAAGGCCGGCCTTCAGCTCATCCTGGAAAGACGTGATTGCGGCCTTCTTGTCGTCTTTCGAGAGTCCGGCCGGGTTAGGCGCAGTGAATATGGTGTTACCCACTTTTACCTGTGCGCCGCTTCCCGCTGCCGCATCGGTATTGGAATAGCTGATACCCGTCTTGGCCATATAGGATTTGGCAATGTCGCAGCTATTGGTGTCGAACTTATTCTTGCCGACCGGGTCGAACTGAAAGGAACACTCGTTCTGGTTGGCGACGATCGTAACCGGCGATACTGCCTGCGCCTGCGCCAGTGCGGGGTTGGCCGCCGTAGTCAGGGCAGTGAACAGCGGGAAGTAGGCCAGCGCCGCAATCGCGCAGCCAGTGAGGATGATGGGCTTGCGGCCGATCTTGTCGCTCAGCCAGCCGAAAAAGACAAAGAACGGTGTGCCGAGCGCCAAAGCGATCGCGATAAGAATGTTCGCGGTTGCGCCGTCGACCTTCATCATCTTTTCGAGGAAGAACAGGGCGTAGAACTGGCCAGTATACCAGACCACGGCCTGACCCGCGACAGCACCCATCAGCGCGATGATAACCCAGCGCAAATTGCCCCAACGCGCAAAGGCCTCGGTCAAAGGCGCTTTGGAAGTCGTGCCCTCGTCCTTCATTTGTTGAAATACCGGGCTTTCATTGAGCTGCATGCGGATCCACATCGATACGGCAAGCAGCACGATCGAGACGAGGAACGGCACGCGCCAGCCCCATTCTGCGAAGGTTTCCTCACCCAGCCATGTGCGCAGACCGATGACGACCAGCAGCGCAGCGAACAGGCCGAAGGTTGCCGTCGTCTGGATCCAGCTTGTGTAGAGGCCGCGCTTGTTATTCGGCGCATGCTCGGCGACATAGGTGGCAGCGCCGCCATATTCACCGCCCAGCGCCAGCCCCTGACACAGCCGCATCACCACCAGAATAACCGGCGCCGCGACGCCGATGCTGGCATAGCTCGGCAGCAGGCCGACCGCGAAGGTCGATAGGCCCATGATGCCCATCGTAACCAGGAAAGTATTCTTGCGGCCAACAAGATCGCCGATCCGCCCGAATACCAATGCGCCGAACGGGCGAACCGCAAAGCCCGCCGCAAACGCTGCCAGCGCAAAGATAAAACCCGTGGTTTCATTCACGCCGGAGAAAAACTGCGCCGAGATATATGTGGCGAGCAGGCCATAGAGATAGAAATCATACCATTCGAAAACCGTGCCGAGCGACGACGCGGCGATCACCAGCTTTTCGCTCTGGGTCGCTTTGTGGTGCTTTGGCATTCCGTCGTAGACCGTAGCCATGTGCCTCTCCTTTTGTATAATTCTAGGTTAGAATGAATATTTGGCTGCAAACTCTAAGGCGTGTGGACATTTAGCGCATAGCGATCTTCAGGGCCGCAAGGTTGATCATGGCGCGGTAGCTCTGATCAGTTTTCTCGTATCGGGTAGCGATGCGCCGGAATGTTTTGAGGCTACAGAAGA
>JAGNYO010000038.1 GCA_017984895.1 Sphingobium sp. | reverse complement strand
GCGCGGGGCGGCTGGAGCGGCTCGCGCGGCCGCTATTCTTGTGCGGCATGGGCGCGCTGGCGCTGTATATGGCTGTCTATTTCTCGGTGAACCATGTAGCGCGCGATGAGAGCGGGCTGGATATCACCCGCAACGTCATCTCGGGCATATTGATCGGCGAACACAGGGAAACCTTCCTCTACAGCGCGGTGGCGCTGGCGATGACGGGTGTAGTTGCGCTGGCGGCGAGCGGTGACAGGCTGGTGACGCCGATCCTGCGCCTTGCCCCTCTGCAATGGATCGGACAGATCAGCTATGGCGGCTATATGTATCATGCCGTGGCGCTCAAGGTGGCGGCGGCACTACTAGAGTTATTGGGCATTGTGATGCGGCACGGCAACGCCTCAGCGCATATCCTCCAATTTCTCATGGCGACTGCAATCACCCTCCTGCTTGCATGGCTCTCTCACAACTGGCTCGAGGCACCCCTCATGCGCTTGTTCAACGGGAGAGCGGACGAGGAGCGGACAAGCACGCCGCGGATGCGTGGCTTGGAGGCGCTATGAACGAGATCAAGCTCAACGATAGCGCTGTCAGGGCATTAAGCGACACCGAGACGCGGCTGATCGCCATTCCACCGGAGCTGGAGATGCCGCCCCTGCGTTCCGCGGCGAGGCAGGCGGTGGATGTCGATTTCTCGCTCGCGATCCATAACCGCACTGGCAAATACTTCATCGGGGAAGAGTTGCTCTCCTTCGCTGATCTGCCGCTGGGCAAGACCTATTACTGGTGGCAGGCGGCAGCCCGTCCTCTGGAAGGTTTTTATGGCCGGGTGATGGGCCGCCTTCAGCACTGGCAGATTCTGGGCAAGACGATCGGCGGCCCGCTGGGCTGGCTGCCACGCAGAACGCCCAAGCGGCCGCTGCTGCATCTCGATCCGTTCACAGTGCCGACAACGGTGCTGCGGCCCATTGACGCGGTGCTGATCCATGATCTTGGCCCGCTCACCCACCCGGCGCTGTTTCCGCCCGATGTCTGCGCGATCTATCGGCATATATACGACGAGATCGCTCGGGTCGGACCGCATCTCGTGTTTGTAAGCTATACCAGCCGCAAAGAGTTCGAGGAGCTGTATCCCGGCGCTATACCGCACAGCAGCCGCATCATTCATCCGCCGATCAGGCCCGGTATCGGGGTAGGCGAGGCGATGGCGGTGGCGGGGGTGGAACCGCCCTTCCTGCTTACGGTAGGCAGCGTGGGCAGGCGCAAGAATCAGGCGCGCTCCATTGCCGCCTATGCGCGCAGCGGCCTCGCCGAGCGGGGCGTGCGCTATGTCATTTGCGGCGGGCGGGAGCCGGGCCATGAGGAAGCAGAGGAGATCGCCAAGCGCACTCAGGGCGTCCATCTGCTCTCCTATGTCTCAGACGCTGAGCTGCGGTGGCTCTATTCTCAGGCGAGCGGTTTTGTGCTGATGAGCCTGCTGGAGGGCTTTGGCATGCCGGTGGGCGAGGCGGTGCGACATCGGCTCATTCCGCTGGTCAGTCGAGGCGGGGTGCTCCGCGAAGTCGCGGGAGAGGGGGCGCTGGAGGCAGACCCGGACGACATCCTGGAGATTGCCGCGCGCATGGCGGCGCTGGTCGATATGCAGGCCGATGAACGGCGCGAACGTCTGGCCAAGCTGGAGGTGACGATCGAGCGGTTCGATATCGCCCATTTCCACAAGGGCTGGCGTGCCCTGTTCCTCGATATGCTGAGCGCTCGCTGAGGCATGAGACGCGGCGCGCAATGGCTGGCTCTGGCCTTGCTGCTGTCTCCTGCGGCATCCGGCGCGATGCGGCTGGGCGTCAATACTCATTTCGATCAGGGCTGGCCGCTGGTGTCGTTCGAGGACGTGGCGACGGCGCGGGCGCAGGGCATCCGTGATACGATAAGCTGGGGCAAGGTGGAGCGCACGCCGGGCGTGTATGATTTTGCGGCGGCGAACAGCGGCTATGTGGGCCATGCCTGCGCGATTGGTATGCCGGTGCTGCTCACGCTCACCCCGCGCAACAAGACCTATGACGGTGGCGAGACGGTTTATTCATCTGAAGGGCGGAAGGCTTTCGCGGCCTTTGCAGAGGCGGTGGCTGGGCGGTTTCCCTGCATCACCGCGCTCGAGATTGGCAACGAGATCAACGGCCATGCCCTGAAAGGCCGGATGACGGCGCAGATGCCCCAGTCCTATATTGCGATCGTTCGGGCGGTGCATGACGCGGTGAAGCCCAAACATCCGCGCATCCGCCTGCTCTCCGGCTCCAGCCTGTCGGTGGCGACCGGCTTTTTCGATCGGCTGTTCGGCGCGGGGCTGTTGCCGCTGGTCGATGGCGTGGTGGTGCACCCCTATCTGTCGGTGCCGGAGCAACTCCCCGCCCAGCTCGCGCGGCTGCGGCAGGCGATGACGCGGCATGGCGCGGAAAAGCCGGTCTGGGCGAGCGAGTTTGGCTATTATTACGCCACGCCGCAAGCCGCCCCACCCCATGCGCTTAAGCTCGTCACGCTGCTCTCCGCCGCCGGGGTGGAGGAGGCGCATTGGTATGCGCTGCGCGATGAGCCTTATTACCCCAATATGGGCCTGTTCAAGGGCCGCGCCCCCAAGCCAGCGCTTGATATGTTTCGCGCGAGCCAGAGCCGGCTGCTACCCGCCGGAGACGCGCGCAGGCAGGACATAAGCGGCGATCCACTGAGCTTCATCTATCGCTTTGGCAGCGGGCCTTATGTGGTCTGGGGCGCGGCGCGGGCGATCCGATGGACCGGGGCAGCACGGGCGCGGGATGCACGCGGGCGGCCCATCGCTCTGCCTGATCGGCTGGAGGATGATCCGGTGATCGTCGATGCACCTGGCGGCTTCACCCTCGGCGCCCAGACTGTGTGGGCCGATACGCTCACCGATTTTGCCGGGGCGCGCTGGTCCTATCATGTTGCGCGGGCCAAGGGGAGCGAACAGCCGCTCGGCTGGGTCGACTGGAACTGGACGCCCTATATAGGCGCGCGGCAGCTACCCAATTTTCGCGCAACCAGCGCTGTGGTGACGACCGCTAAGCCCGCGCAGGGCGACGCATCCGCATTAATCGAGCGTTATGCAGCGCCCGGCGGAGAGCGAGCGTTCCTCTCGGCCTGCTTCGAGGCCAAGCCCGCGCGGGCGCAAACCGTGCGCATCGTGGCGCAGGGCAAGCTGCTGTTTTCGGCATTGGTCAGCGGAACGGTGCGCACTCCGCCGCTCCTCCTGCCGCCCGGAGCGGCGGTGGACATTCTCTATATCGCGCAGCAGAGCGGCGGGGCGCAGCCGATACGCCGCCGTATCCGTATTCTCGGCGCGGCGGATAATGCGCGTGCCCTATGCGCGCCGAGCGGGCGTGATGGCGGTGGTGAAGTGCCTCAGCCCGAAGCCTGATTGGCGGCTGTCGCCCTCATCCGCATGATCTGCCGCAGGATCGGGGCATGATCCGGCCACAGCCCGATCCGCGCAATCAGCCCAAGCGTCCCGGCATAGCACGCCGCGCCCACTGCCATCAGCACCACCAGACACACCGGCCCGGCCAGAGCATCGAGCGGCAACGCGGCACGCGCTGCCGCAATCCCCAGCGCCATCGCCGCCGTCGCCAGCCACGGCACAGCCATGGAGCGCATCAGCACGCCCGCCGTCAGGCCCATATGCCGCCGCATATCGAGCATGTTCAGCACACTCACCACAGTGCCGCGCGCCACATGCGCCCAGGCGATCGCCACCAGCGAATAGTGCGCCGCAATCAGCGTCAGCCCCGCGCCGAGCAGCAGTTGCACAGCGCCCTGCCGCAACACCGTGCGGCTCTGGCCCAGCGCGATCATCGCGGGCGCGAAATAATAGTTGATCGGCGCGACCAGCGCGAGCAGCCCGATGATCTCGACAAACGGCACCGCGCCCAACCACTGTTTGCCGAAGATGAAGGGAATAGCTTCACCCGCCGCCAGCGTCAGGCCGATCAGCGCCGGGCACATCAGCAGCGCGCTCGCCTGCGTGAGGCGCAGATAGGACCGGCGCATCGCTGGCGGCTCCTGCGCGGTGTGAGACAGCTCCGCGTTGGCGACGCTCACCAGCGGCATCACCACCAACTGCCCGACGAACTCGTTGACGCGGAAGGCGACACGCATCAGGCCCAGCATCACCGGCCCCATGAAGAAGCCGACGAACAGGTCGATCGTGCGCGGCACGGCGATGGGCATCAGCGTGCCCGCCATCACGCTCGCGCCCTCCTTGGCCAGCGCGCCTGACCAGCCTATGTGGCGATGCAGGCTCGGCCGCCAGCCTACCGCCGTCCAGATCCACAGGCCGGACACGCAAGCCTGCACTAGCCGCTGCACCGCGAGGGTGAGCGCGCCATAACCCAGATTGGCCATCAGAATTGCCGCGCCCGCGCCGATCAGTGTCGCCACCGTGCTGCGATAGGCGAGCAGCCTGAACCGGAACTCGCTGCGCAGCACTGCCTCAGCGGTCGATCCTGTCGCGGTGAAGAGAAAGACTGGTGCGCACAGATAGATCATCGTTTCCAGCTCACGCGAGTGGAAATAGGCGCCCGCTGGCCGCGCGACCGCCATGAACAGCGCACAGCAGACAAGCGCGATGGCAAGCGAGAGCCGCAGCGACTGGTTGCGCGCATCGTCGGTGCGGTATCGCTTTTGCTGGAGCAGTTCCACCTGCCCCCAGCGCGCGATGCGCGTGCCTAGGTCCAGCCCGATAGAAACGGTCGCCATCAGCCCGAAATCGCGCGGAGTGAGGATATGCGCGAGATAGACCAGTAGGAAAAACACAACGACATATTGCCCGCTGTTGCCCGCTATGGCCCATGCGGAGGAGGAGAGCAGGCGCCGGCTCATCGAAAGCTGTATCCCAGCCGGGCGATATCCGAGCGATATAGCCTGCCGACGATGGCGACCATCTCCTCGTCATAGAGGGAGCGGAAATCGGCCTTGTCCACCCTGCGCAGATGCGGCGTTTGGGCTGGCGGTGCGATGCCCAGCCGGGCGCACAAAGCCACCATTGCCGCGTCGATCTCCTCGAAGCGATAAAGGTCATGGACTAGCTGCGCGCGTTCCTCGCCCAGCCAGAAGCTCTGCGGCCAGAAGAACCGCTCCGCCATCACGCGGGCGCGAAATAGCGGATCGCGCCCCGCCCGGCGGGTGAACGTGGCGAAGTCCTGATCGCCAATATGCCGCCGCGCCCATTGCTGTTGCATCGGCCAATCGGTGCCGCTCTTCATGAAGTGGAAGCAGGAGGCAAACCGGTCCCACGGGTTGCGCACGAAGGCGAAAAGGCGGGCACGCGAAAAAAATTCGGGATAGGCATCGCGATAGACCTGCGCGGGGGCATGGGTGTCAAACACCGCATCCGCGCCCAGAGCCGCAAGCACGCTGGTGCCCGCCGTCTTGGGGATATGAACGAAGAGCGCGCCATGCCGTTCGTTCCATGGTGTGAGGACGGAGCGCTTGCGCAAGGTCTGCCGCCACCACGCCAGATGGTAAGGGTGCGACAGGCCAAGCAATTGGAGCGGGAGCTTGGGAACGGGCATCAGGCGGTGGGCCTCATTCTTGCGCGCATTGTCATCGAATTTTCGCGATAAGGGGGCAGGGGCTTGATTTTGGCAAGGGGTGACTGGCGGGCATGACGCATCCACGCGCACTGCTGATTTCGCGGATCGGGCCACGCAGCCTGCATTCCCGCTGGCTGGGTGAATTGGGGCTGGGCGTGCCAGACGCGCCGCGCGGTTTTGATGTCCTCCTCTCGGCTTATGATCCGGCTGTGACAGCGACGGAGGGCGAGGGGATAATGTTCGAGGTGCGCCCCGGCTCCAAGGTGGCGGGCTATGGCGGGCTGTTGCGAGAGCATCGGGCGCTGCTGGCGCGCTATGATTATGTCGCGCTGTTCGATGATGATCTTTTGATCGAGAGCACCGACCTTACCCGCCTGTTCACGATCGTGCGCGAACACAAGCTGAAGATCGCGCAGCCAGCGCTGACGCCGGAGAGCTATTTCACCTATGCCGCGCTGCTGCGCCACCCCGGCTTTGTGCTGCGCTATATGAGCTATATTGAGATGATGTGCCCAATCTTTCGGGCTGATGTCCTCGAGCGCCTGATCCCGCTGTTCGAACTGGGGCACGAGAGCGGGATCGACATCATCTGGAGTAATCTGGTGTGGGAACACCCGCGCGATTTTGCGGTGATAGATGCGGTGCCAGTGGTGCATACGCAGCGTGTGGGAGGGCGCAAGGCGGACAACGGTTTTGTCGGCGGCAGGCGCTATGAGGATGATATTGCGGCAATTCTCGCGCGTTTCGGCGCGCAATGGCTGCCCTGCCTGCCCTATGGCGCGATCCGGGCGGATGGCCAGTCGGTGGAGGGGCGCGGCGCTATGGTGCGCGCGGCGCTGGAGCTGGCGCGGGCTGTGCCGCTGCAACGCCCGATGAAGATGCGTGCGCGCAATCTGGCGGTATACTGGAAGCATATGCTTACCGCTCGCGCCCACAACAGCGTGCTCGATTGGCCCGCCACGTCATAGCTGCACGATCCGTTCTGGCGTGATCCGCCCGCACGCAAGATCGAGCAGCCCGATCCAGTTGCCGCGCACCCTACCCCAGCGATCGACCCATGGCTCCGGGTTGACGATGCGGCACAAGTTCGTTCCCACATTACGCAGGATGATGCGGGCGGCGTATTTCTTGCGCATCGTGCCCTTGCGACAGAGGTAAACCGGGTTCACCACCTGCGAATAGCCAACCCGCACGCCAGATGACCGCCCGGCCTTCACCCCGCGGTGCACGCCAGCAAACGCATGGGTAGAAACGATCCGGCCATACCGCGATATCTGCGCAGAAAAGTCTATGTCCTCTTGCCAGCCATAAAGCGGCAGCCGTTCGTCGAAACGAACCCCGCCGATGGCAGCCGTGCGGAAGGCCATGTTGCATCCATAAAGGCCATAGCGATCCTTGCGGGGGGTAAGCGCCGGAGCCGGGCCGCTGTCATAGGCGCTGACGATGCACCCTGCGAGGTTGGCCGAGACGCCTGGGCCGTGGATGCCATCCGCCAGCAGCCTGCCAGACGCGCCCGCCACATCAGGATTGGCGGCGAAGAAGGCGCGCAGCCGCTCCGTCATATAGCGGGAGGGGACATAGTCATCGTCGCAGAACAGCACGATATCACAATCGTCCGATATATGTGCGATGCCGAGGTTGCGCTGCGTGCACGATCCCTTGGGACCGATCAGTACGGTGATGTCCGCGCCGATGGCGGATTGGGGCGGCAGGTCTGCCTCGCAGGTGACGGAGAGGATGATTTGCTCTGGCGGTTGGCTTTGCTGGCGCAGTTCGTCGAGCAGCTCTGCCAGCGTTTCTGGCCGGCCAAGGCTGGCCACCACCACCGCGAGGCGCAGTGCGGGGGCCGGGGCGGGCTTACCGGGCAAGGCTGGCGGCATGGAGTCTGCTGTCCTCTGCATAATAAGCGCGGATGAAGCTTTCCACCCTGCCGCCGGGACGCAGAATCGCGGGCTTTTTCGCGTCCGTGTAAAGTCCGGCATTGGTCATCTTTGACCGCAGGCGGTTGCGCGCTGCATAAGGCACCAGCGCGGCATAGGGTTTGCGCAGCGCGCGGATCAGCGGCTTCACCGCATCAAAACGGAATTCGATGGAACGGTTCTTGTTTTGCTCGGTCACGGTTACGCCCGTCTCCCGCGCGATATAGGCGACGATGGCGGACATATGCTCGATCGGGAAAATGTTCTCGACGATCTGTGCGCCGTCCAGAAACAGGTAATCCGCCTGTCGGTTGAAATGGACCAGCTCCAGCCCAAGGCGCCCCTGCGCGGCTTCGAGTGCGCGGATAACTTCCGCCGCTTCGTCCTCGATCAGTGTGGGCGTGATCGCCGATTGCGCCATGCCTTTGAACTCTCGCATCCGCTGAAACATCGCGGAGACGAATCGCTCGGCGGGGTCGCGCACCACCGCGAAGGAGCGATAGGCACGCAGCTTATCCCATTCCTGCGGGAAATGCACCGCTATGTCCCGCAGGACGATATGCGCATAATGGATGCGGCCAAGCTGTTCATGATCGCCGATGCGTGAGAAGCCTCCCGACGTGCTGTCGATCGCGCGCAGCGGCGCCTTCACCGAAACCCCGGCGCACTTGGGGATGTGGATAAACACGAGGCGATGATCGTCGGAGATAATCATGACGCGTAGCGTGCCTTCAGTCTGGAACGGGCGGCCGGGCGGATAGGAATGGTGCTGCGGGCAGCGGTTGATCCGTGCGTGCGCAGGCCTAGCGCCAAGCCGGAGAATACCGCCCACATCACCCCCGGATCGGGCGAGGGCGAGGCGACGGCGGCAGGCATCAGCATCAGCAGGGCGGTCCAACTTGCTGCTGCGCCCACGGCACTCGCGCCCGTGATCTGCGCCGCATAGGTCGAAGCACGCAACGGCATGAACGCGCGCATCAGGTGGCCGATGAAACAGACGATGCCGATCACACCCATCGAGCCTATGATTGCGGTGATGAGGCTGGAGGACCGAAAACTGCCAGCGCCGACGCCCGATCCCGCTGTCGCCACAAAGGCATCCAGACCCTGAAGTGCCCAATAGATGCGCTGCATGCCGGAAAAGCTCTCCGTTTTTTCCACGGTCATGATGGCGATGATATGGCCAAAGCGCTCCAGCGCCGCGGTGTTGAACGTTATGGCCGCAAGCACGATCAGCGCCCCGACAAACGTAACCGCAGCGAGCATCAGCCCCTTGCTCAGCGTCACGCTGCCCGGCAACAGCGCCATCCTCAGCGGCAGGATGACGCTATATCCACCCAGCGTCACATAAGCCGTGGATGAGGTGGAGATCAGCAGCGCCAGCGCCAGTAGCAGTGCGGCAAATCCGGTCCGTCGCCGCTCTATGTCGCGCAACCACAGCTCGGTCATGAAGATCATCCACGCTCCACCATAAGCCGCAAAGCCCGAGGCTTCTGGCCAGATGCCGTTCATGCGGTTGAGGCCGCCGATGCTCTGATCGAGCTGGGCATAGTTGCCGTTGCGGAAAAACTCGACGATCGAGTCCAGCGCGGTTCCGGCGACCAGAATGCTGATAAAGCCCAGCACGGCGTGGGCGATGGCGATGATGATGCCTGTGCGCACGATGACGGGCGCACTACCTGGCCGTGCCGCGCCGATGGTTGCGCCCAGCCCCGCGATCAGCGTGCCCATCAGATAGACCGCCGTGGTGATGTTCTGGGAGCTGAAATGCAGTGGCGATGCTTCATAAAGCTGCCGCACCGCGCCGGGGCGTAGTGGCGTCACGGCGATGGTGCCAGCGAACAGGCGCGGCATGATGAAGGCAGAAATGATACCGTAAAGCGCGAAGATGATGAGAAACGCATTGGCGCGCAGCGCAGGGCCAAGTCGCTCCATCTGCTGCGGACCGGGCAGGATCGCGCGCAGGATCAGGAACAACAGCGCCAGGTTGGCGGGCGGGATGGTCGATCCTCCCAGCGCGGGCAGGGCAATCGCAGCCGATCCGCCAAACAGCGTTGCGACCATCACGAACGCCAGCATCGCCGCCATGCCAGAGCGCACGAGCAGCAGCGCGCCGACGAGAACAATGATGATACCAAAAAGCGTCAGACTCATGGGTCGAGCCTGCTCCTGCCGGTTCAGGCGTACGACAGCGCGGGTTCGTCGACATGCTGCACCCCGCCGGAAATCGGGAAGGGCAGTTCGTCGGGCATGACCGGCAGCCTCACGGGCAGGTCTGGCCTCAGCTCCGCCACCTTGCTCAAAAAGCCGTGATCGAACATTTCCGGCGCGAACCGGCGGGAATTGCGCACCGCGTCCATCGGCTTGAAATGCCGCGCCCACCGCTGATAGCCCTGCACCGCTTCTATAAGCGAGTCGGGTGTTTGTTCGCTGAAATAGAGGCCGGTTTCG
The DNA here is from genome assembly GCA_017984895.1 of Sphingobium sp. Classification (GTDB taxonomy): domain Bacteria; phylum Pseudomonadota; class Alphaproteobacteria; order Sphingomonadales; family Sphingomonadaceae; genus Sphingobium. The sequence goes on along the minus strand of JAGNYO010000038.1, from coordinate 14,903 downwards.
TCAGGCACCACCGTATCGAGCAGTCCGCCCTTGCCAAAGCCGATCACCGGGCGGCCAGAGGCGTTGGCCTCCACCGGCACGATGCCGAAATCTTCTTCGGCTGTGAAGATCAGCGCCTGCGCCTGCGCATAGGCATTGCGCAGCGAGGCATAATCGAGATGGCGCGCGAAGCGGATATTGGGCATCGCGCGGCGGCGCAATTCGGGCAGCATCTCGCCATCGCCCACCATCAACAGCGGCAGGCCGAGCCGGTTAAAGGCATCAAGTGCGATGTCGGGGCGCTTGTAGGCGGTCATCTGTCCCACCCAGAGATATTCGCCGCTGACATCGTTCGTCGGCGCATAGCGATCCACCGGCACCGGCGGATGCAGCACGCTCGATCCCCGGCCCCAGGCGCGCTTGACGCGGGACTGGATGAACCGCGAATTTGCGAACACATGATCGAGCCGCTGGGCCGAGGTCATGTCCCAGGTCCGCATGCCGGGGAAGATGGTCGACATGGTGGCGCGGCCGACCATGCCCGCCGTCTCGCGATATTGCTGATAATGATCCCACAGATAGCGCATCGGCGAGTGGCAATAGCAGATGTGCGTGGCGTCCGGCGGCGCGAGCACGCCCTTGGCCGGGCCGCTTTCGCTGCTGATGACGAGATCATAGCCGGAGAGATCCAGCTCCTCCAGCGCGAAGGGCATCAGCGGCAGATAGGATTTGTAGCGCTGGGTCGCGCGCGGCAGCCGCTGGATGAAGGTGGTGCGCACGGTGGCGGCGCGGATCACATCCGAAACCGCCGAAGGATCATAGACATGGGTATAGATGTCAGCCTGCGGAAACAGCTTGAGCAGCCGCTCCAGCACCCGCTCGCCCCCACGCATGGTGACGAGCCAGTAGTGAATGATCGCGACGCGCGGCTGTCTATCCTTGCGGCCCGGAAAATCGAGGATTCTAGGCATGATAATAATCCTTGTAGGAATGATAGAAAGCCCCGGCGTCCTCTCTGGTGAAGCGGCTTTGTTGTTTCATGTTGATGCGGGACAAAATGATTGAGGTGACAGCGCGCGCGGCGGGAGGCAGCAGATCCAGCGCGGTGGCGAGCGCCTTTTCCGACGTATGGCGCCAGCGCCCGGCGAGTATCACGGTATCGGCCAGCGCCGCCAGCTCGCGCCCTTCAGCGACCGGCAGGATGGGCGCAGTATCGAGCAGGATAAGGCCGAAATGCTCGCGCAACTGGGCCAGCAGCGCCTGCATCTTTGCCGGATCGATCTGGGCTTCGTCCGCGCCGAAGGGGCTGGTGATCGGTAATATGTGAAATCCGCCCGCATGCTCCTGAAGCGCGGCGGCAATGGTCACTTCGCCGGCCAGCACTTCCCTCAAACCCGGCTTGTCGGCATCCTGTTTGGCAAAGCTGGTGCTGAACTGGCGGCGGGTGCTGTCGCAATCGATCACGATGACGCGCTCTGTTGCGCCGACGGCGGCCTGCGCTAGGCAGGCGGTTAGCGTCGTCTTGCCCTCGGCGGGCAGGGCGGAGCTGATCATCACCACCTGACCCTTTTCAAAGGTCTGGCGCAACTTGGTGAGGATGCCGCGCACGGCCTGCGCCAGCGGAGAACGCGGGCTGGAGCGCACGGTTTCGAGCGGGTCGGTCACTGCCGGGTCGATAGTCCCGAAGTCGGGCATCCCGCCGAGATAAGGCACGCCCAGCCTGCGCTTCACATCTTCGCCAGACGTAAGGCCGCTGAACGCCATCTCCGTCGCGATCGCCGCGACAAAGCCCGCGCCCAGCCCCAACAGTAGGCCCAGCGCGAGGAAATAGGATCTTTTCGGAAAACTCGGTGCGGTAGGGATTCGCGCATCGGAGACGAGGCGGGATTCGGCGCGTTCGGCCCCGCTTGCTGCCACCGCTTCCTTATAACGATTGAGATAGCTCTCATACAGTGCCTGCGAGGTATCGGCCTTGCGCTGGAGGTCATCGAGCGCGACCATCGCGCGGTTATTCTGCTCTAGCGTGCCACGCGCGCCGCCCAGGCTGCCCGACAGCGAATCGAGCCGCTGGCGCGAAACATTGGCCCGCGCATCGAGGTTGGAGATGGTGCGGTTGATCTCGGACTGGATCTGCGCATCGACATCCGCCAGCTCGCGCAAAGCGTCCAGGAAATCGGGGTTTCGCGGGCCTAGGGTTCCGGCATATTGCGCCACGCGCGCGCTCAATTCGGCGCGTTTCACCCGCAGCGACTGGATGACGGGGGACGACAGCGCCGCGCCGACATCATCGCCCGCCGATCCGCCGCGAAGCTGGGTGCGCGCGGTGCTGAGGCTCGCGCTGTCAGCCGCCGCCTCCGCACGGGCGCTCGCGACCTGCTGGTTATAGGCGCTGATCTCCTGCTCGGTCAGGGTTGCGCCGGTGGTGCTGAGCAGATTATTGTCGATACGATAGCGCTGGAGCGCGTCGAAATCGGCCTGCGCCTGCACCTTCAGCGCCTCGATGCGCTCGCCGAGCAGCTTAACCGCCTGCTGGTTGCGCACCTGCTTCTGGCGAATCTGTTCTTCGGTATAGATATGGGCGAAAGCATTAGCAATGGCGGTGGCGCGAATGGGGATGGAGTCCGTATAGCCGACGCTGAACGCATAAGCGCTCGACACCCGTTCGACAGTGAGGCCGGAGGCGAGCCGGCTGATAAGGACGGCACGGAGACGGGCGCGGTCCTCGGCGCTCAGCGGCCCGACCGAGACGGGCTTGGCAAGGCCGATCGAGCGGGCGATGCGCGCGGTGATTCCGCCTGGCGCGATCAGTGCGCGCATGTCCGGATCATTCTCCAGATGTAGATAATCGACGACTTTGGCGGCAATATCACGCGAGGTGAGGATCGCGATTTCCGTCTCGACATCCGAATTGCTTTCGGGAACCTCGGATTTTTCCTTGGTACTGCTGGGTGTGACGGGAGTGGTGCTGCCGTTGAGGATGACCACGGCGGTGGCGGTGTAGCGCGGCGGCAGCCAGACAGTGAGCAACGCCATGATATCGAAAATGATGATAGCGGTGTAGAAGAACACGCGCAGCCGCCGCCGGAACATCAACCACAGGCCCTGCAGATCCAGCCGATCCGCCACGATATCGGCGCGGGCGCCATAGGCTGCCGCAGCCGTTGCCTCTTCGCGATATATATCGGCGTTCGCCACCTGAACCGAAGCCCCTTGTTGTTTCAGGACAGGTCAGCGCCGGAAAGTTAGCGATGCCCCCGTCAGGATCGTGCAGAATGCCCGGACCCGGCTTGGGTCCGTCGAGTCCCTGCACTCGTGGCGAGCATAGGCGCCGATTGCGACACTACGGTTAAACCGATATTCACCTTTTACTTCCTGCGCGTGAATGGCCGAGCGCGTGCCGATTTCCCGGAAGTTCTGGCGTTTTTCCAAAACTTCGGCCTGAATCAGGAAGTTGCGCAGCAGTTCATAGCTCGCCTCAGCGCGATAATTCTGGCTGACGATGACGCCCACGCCCGGATTTCCGCTATTTTCCAGCGTCCTGCGCGCAGACGCCGAGAAGGCTAGCAAAGCGGTGGGATACCAGCTCGCTGTGCCGGAATAGGACAGGCCATGGAAATCCCGTAGCGCAGACTTCGTATAGTGGCGTTGCAGATAGCCCAGTTCAGCTTCGATGCGGATCAATCCGAAGTCTGCTGCGCCTTTGCCCGCGATGGAAAAGCTGGTGCCCGCCCGGTCGGAAAGGCGCGAGTCGCTGCGCTGCACCTGCGCGGTCACGCCCAGTGCGGCAATATCCGTGGGCGCATAGACGGCGGTTCCCTGAAGCGACCACCGGCTCGAATCGCGAAATGCCTGCGTGATGCGGCGTCCGTTGATATCGACGAGGTTATTGTAGCGCACCTGCCCATGGCTAAGCGCCATGCCAAGACGCACCGCCGACAGATCATGCGCGATGGAAATCTGATGGCTCGTGTCATGATATTGCGAGGGCCTGCCGGTGGAGAGGGGCGCGCCGTTGGCGCCGTTTCTCTCGGAGTTGAGGCTGGCTGACGTCGATGCCGTAACAGTGGTGTTATTGCCAAGCTCCAGCCTTCCTCCTGCGTGTAGCGCATATTCATTGCTGCGCTGCCTGGCGTGGCTGTAATAGCGGGTGAACGCCCCCTTGGCCGAGAAATCCAGGCCGTGGCGCGTCCAGTCGCTCGCTGCCGAGAGTGAAGGGGAGACGATCGCAAACCCGTCCCCCTCCTTCGAGGCCCGGTTGCTAAACAGATTGTCGTCATAGCCATTGTCGATGCGCAGACTCGCGTTCGCCACCCACGGGCCGATGCGGATACCGAGGGGATCGAACTCCGGCTGGGCGCGGTCGCCGGCAACATCGTCCTTGGCCGGGAGCAGCCCGGCTTGTGCATGCGCCAAAATCGGCCATAGCCCGCAGGCGAGCACGGCGCAGGTCATCTTCCTCAACATCACACCAGACCTTCGCACCCGCAATGGCGCAGCAGCAAAGAGCAGGGCTGTTAAACAAATATGACGGTGGCCAGAAATATTGTCGCCTCGGGGGTGATAGGCAGTCGGGCGCTGCGCAGCTATAAGGCGGGTATGAATGCCATTGCGCCGCATGGGCGAAATAGGGCGGGCCTGTTCGCCCCGGAGCTGCCGGTCCCGGCGAGCCTTGCGGCGCTGGCGCGGCTGATCGCGCCACGGCTGGCCGGTACGGAAACGGCCATATCTGCACATGATGGCGGAGCGGACTGGGGTGCGCTTGTGCGGCTGGCGGAGCGGCATCGCGTGGTGCCTGCGCTGGCGGTAGCGGCGGTGGGCCTCAATCAGGCACCGCCGGAGCCGCTGTCCGCGCGCCTCTCCGCTCTTGCGCAACAAGCGGCGTTTGAAGAGCTGGCGCTGGCGGCGACCACACGCGAAATTATAGGCGTTCTGGAACTGCGCGGCATCGGCTGTATCGTGCTGAAGGGTGTGCCGCTCTCGCTGATGATTCATGGGCGGCTAGGTATGCGCACGAGCCGCGACATCGACATTCTGGTCGCGCCGCGCGATGCCCCCGCCGCGCTCGTTGTGCTTGAAGCTATGGGTTTTTACCGCCGCGACGCCGAGGCCGCACTTCCGGAGCTGATGCGGCTGCGCAAGGATGTGGAACTGCTGCACGATGGGCGCCGGCAGATTATCGAACTGCACTGGCGGCTGTTCGATAATCCATGCCTGTTGCCGCTGCTCCCCGATATGGTGCCGGGCCGGGTGGCGCTTGCCTCTGGCGCGCAATGCGCGGTGCTGCCGGGGCGGCTCAACCTGCTCTATCTCGCCAACCATGGCGCACAGCACGGCTGGTCCCGGCTCAAATGGCTGGTCGATCTGGCGGGGTTGCTTTCACCAATGGGCGAGAACGGTATTGCCACGCTGTATGAAGGGATAAGCTGGGCCGAGGGGCGGCGCAGCATGGCGCAGGCGTTGCTGCTGAGTGGCGCACTGTTTGGCTGGCCAGTGCCCGGTGCGGTGGCGCGCGATGCAGGCCAGGACTGGCGCATCCGCGCGTTGGTGCATATCGGGATGCGGGTGCTGGCGGGCAGCGGAGAGCGCGAGATCGAGGCGGTTTCCTTTGGCACGACGCGCAAGAATTTCAGCCATTATCTCATCCGCTCATCCCCGCGCTATCTGTGGAGCGAGCTGATATTCGATCTTCACGATGTGTCCGGCATGCCGCAAGGGTCACGCTGGCGTAAATGGGGCGCGGTGGGGCGTATGGCGGGGTGGATCTCCCGCGCCGGGAGGAGGCATGGCTGAACAGCTTGTCCATGCCTCTGTTGGATTAGCGCTGGGCCTTGTCGCGGGCAGCTTCCTCGCCACCCTGATCCTGCGCTGGCCTGAGGGGCGGTCGGTGCTGCACGGCCGCTCCGCTTGCGATGGTTGCGGGCGGATCCTACAGCCGTGGGAACTGGTGCCGGTCCTCAGCGCACTATTTCAACGTGGAAAATGCCGTGGATGCTGTGCCGCAATCGATCCGCTCCACTGGCAGATCGAGCTGGCGTGCGGGGTTATCGGTGTGGCTGCGGCGATGCTGACGCTTTTTCCGCAGGCGCTCGGCTGGATGCTGGCAGGCTGGGTGCTGCTCACGCTCGCTGTGCTGGATGCGCGGCATTACTGGCTGCCCGATGCGCTAACGCTGGGGCTGGCTTTTCTGGGCCTGACGATCGGGTCCTGGCTTACGGGGGGTGCACTGGTCGATAGCGTCATCGGCGCAGTGGCAGGTTATGGAGTCCTGATGGCGGTGGCGCTGTTCTATCGTGCACTGCGCGGACGCGAGGGGCTGGGGCTGGGTGACGCCAAGCTGTTAGGCGCGCTGGGCGCATGGATGGGGTGGCAGGCACTGCCGATGCTGGTGTTTTTCGCATCCGCGCTGGCGCTGCTCTGGACGGCGTGGCAGGCGGCCATATCCCGCAAGCAGCCCTATGCGGCGACGATGCTGCCGCTCGGAACCTTCCTGTGCATCGCCGCGCCGGTAGTGATAGCGATGCGGCTTACGGTCAATATTGGCTAAGCGGACATAGCACCGTCATGAATGGGGTCTAAGGGGCTGCGTCTGTCAGGAAAGAGGATAAAGTGGTGGGATACAGGTCATGCCTTGCAGCGATATCAATTTTGTGTGCTGGCATGGCCCCGGCGATGGCACAGCCGGCACCCACGCCGAAGCTCATCGTCGCGATTTCCGTGGATCAGTTCTCGGCCGATTTGTTCAGCCAGTATCGCGGGCGCTTCAGGGCGGGCATGAAAAAGCTGATCGACGGCGGCGCGGTATTCCCCAACGGCTATCAAAGCCACGCTGCGACCGAAACTTGCCCCGGCCATTCGACGATCCTGAGCGGCCACCACCCCAGCGCGACCGGCATTATCGCCAATAGCTGGTATGGGGTGGATGGCAGAGAGGTCTACTGCGTCTATGACAAGGACAGAGCGGTGCCGGGACGCCCAGACCAGCCGCGTGGTCCGGCTAACCTCAAGGTGATGATGTTGGGCGATTGGTTGCGCGAGAACGATGCCGGTTCGCGCACCATAGCAGTCTCCGGTAAGGATAGAGCCGCGATCATGATGGCAGGGCAGAAACCCGAAGGGGTGTTCTGGTGGGACGACGAACGCGGGTTCAATACCAGCGTGAAGCCGGGTGCTGATGCGGCTACTGCGCTCGCACCGGTTGCAGGGTTTAACACCGCGCTGGATAAGGAATGGACCAAGGCGGCTCCTGTTTGGAAAGCTGCGGATCCCCTATGCGCATCGCTGGATGAAAGCCGCGTTTATGCGCCCGCACTAAGGATAGACCATCATGTGCCGCCTGCGCTGAGGCGCGATAGCGCCAAACCCTGGCGCGAGGATAAGGCATTTCTCGGCTGGCTGCGTGCGTCTCCGTTACTTGACCAGGTCACGCTCGATCTGGCGGGAGATTTTCTGGAACGCTACAAGCTCGGCCAGCGCGGGGCTACCGATGTGCTTACCGTGTCGCTGAGTGCGACAGACTATATTGGTCATCGCTATGGCAATCAGGGAACGGAGATGTGCGATCAGATGGCGCATCTGGATCTTGCCCTGGGTACGTTTCTGGCGCGTATCGACCGGCTTAATATTCCCTATGCGGTGGTGCTGACCGCCGATCATGGCGCGGTTGACGCGGCAGAGCGCGTTGCGGACAGGGGGGTGCCAACCGGCCGGGTGATGCTCAATCTGCCTGCCGCGCTGAACGGACTGTTGCGCACTCGCCTAGGCCTGGATTTCGATCCTATCCTTGGCGCGGACAAGGGGGCATATGAAAATCAATCGCTTTATATTGACCGGCGTAAGGCCGATGGGCGGTTAGTGCGCAAGATTGTGGCAGAAATCTTGGCTCTGCTTACTGGCGAAGAGAATCGCAAACTGCCCTGGAACGGCATGATCGTGGGTGCCTTTGCGAGAGACGAAATACTGAAAATTGTGGTTCCTCCCGGCAAACCTGCCGATGAATTATCCCTTGCCGAACGCTATGCGTTGAGCGCCGATGCGGAGCGCTCGCCAGATATATTCGTGGCGTTTGCGCCTGCCGTGTCTTTTGGTGCCGGGCGTGCGGGTGGAGCAATAGCCGGGCATGGCAGCCCCTGGAACCATGACAGGCGGGTGCCAATCCTGTTCTGGCGTACCGGCGGCAAGCCATTCGAGCAGGCGCTTCCGGTCGCTACCGTGGACATCGCACCGACGCTCGCGGCATTGGCAGGGATCAAGACCCGCTATACTGACCAGCCGCCCGCTAGTGCGGCGAATCTAATGCCGTTAGTCGATGGATTGTGCCGGGATCTAGACCCCGGTGAGGCGAATAGCTGCCGCTGACTGATGGCTTCGGCCAGCACCGCTTAGCAATAAAAGTGTAAGGCCGTTGCCATCACGGTGTCATTGGCCGCCTCTAGAGCCTCGCCAACCTTGAGGAGGCGGAATGAGTAGATCGAGGGGGGCGGCAGCGGAAGCTGCACACGATATTATTGGTAGTCTTGCGGTGCCGGGCCTGCCTAACTGGTTAGACATACCGGAGCCAAAGGGCTACCGTCCCAAGCAGCAATACCGGACCATATGGATTTCGGACATCCACTTGGGCACTGCGGGTTGCAATGCGGCAATGCTGCTGGATTTTCTGCGTTCGGTCGAGTGCGAGCAGCTCTATCTGGTCGGTGACATCGTCGACGGCTGGCGGCTGCGCAAGGGCTGGTACTGGCCAGATGCCCACAATGAGGTTGTGCGCCGCATCCTCAAGATGGCGCATCGCGGCACCAAGGTGATTTACGTTACCGGCAACCATGACGAGATGCTGCGCGATTATGCTGGGATGCATTTTGGCGGCATCGACATCGTCAACGAGGCAATTCATGAGACAGCGGATGGCCGCCGCCTGCTCGTAACGCATGGCGACATGTTCGATGGTGTGGTGCTTTATGCGCGCTGGCTCGCCTTTCTGGGTGACCGCGCCTATGAGCTGCTGCTCAAGGCCAATGTCGCGTTCAACTGGGTTCGCAAGCGGCTGGGTATGCCCTATTGGTCGCTCTCTGCCTACCTCAAGCGGCGGGTAAAGAACGCGGTGCAATATGTTTGCAGCTTCGAAGAAGCGGTGGCGCATCAGGCGGCAACGCGCGATCTCGATGGCGTAGTGTGCGGGCATATCCACAGCGCGGAAATCCGCCAGATCGGCGATGTCGTCTATTATAATGATGGCGACTGGGTGGAAAGCTGCACTGCGCTGACCGAAGCGGCGGATGGCAGCATGACGATCCTCGATTGGGCGGCGTATCTGCGCGCAGAGAAAAAGCAGGCCGTCGCGGCATGAAGATCGCCATCGTAACCGATGCATGGCACCCGCAGGTGAACGGCGTGGTACGCACTTTGGATATGACGATCCGCCTGCTGCAGGAGCGGGGGCATGACGTGGGCTGTATAACGCCCGATCAGTTCCTGACCCTGCCCATGCCCGGCTACAGCCAGATCAGACTGGCGGTCGCGCCTCGCATTGGCGCACGGCGCAGGCTGGCGGAGATCGCGCCTGATGTGGTCCATATCGTCACGGAAGGGCCGATCGGATGGAGCGCGCGCAAATGGTGCATTGACCATGATGTGCCGTTCACCACCGCTTTTCACACGCGGTTCCCGGATTATGCAGCGGTGCGCACCGGCCTGTCGGCGGAGTATTTCTGGCCGGTAATGCGCCGCTTCCACAACCGATCCGCCGCTATATTCGTCTCGACCGAGCGCCTGCGCGACGAGCTGGACAGTCGCGCGATCTATGGAGGACGAATCTGGTCGCGGGGTATCGACACCCGCCTGTTCCGGCCCGATGGCCCGCGCCACGCCGCCATGGAGCATCTACCGAAGCCGGTTTTGCTCTCCGTCGGGCGGATTGCGGCAGAAAAGAACCTGGAAGCGTTTCTGCACCTCGATGTGCCCGGCACCAAGGTGATCGTCGGTGACGGGCCTGCGCTGGCCACCCTGCGCCAGCGCTACCCGGATGCGCTGTTTCTGGGCGCGTTCGAAGGTGATGATCTCGCCAGCGCCTATCGCGCGGCCGATGTATTTGTCTTTCCGAGCCTCACCGACACATTCGGCATGGTGATGATCGAGGCGCTGGCATGCGGAACTCCGGTCGCGGGTTTTCCGGTCGCGGGTCCGCTTGACATTGTGGGAGACAAAGGCAGAGGTGTCGATAATAGCCTCACCGTTCCCGTCGGTGCGCTGGATGATGATCTGGCCTCCGCCATAAGGCGCGCGGCGATGCTGCCGGGCCAGGCGGCAGCCGATTATGGCGCGAGCTATGACTGGAACCGATGCACCGATCAGTTCATCGCCGGGTTATGCCATGCCTTCATGCGTCCGAAGGTCGATCAAGGACGGCGCAGGGTGATGAGCCAGGCGTAATCCCTGTAGGGCCGCTCGATTTGGATCTGCCAGTGGTGCTGATCCGCGATTTCCTGGCATGTGTCGATCAGCCAGGCACGTGGGGTCACATGGAACTTCTCCAGCCAGCGGTGTAGCAGATGGCGGAACCAGCGCGGCAAACCAGCCTGCTGGCCGAAATCGACGATATGGATAGATCCGCCGGCCGCGACCAGATCTATCGCCATCTCCAGCGCGCCCCGCCAGTTCGGGATCATGGAGAGCGTATAGGAAAACCAGATGCTGTCAAACTGCGCCCGGCCAAACAGCGCCGCTGCATCGAAGCACGTCGCATCCCCTTGCGCTAGCTGCACCCGACCCTGCGCCATAGGGTCGGCCAGCTTCGCCTCCGCCGATCTGAGCATGGCGCGTGAAATGTCCAGACCATGCAGGCTTGCCTGCGGGTATTGGCGCGTGGCGAGCGCAAGATTGCGCCCGGTGCCGCACCCGATTTCCAGCGCCGCTGCATCGGGCGTAATCTCTAGGCGCTGGATGAGCCGGTCCCGCCCCAGCAGATAATATTTGCGGGTGAGGTCATAGATATGCCGTTGCATGCTATAGATGCCATCCATGCGGGCGGCATGATCTGGCTCGGCGCGGCTCGCCATTTCAACGCAGCGTGTAGAGGTGCACACCACCATAAATGGCGGAGCGATCGCGCACCGTATATCCTGCCGACTCCTCAGCGCGATAATCCCACCGATCGAGCAGCGGATCGGGCAGGCGGCCCGGCAGCAGGCTCGGCTCCGCAGCGGTGCGGAACAATACGCGCGCGCCGGGGCGGGCGGTGCGGGTGATCTCGCTCCACAACGCGGTGAGCTGTGCGTCGGTCATCCAGTCCTGTGCGTCAAGCAGGACATAGCGATCCACTGTGGCGTCCGCCTTCTGCGCCAGCCAGTCGGTCATATTGGCGTGATGGATCGAGGCGCGATCCACCCTTTGCACTACCGTCTTATAATGGCTTTGCTGCAAATACGGCGGAAGCGGCGCATCTGCCGCCTTGCCATAACCACGGCCAAAGGCCTGCCACGCGAAGTAATTCTCCTTGAGGTCATGTCCGCAAGCGAGCTTTTCTAACCGCCTGCGCAACACATGGGCCATTGTCTCGTCCCCGGCCAACGCATCATATTGGGCGGGCGGGATGCCAAGGCCAAAGAGTGAGGCTGGCTGGCTCGTGAGCCAGCGCATGAAAGGTCGGTCAAACACCGGCGCCAGCTTTTCGTCGAACAGCGCGCGCTGATGCTCCATATCGCGCGCCGTAAGCATGGTCGAGAGATCAACCCGATACATTTTAGCAAGCACGTGCGCCGCGCCGATGAACGAACCGAGCAGCCCGTTACGATAGGCTCCGCGCTTGAACATGCCGATTCGGGGCCGCAGGCTGAGGTCACGCCCCTCCCAATAGCGGCGGCTGATGTCATCGAGATGCGGGCGAATATGCCGGCGGTAGGCATCGATATTGGCCGAACTGTCGGCATTGCCAAAGAAGCGCCGAAAATGCGCATAATCGGGCAGATGGCGCACGGCTGCAAATTTGAGCTTGTTAAGCGCCACATGGGCAGTGTTGAGGTCCACCGCGCTGATCTGGCGTGGGTTGGCGGTGAGATAGCTCAGCACATTACAGCCGCCACTGGCGATCGTCACGACATGACAATCGGGCGTGATCGCCAGCGCCTCCATGTCCACTACAGGGTCTTCCCATATCTGGGCATAGACGAGGCCGCGAAAGGCAAAGGCGAATGCGCGTTCGAGTAACCCCTTGCGGCTTGCACCCTCGTGGGAAATCACCGCCGCATCAATTACCCGCGATGCCGAAGCCATAGAGCAAACTCCTTGCTGGTCTGGGTTGCCCCTAGACAGCGCCGATGACGGCAAGATGACAGTGATGTTGCGCACTCCGGCATGCGCTGCCGATCCGCCATCAGGAACCGACAGCGCAACACTTTGTCTATACCAGAAGGAAGTCGTCCACCGTGATGGCGGCATGGTTCTCGAAGAAGCCAATGGTGACTGCACGGGCGCCGCCGATGCCATCCGCATCCCACAACAGTCGGCCGGTGGCGGTGTTGTAGATGAATTCGGCATGGTTGTCCGTCGCGCGGGTGCCATACACGAGCATGGAGCTGTCAAGTGCGCCTGCGGCAAGGCCGAAATCGGCTCCATTAAGCTGAATCTTGTCCAGGCCTGAGACGAAATCCTGCACCGAGTCCGCGCCGGACAAGGCGGGTAGACCCAACAGGAAGCTGTCAGCGCCCTCGCCGCCAGTCAGATAATCCTTGCCCAGGCCGCCATCGAGAATGTCATCACCGAGGCCGCCGGAGAGATAATCTATGCCGTTCTCGCCGAACAGACTGTCCGCACCGTCACCGCTATTCAGCTGATCGTTGCCAATGCCGCCAAAGAGCAGATCGTCGCCCGCACCGCCGTCCAGAATGTCCGCTCCATTCTCGCCGCTGAGCAGATCCGTTCCCCGCCCGCCAGACACGGTGTCATTGCCATTGCCAGCGAGTATGGTGTCGTTGCCATCGCCCCCTGATACAGTGTCATTGCCGTTTCCGGCATTGATGATGTCGTTGCCTGTTGTGCCATTCAGGGCATCCGCCCCGCGGGTGCCGTTTATCGTCAGGCCCGCTTCCGCTATGTCCGATACGCTGATGGTGATGGATTGCACTGAAAAATCGCCCAATGCGTCGGTTACGGTCACGTCAAGCGCATAGACATTGTTCTGGTCCGCATCGCCGGGTGTTTCGTAATCGGGTGCAGAGACGAAACTCACCGCGCCACTGTTTTGGTCGATGGCAAACAGGCTCTGGTCCGCGCCGCCGCTGATGCTGTAGGTCAGCGCATCGTTCTCCGTGTCGGCGGCCGCGAGGCTGGCCGCAGCGACCGCATTCTCATTCACCACAAACGAGGTTGGCGAAGTGAATACGGGCGCGTCATTGACCGACGTAACCGTAAAGCTCGCTGTGCCAGTGTCGCTGAGGAAGGCATTGCGGCCATAGCTGGTGCCGTTGTCCAGCACGGAGTAATCGAAGCGCGCGGAGCCATGGAAGTTGGCGTCGGGAGTGAAGATCACATCGGTGCCGACAATGCTCACCGTGCCGCCAACCGCGTTACCGACGCTGGTGATGGTGAGCGTCTGCGTCGTCTCATTGGCAGGGCCGGCCATATCGTTGGCGATCAGGCTGGCAAAGCTGATGGCGAAGGATGGGGTGTCTTCAGCTATGTCAGCCAGCACATCGTCCTGCGCCACCGGCGCGTCGTTCACCACCGCGATTTCGCCGGGCGAGCCGGTTTCGGTGGTATGGTTGACCGCATCAAACGCCGCGTTGGCGCCCGTCACGCTCAGCGTAGAGAGTGTCGTGCCATTGAGGCCCGCCGCGTTATCGAACGTGGCGAATGCGGGGCCAGCAGGCGAGGCACCGAAGGCGACGCTGGCGCGCAGCGCATTGGTGTTGTCATAGAGGTTGACCGCATCTCCGCCCGTGCCGAGGCCAACGCCGCCACCCGTGTAGCTGCCGATCTGGAGGCTGGCAGGCGCATTGCCGCCGAACCAAATGCTGAGAAAGGCAGCCTTGGCCGCAGCGGGATTGGCGGACTCGATGAAGATCACCGATTCGCCCGCCCCAATCGTGGTGATGCCATTGAGGGCGACGGCAGCGGCGGGCGAGCCGGAGCTGTCATCCATCTTCCAGCCGCTGATATCGATCGCAAACGCACTGGTGTTGGTTACTTCAAACCAGTCAGCCGCAACCGGGCTGCTGCCACTCGACCACGGCGCGACCTCGGAGATGATGAGCCTGCCCACGCTACCGGGTGAGCCGATTTCGGCGGCATTGCCGGGAGCTGTTACCGCGCCGTTCTGGCCAACGGCGCTCAGCGTTGTTAGTGTAGCATTGTTCAATCCAGCCGCGTTGTTGAATGTGGCGAAGGGCGCAGAGGCGGGAGACGCGCCGAAGCTGACGCTGGCTTTGTTCGTGCCTGTGGCGTCAAACAGGTTGACGCCATCGCCGCTGGTGCTGAGGCCGAGGCCACTGCCGGAGTAAGAGCCGATCTGGACGTTGGCGGGCTGCACGCCTCCAAACCATGTGGTGATGAAATTGGCGATTTGGGTAGCACCGCCTTCGAGGAAGATAGCCGATTGGCCTGCGGCGATGCTGGTCACGCCACTCAGTGCGGCGGAACTGGCGAAAGAGGCCGAGCCATCGTCGACCCGCCAGCCGGTGATGTCGAGCACGCTGGAGCCGCCGTTTGTCACCTCGAACCAGTCTGCCCCGACCGGGCTGTTACCGCTGGACCACGGCGCGACCTCAGAGATGTAAACAACAGGGGCGACATTTTCGACCACGATGTCGTTTAGTGAGAGCACATAATTGGCGCTGGCATCCGGCGTGGCGCCGAGGCTGGCGTCATCGACCTCTACCGTGACTGCGTAACTCGTCTTGCTTTCATAATCGAGCACCACGCCCGCCTTGATGTAAAGG
>JAGNYO010000037.1 GCA_017984895.1 Sphingobium sp. | reverse complement strand
AAAAGGCGACCACCGCCAGCATCACCGTCCACGCGCGCAACGCATCGCGGGTTGCCAGCACCGTCACACTGTGCAGCAACGCGGTAGCGGCGAGCCATGGCATCAGCGAAGCATTTTCCACCGGGTCCCAGAACCACCAGCCGCCCCAGCCCAGCTCATAATAGGCCCAATAGCTGCCCGCCGTGATCCCGATGGTGAGCAGCACCCACGCGCCCAGCACCCATGGCCGCATCGCGCGGGCGAACACCGCGTCCACGGTGCGGGTCAGCAGTGCGCCGACCGCAAACGAGAACGCGACCGACAGGCCGACATAGCCGAGATAGAGCGTGGGAGGGTGAAAGGCCAGGCCGGGGTCTTGCAACAACGGGTTCAGCCCCTGCCCATCTGGCGCGGCGGGGTCGAGGCGGGCAAAGGGATTGGAGGCAAACAGCAGGAACGCGTAGAAGCCCAGCGAGATCGCCGCCTGCGCCCCCAGCGTCGCCATATGCGTCTCGCGCCTGAGGCTGCGCTCCAGCAGGGCGACAAGCCCGCCTGCCAGCCCCATCACGCTCACCCACAAGAGCATCGAGCCTTCATGATTGCCCCATGCGCCCGCGAATTTATAGAGCCACGGCTTGGCGCTGTGGCTGTTCATCGCCACCAGCAGCACCGACATGTCGGACCGCAGGAACAGCGCGATCAGGCTGGCGAAGGAAACGCCGCACAGCAGTGCCTGGGCCACCGCCACAGGACGCACGCCGGCAAGCAGCTCGGTATGTCCCTTGCCGAGGCCAAGCCCGGCGAGCAGCAGTTGCAGCAGCGCCATCGCCGCCGCCAGCCACAGCGCGACTAGGCCCAGCTCCGCGATCATGGCTTGGTCGCCCCTGTCACCTGGTGGGTTTTGGGATCATAGCTCATGCCTTCCATTTCGGGCGGCATATAGCGCTCGTCATGCTTGGCGAGGAGATTGGTGGCGATGAAGGTTCCCTGCGCGTCAAACGCGCCTTCTGCAACCATGCCGGAGCCTTCGCGAAACAGGTCTGGCGCGATGCCGGTGAAACGCACGGGCACATTCGCCTTGCCGTCTGACACGGTAAAATGGAGGGTCACACCGTCGGCGGCATGCCGCAGACTGCCGGGGACGACCATCCCGCCCAGGCGGATCGCGCGGCCCGGATCCACGCCCTTGGCCTTCACATCCGCCGGAACATAGAAGTAGGCGGCCTCATCCTTGAGCGCCGACGCGGCGAGCAGCCCCGCGCCAAGAATCGCCGCCAGCGCGACCAGCACGAGGATCAGCCGCTGATGCTTGGATTTCAGTGTGCCGGATTTCTGAGCCATATCAGCCGCGATCCCGCGCTTGCTTCATATGCTCCGCCCGTTTTTCCGCCGCACGCATCGTGCGCCAGCTTGCCCAGCTTATCCCCGCCACGCCGAGCGCGGTGAGGACGTAGGCGGCGATGATGAATGGCCAGTGGTTCATGCGATCATACCCCCCTCGCGCGCCAGGCGGGCCATGCGCGCCTCGACCTTGTTGTGGGCGAGGATCGCGCGCATCCGCATCAGCACAATCGCGCCGAACCACAGCGAAAAGCCCACCACCGTGAATCCCAGCGGCCACAGCAGAGCGCTGTCTATAGTCGAGCCGCGCATTGTGATGCTTGGCCCCTGATGCAGGCTGTTCCACCACACCACGCTGCGGTTGATGATCGGCAGGTTGACCGCGCCGACCAACGCGAAGATCGCCGTTACCCGGCTCACGCCGCCATTGTCGCCGACACCGCCTGCCTGCTCGGCGGAGGCGCGGGCAAGCGCGATATAGCCGAAATACAGGAACAATAGCACCAACATGCTGGTCATCCGCCCGTCCCACTCCCACCAGGTGCCCCAGGTCGGGCGGCCCCAGATCGAGCCGGTGGCAAGGCAGATAGCGGTGAATAGCGCGCCCGGCACCGCAATGGCGCGCCCCGCGACTCCGGCCAGCGGATGCCGCCAAACCATCTGCACCAGCGCAGCGATGGCAAGGCCGCTCCAGCCGCCCATACCGAGCCAGGCGGCGGGCACATGGATATAGAGGATGCGCACCGAATCGCCCTGGAGATAGTCCGCCGGGGTCAAAAACAAGCCGCAGCCGCCACCGGCAAGAATCAGCGCAAGGCCGCTCCAGAACAGCCATGGGGTCAGCGGTCTGGCAAGAGACAGAAACTTCGCGGGGTTGGCGAAAGCATGCATTGCGCGCCTCTTTAGCGGGGCGAAATGCGGCTGGCTAGGCTCCGTGCGTGTCCCTCATGCACAACTTACCCAAAATGTGACACCGGCAAGACAATCAAGGGGGCGACAAAGCGGATGGATGCTCCTATATGCCCGCTTGAAAGTCGCTCACAGATCTTAAAACAAGCATTTGCACGGGACCGCGCGGGACTATGCTCACCACACATCCTTTCGACGACGACAAGCTCCGTGAGGAGTGCGGCATTTTCGGCGTGTCCGGTGCCGCAACAGCCGCCGCCATGGTCGCGCTCGGCCTCCACGCGCTCCAGCACCGCGGACAGGAAGCCGCCGGCATCACCAGTTGGGACGGTCACGATTTCCATACGATGCGCGCCATGGGGCATGTGGCGGGCAATTTCGACAATGACGAAGCGATTCGCAGCCTGCCCGGCGAGGTCGCCTGCGGCCATGTGCGCTATTCCACTACGGGCGAAACCTCGTTGCGCAACGTGCAGCCGCTCTATGCGGAGCTGTCCAGCGGCGGATTCGCGGTGGCGCACAACGGCAATATCTCCAACGCGATGAAGGTGCGGCGCGAGCTGATCCGCCGCGGGTCGATCTTTCAGTCCACATCGGACACCGAGGTTATCATTCACCTCGTCGCCACTTCCAGCTATCGCACCCTGCTCGATCGGTTCATCGACGCGCTGAAGCAGGTGGAAGGCGCCTATTCGCTGATCTGTATGACAACGGAAGGCATGATCGCCTGCCGCGACCCCTTGGGCATCCGCCCGCTGGTGATGGGCAAGCTCGGCGATGCGGTGATCTTCGCCTCGGAGACAGTGGCGTTCGATGTGGTGGGCGCGGACTATATCCGTCAGGTTGAGCCGGGCGAGCTGATTGTGGTGCCGCATGGCGCCAATTCCGAGCAGATCCGCAGCCATCGCCCCTTTGGCGAGGTGCATCCCCGCCCGTGCATCTTCGAGCATGTCTATTTCTCGCGCCCCGATTCGATTGTCGATGGCAGCAGCGTTTATTCGGTGCGCAAATCAATCGGCGCGCAGCTTGCTTTGGAAAACCCGGTCGATGTCGATTATGTCATCCCGGTGCCTGATTCGGGGGTGCCCGCCGCCATCGGCTATGCCCAGCAATCTGGTATCCCGTTCGAGCTGGGCATTATCCGCTCGCACTATATCGGCCGCACCTTCATCCAGCCGGGCGATCAGGTCCGTCACCTCGGCGTCAAGCTGAAGCATAACGCCAACCGCGCGCTGATCGACGGCAAGCGCATCGTTTTGATCGACGACAGCATCGTGCGCGGCACCACTTCCTTGAAGATCGTGCAGATGATGCGCGAGGCGGGCGCGAAAGAGGTGCATATGCGCATCGCCAGCCCGCCGACGCGGCATAGCTGCTTTTATGGGGTCGACACGCCAGAGCGCACCAAGTTGCTGGCCCACAAGCTCGACATTGGCGGAATGCGGGACTTCATCCATGCCGACAGCCTGTGCTTTCTCTCGATCGACGGCCTCTACAAGGCGCTGGGCGAGGCGAAGCGCGCAGACATCCGCCCGCAATATTGCGACGCTTGCTTTACCGGTGACTATCCCACCTCTCTCACCGATCAGGACGAGGCCGAAGTGCGGGACCAGCTCGAATTGTTGTCCGAACGGGTGGTCTGACCGGGATGAGCGTCGTCGCGACCGATACGCCACTGGCAGGCAGGCTTGCCCTCGTCACAGGCGCGAGCCGGGGCATTGGCGCGGCCACTGCCGTGGCGCTGGGGGCGGCTGGCGCGCATGTGATCCTCGTCGCGCGCACGACCGACGCGCTGGAGGAGGTGGAAAGCCTTATCCATGATGCGGGCGGCTCCGCCACCATCGCGCCGCTCGATCTGATCGACGGCGAGAGCATTGGGCGGCTGGCGAGCGCGATTTCCGGCCGCTGGCAGGCGCTGGACATACTGGTCCTCAACGCCGCGCAACTGGGCAGCCTCGCGTCCGTGCCCGCGATCGACACCAAGGAATTCGCCAAGGTGATGACGCTCAATGTCAGCGCGCAGCAAGCGCTGATCGCCGCGTTCGACCCGATGCTGCGCGCCTCTTCGGATGCGCGTGTGCTGGCCCTCACCAGCAGCGTGGCGCATAAACCCCGGCCCTATTGGGGCGGCTATGCGGCGACCAAGGCGGCCTTAGAGGCGCTGGTGCTCGCTTATGGCGAAGAGGTAAAGAATATTTCCGCTATCCGCGCGCATATCGTCGACCCCGGCGCCACCGCCACCGTGATGCGCGCCAAGGCCTTCCCCGGCGAAGATCAGACGACGCTCAAAAGCCCGGAAGCTGTGGCGCAGGCGATTGTCGCGCTGGTGCGCCGCGATGCGCCGAATGGCGAGAGTATCCGCGTAGAGGGCTGACTGCTCAGGCGGTGGGTTTCACCAGGGTCACCTGCGCCACATCAATGCCGCCACCCGCAAAGCCGCCCTCGCAATACATCAGATAATAGCGCCACAGCTTGACGAATTTCTCGTCGAAGGCGGGGGGCAAGCGGCCCTGATCCACCGCCGCATCAAACCGTTCGCGCCATAGGCGCAGCGTGGTGGCGTAGTGAGCGCCGAAGCTGCGCTGATCCCGCCATTCCAGCCCGGCCTGCTCGGCCAGCGCGCGCAAGCGGCTCTGCGAGATCAGCATGCCGCCGGGAAAGACATAAGTCTGGATGAAATCGGCGCTCTCGGCATAGCGCTCGAAAATGGCGTCGTCGATGCTGATATACTGCACCACCGCGCGCCCGCGCGGCTTCAGGAGCCGATGGATCGCGGCGCAATAATCCGGCCAATAGCGCTGCCCGACCGCCTCGACCATTTCGATGCTGGCGATTGCGTCATAGCGGCCCCGCATGTCGCGATAGTCGCGCAGATAGACCGCCGCCCGGTGCCGGGGCAGGCGGGTGCGCGCCCAGGCAGCCTGCTCGTGCGAGAGGGTAATACCATCATAGTCGATATCCGCCCGGTCCAGCGCCCGTTCGGCAAGCGCGCCCCAGCCGCAGCCGATCTCCAGCAGCCTTTCTCCGCCCTTGAGGTTCAGCCGGTCCAGCGCGGCGTCGATCTTGGCGATCTGCGCGGTGGCCAGCCCTTCATCCGGATGTTCGGGATCATCGAACAGGGCGGAGGAATAGTTCATCCCCTTGTCGAGCCACAGGCGGTAGAAATCATTACCGAGGTCGTAATGCGCGGCGATGTTGCGCCGGGCGCCGGCCTTGCTGTTGCGGTTGACGAAGTGGATAGCGCGCATCAACCAGCGCAGCGGTCCGCGCGAGCGCGCGACACCGCCCAGGCTTGCCGCATTGGCCATGAACAGCGCGAACAAACGCTCTGGCGCCGGGCTGCTCCATTCGCCCTTCTCCCACGCCCGATACCAGCCGACCGAACCGCCAGTGACCAGCCGTGCCAGCGCCCGCCAATCCCGCAGATGCACCTCGCATACCCAACCGGCTTCCCGCCCGCCCAGCACACGGAAGGTGCCATCTGGCAGCCACGCCTCCAGTCGCCCGCATGCGAGGCGCGCGTCTATCCTGTCGAGCAGCGCATGGCCGAGCCATCGCAGCCATGCCCCCTTGAGGGGCAGACGCGCGCGGAGCCGCCGCTTGTCCGCCTTCACCAGATGCTGGCCTCTCCGTGGGTTGAGCGCGTTCATGAGTCGCGATACTGCAACATAGCCCGCGCAAGGGCAATTAACCTTTGTTTACCCTATGCCTCATCCTGAGACAGATCAGGCGCTCTCGCTCTCCGGGCCGCGCTCAAAACCATATTCGCGTTCGACCCTGGCAATTTTTACCCGATAGCTGTCATACCAAAGGTGCCGCCCGTCGGCCTGCGCCACGCCATGATCCACCTGGCGTTTCCATGCGGCAATGGAGTCGAGGTCGCACCAGTAGGACACCGTGATACCAAGCGTTTCGCGCGCGCTTTCGACTCCGAGGAAGCCGGGCATGGCAGCCGCCAGCGCCATCATCCGTTCGGATGCCTGCGCATAGCCCTCCACATCCTTATCGGTGCGGATCGAGGAGAAAATCACCGCATAATAGGGCGGATCAAGCGCAACCGGCCCGCCCGAGTCCCCCGCCACTGCTACAGCTCGTGGCCGCTGCCGGCGCTGCCCGCGTCTGCCGCTTCGGTTTGTGGGCCGACGACCCATGTCTGGCCGGTGGAAAGCAGCTTTTGCAGATCCGCGCTCTTGCCGCTCGCCGCCAGTGCATTTTGCGCGATCACGCCCGCCTCAAAACTCGGCGCGGGGTCGTCATACAGCACACCCAGCGCCATCGGGAAGGCGCCGAAGGGCATTTCGACCAGCATGTGCGCGACACTGCGGTTCTTGACATCATGCACGATTACGCCTGCGGCCTGCCAGTCTCCGTCCACCACATCGACGACCTTGAGGCACAGATTTTCGCGATCAAGCGCAATGCCTTTCACCCCGCCTGTCTTGTCAGAGCCGAACAGCATCGGCTCACCATCCCTCAGCCAGAGCTGGCGGTCCTCCGCCCCCTTGGGCGCCGCGAAATCATTGAACACATCCTTGTTGTAGACGATGCAGTTCTGGAAAATCTCGACAAATGCCGCGCCCTTGTGGGCATAGGCGGCCTTCAGCACCTCGGGCAGGTTTTTCGACACATCGAAGCCGCGCGCCACAAAACGCGCGCCCGCGCCCAGCGCAAAGGCGGCGGGCTTGGCGGGGTGATCGACCGAGCCATAAGGCGTCGAGGGGCTGCGCGTGCCCTCGCGGCTGGTGGGCGAATATTGCCCCTTGGTGAGGCCATAGATCTCGTTGTTGAACAGTAGTATCTGGCAATCGAGGTTCCGGCGCAGCACATGCATCGTGTGGTTGCCACCAATGGACAGCGCATCGCCATCGCCGGTGATGATCCACACGTCCAGCTCCGGGTTGGCGAGCTTCACGCCGGTGGCGACCGCGGGCGCACGGCCATGGATGGTGTGAAAGCCGTAGCTTTCCATGTAATAGGGGAAGCGCGAAGAGCAGCCGATGCCGGAGACGAACACGGTGTTCTCGGGCCGCGCGCCGATCTCCGGCAGGGTGCGCTGCATGGCTTTCAAAATCGCGTAATCGCCGCAACCGGGGCACCAGCGCACCTCCTGATCGGTCTCCCAATCCTTGGCGGTCATCTTTTGCGGAGGGGTCATCTCGTTCATGCGCGTTTCCTTATTGTCGACTTTCGCAACAGCTCAGTCGAGCATCTCCTCAATCGCCGCTTCGATTTCGGCAATGCGGAAGGGCTGGCCGGAGGTCTTGTTCAATGGGCGGGCGTCGACAAGGAACTGGTCGCGCAGCACAGTCTTGAGCTGCCCGGTATTCATTTCCGGCACCAGAATTTTGTCGTAGCTCTTCAAGAGATCGCCGAGATTCTTGGGCATCGGCCAGATGTGGCGGATGTGGATGTGCGACACATCCTGCCCCTTTGCCCGCGCGCGCTTCACCGCCTGGTGAATCGGCCCAAAGGTGCTGCCCCAGCCGACCACGGCGAGCCTGCCACCCGCCTGCCCCTGCGACACCTGCTGATCGGGGATGCTGTCGGCAATGCCGAGCACCTTGTTGCGGCGCACGTCGGTCATCGCCTGATGGTTGGCGGGAGAATAATCGAGGTGGCCGGTGTTCATCTGCTTCTCGATCCCGCCGATGCGGTGCATCAGTCCGGGGGTGCCGGGCTTGATCCACGGGCGCTTGAGATTATTGTCCCGCGCATAGGGCATGAGGCCGCCCTCCTGCGCATGGGCCATGAACTGGACCGGAAAGGGTTCCAGTTCCGCAACATCGGGCACTTTCCAAGGCTCCGCCGCATTGGCGATATAGCCATCCGACAGCAGCATCACCGGGGTCATATACTGGGTGGCGATACGGCATGCCTCGATCGCGCATTCGAACGCATCCGCGGGCGAGCAGGCCGCGATGACGGGCAGTGGCGCATCGCCATTGCGGCCATAGACCGCCTGATAGAGATCGGACTGCTCGGTCTTGGTCGGCAGGCCGGTGGACGGACCGCCGCGCTGCACATTGATGACGACCAGCGGCAGCTCGGTCATGATCGCAAGGCCCATCGCTTCGCCTTTCAGGGCAATGCCGGGGCCGGACGAGCAGGTGACACCGAGCTGACCCGCATAGGACGCACCGATCGCGGAAGCGATGGCGGCGATCTCGTCCTCCGCCTGAAACGTGGTAACGCCGAATTCTTTCAGCTTCGAGAGCGCATGCAGCACCGAGGAAGCGGGCGTGATCGGATAGCCG
The DNA here is from genome assembly GCA_017984895.1 of Sphingobium sp. Taxonomy (GTDB): domain Bacteria; phylum Pseudomonadota; class Alphaproteobacteria; order Sphingomonadales; family Sphingomonadaceae; genus Sphingobium. The sequence continues at coordinate 16,572 of JAGNYO010000037.1, read as the reverse complement.
CCGTAGAACATCGGCAGCGCGGCCAGCTTTGCCCCCGCGACCAGCCCGTAGGCGACGGCGTCCGCGCCGGTGATAGTGCGGTAAAGCCCCTGCGGCGAGGGCGCGGCGGAGAGATGATATTGCGGGAGGCTGAGGCCGTCTCCGCCGATCTCCGCTGTCTCGCCATAGGCATGGCCCGCATTCAGTGCGGCGATGTTGGCATCCGCCAGATCCGGCGCCTTCGCGAACTTGACACGCAACCAGTCGATGATCGGCTCCCGGCTGCGGTCGAACATCCACAGTGCCAGGCCCAGCGTCCACATGTTCTTGCAGCGCAGTGCTTCCTTGTTGCCGAGGCCAAAGGGCTTCACACTGTCCATCGTCAGTTGGGAAATATCGAAGGAGAGCACCCGCCAGTTGGCCAGCGAGCCATCCTCCAGCGGGTTGCTGTCATATTTCGCCTTGGCGAGATTGCGATCGGTAAACTCGCCGCTATCCGCGATGATGAGGCCGCCGGTTTTCAAATCCTTCACATTGGTCTTGAGCGCGGCGGGGTTCATGGCCACCAGCACATCGGGCGCGTCGCCCGCGGTGGTGATATCCGACGAGCCGAAATTGATCTGGAAGGCCGAAACGCCGAACAATGTGCCCTGCGGCGCACGGATTTCTGCCGGAAAATCGGGGAACGTGGCCAGATCGTTGCCGGCCAGCGCTGTCGACAACGTAAACTGCCCGCCGGTAAGCTGCATGCCATCACCAGAGTCGCCCGCGAACCGGACAACGACGGATTCGGGCGAAAGGCCGCCCTCTGCTTGCCTTGGCGATGTAATTTCAGCGGCACTTGCCATAATGTCGGACACCCTCAGCAACCCCCATCGCGGGGGTCAATATTCTCCCGCTTACTACGACAGTCACGGGAATGCCGCAAAGTAGAAAAACAGTTAGTGGCGCAAAGAGGGGATTTAGGGCCAGCCGCATGTGCCTTGCCCCGGCCCCGCCCCGGATGATACAAGTATGCCCCATGCTGATGCGGCTTGTCCTCTGTGCGCTTATCGCTTCCGGGCTGGCGAGTCTCGCTTTTGCCCTGCGTGATCCGAGTTGGTGGATGATCCCCGCCGCGCTCGCCGGGTGGTATGGCGCGGACATGCTCTCCGGCCTGGTGCATATGCTGATGGATTATCACCCGGCGCGCAGAGGCGTGGGGCTGGATCGGCTCTATTTTTATGCCGGATCGCGCGAGAGCGAGGAATATACGGGCATGTTCCGCACCACGATGGCGCGGATCAACCCGTTCGAGCGGCTGGTCTACGATTTCAAGAACCACCATCCCCGCCCTGATGCGCTGGGGCGGCGCGCTATGCTGCGCCAGATCGCGTCGACGATCATGGCGGGGTCATTGCCACTCTCGTTACTGCTGAACGCGGCCTGCCTCATTTGGCCGGTGCCCGGCTGGGTGGTGGCGGGGAGCCTGAGCCTGCTGGTCGGCGGCACTTTCGCGCAATATTTCCATGGCACCTTGCACCGCACGGACAACCCCTGGATCATCCGCGCCATGCGCCGCGCCGGCCTGCTGATGACCCCGGAAGCGCACCAGCTTCATCATGATAGTTTGCGGCGCGATTTCGCGACCAATTCGGGCTGGAGCAACGCGGTGCTTAACCCGCTGTTCCGCCTGGCGCACCGCCGTGGCTGGCTGACCGATGCCGGCCTGGAACCGCAAGGCTGACGGACGAGCGGTCATTCGCGTCTGCTTCATTCGCCCACACAGAAAAACGGGAGGCATCTGCCTCCCGCATAAAAACCTGAGCGGAAACGCTCTTACTTGTCGCCGTCATCCTTGACGCCGACTGTAGGCACATCAATGGTTTCCTTCTTGGTGCCGACGACGATTTCTTTCGAGTCGACATTGACATCAGGAAGGTCGCCGCCCTTGGCAGACACATCGACATCAGGAAGTGAACCTTCCTTGACATCGGCGGTCCAGAAACCCGTTGCAAACAGCAGCCCGGCAATGATAGCCGCCACCAGGGCGACGATAAGTACGATGCGTCCAGCGCCTCCGGTGCGCCGATCGTGCCGGACAGTGTCTTCGCGATACTCGGCCATGTTTATTCTCCTCCAATGGTGCAGGAGAAACACTCCGGGTCGCCTTCTGTTCCGCGCACAGGCCCGTGCGCCGAAGCGCCCTGCCGTCAGGCGTCGATCATCTCTTCATCCAGCGTCGCCGCATTGTCCTGAATGAAGGCAAAGCGGTGGGCGGGATTGCTGCCCATCAGCCGGTCAACAAGGTTGCGCACCGCCGCCGCTTCCTCATATTCCTGCGGCAGGGTGATGCGGATCATGCCGCGTGTCTTGGGGTCCATCGTCGTTTCACGCAGCTGCGCCGGGTTCATTTCCCCCAGCCCCTTGAAGCGCGAGACATCCACCTTCTTGCCCTTCAGCTCGCGCGCCAGCAGCGCATCCTTGTGCGCATCGTCCATCGCATAAACGCTCTTGCCGCCAGTGGTCAGCCGATAGAGCGGCGGCTGCGCCAGATAAAGGTGCCCGCGTTTCACCAGCTCTGCCATTTCCTGGAAGAAGAAGGTCATCAGCAGTGTGGCGATATGCGCGCCATCAACGTCGGCATCAGTCATGATGACGATGCGCTCGTAGCGCAGCAGATCGGGGTTGCAGTCCTTGCGCGTGCCGCAGCCGATCGCCTGGATGAGGTCCGCAATCTCCTGATTGGCGAGGATCTTTTGCGCAGTGGCGGACGCGACGTTCAGGATCTTGCCACGAATCGGGAGGATCGCCTGAGTCTTGCGGTTACGCGCCTGCTTGGCAGAGCCGCCTGCACTGTCTCCCTCGACGATAAAGATTTCCGTGCCCGCCGGGTCGTCGGCCGAGCAATCGGTGAGCTTGCCGGGCAGGCGCAGCTTGCGGCCCGAGGTGGCGGTCTTGCGTTTCACTTCCTTTTCAGCCTTGCGCGCCAGGCGCTCGTCCATCCGGTCGGTCACATAGCCCAGCAACGCCTTGCCGCGCTCCATATTGTCCGCAAGGAAATGGTCGAAATGATCGCGCACCGCTTTTTCGACGAGGCCGGACGCCTCCGGGCTGGTCAGGCGGTCCTTGGTCTGGCTCTGGAACTGCGGGTCCCGCACGAACACGCTGAGCATCAACTCGCAGCCGGTCATCACATCCTCTGGCGTGATGTCTTTCGCCTTCTTGACGCCAGCGAGATCGCCAAAAGCGCGGATGCCTTTCACCAAAGCAGCGCGTAGCCCCGCCTCATGCGTGCCGCCATCGGGTGTGGGGATCGTGTTGCAATACCAGCTATAGCTGCCATCGGACCACAATGGCCATGCGATCGCCCACTCCGCGCGGCCGGTGGTGCCCGCAAATTCCTGAGTGCCGGTGAAAAAATCCTTGGTGGCGCATTGCCGCCCGGATACCTGCTCGGCCAGGTGATCGGCGAGGCCGCCGGGAAACTGGAACACCGCCTCGGCGGGCGTATCGTCGCTGATGAGTGCGGGGTCGCACCGCCAGCGTATCTCCACCCCGGCAAACAGATAGGCCTTGGAGCGGGCGAGCTTGTGCAACCGCGCCGGCTTGAAGCTCTGCGCGCCGAAAATCTCCGTATCCGGCACGAAGCTCACAGATGTGCCGCGCCGGTTGGGCGCGGCGCCGACCTTTTCGAGCGCGCTTACCGGATGCCCCTTGCTGAAGCGCTGGCGAAACAGCTCCTTGTTGCGCGCGACCTCAATGCAGGTGTCTGACGACAGCGCGTTCACCACCGAAACACCCACGCCATGCAGGCCGCCAGAGGTAGAATAGGCCTTGTCTGAAAACTTCCCGCCCGAATGGAGCGTGGTGAGAATCACTTCCAGTGCAGACTTGCCCGGAAACTTCGGGTGAGGATCGACCGGGATGCCCCGGCCATTGTCGGTGATCGTCAGGCGGTTGCCAGGCTCGAGCGCGATCTCGATGCGCGTGGCGTGGCCTGCCACCGCCTCGTCCATCGCGTTATCGAGCACTTCGGAGGCAAGATGGTGCAGCGCCCGCTCGTCCGTCCCGCCGATATACATGCCGGGGCGGCGGCGTACCGGCTCCAGCCCCTCCAGCACCTCGATCGAGGAGGCGTCGTAAGTGCCGGAAGATGTCGAAGGGGCGGATGCGAACAGATCATCGGACATCGCGATGCTATAGGGTGAGGAGAGTCGGAGACGCAAGAGGATGTCTGATTTTGGGTTCCGTGCTGCCAAAGCGCTCCCCTCCCCCCTAACCATCTCCACGCCTCGTCGCAAAAATGGCAATCCTGTCAAACGGTAGTGCAACCAAATCATTTCGCAGAAGTTAGATGGCCTTGTTCATATCAAAAAAGGGACAGTGCCATGTATAGTTATACGAAGGCTTCAGTGGCTGCGCTTACCGCAGTATTAATCTCCGGTTCATCTTTTGCTCAGGAAGATCAAGTAACAGAAGTTGGTCCGTGGACAGGCGCCTATATTGGCGGTTCTCTGGGATATGACTGGCAACCTAACGATCGTAGAGAGCGCAACGAAACTATTGGCTTTGACACCAATGGCGATGGACGGTTCGGCGACAGTGTAACCACTCTTGCTGGCACAAACGCATTCAGCCCCGGCTTTTGTCGCGGCACAGCCCGAGGCAACAGCGCCGCCGGCGGATGCAGCGGCGATCGCGATGGCAAGACCGGCTGGACCGTCTATGCCGGCTATGATTATCAGATGGGCAGTATCGTTGTTGGCGGCGTTGTCGAAGGCGGACGCAGCAGGCTCAGCAACAGCGTGACGGGCTTTAGCACCACCCCTGCGTCCTATACGATGACCCGCCACCTTAACTGGAATGGCGCGGCACGGCTGAGGGCAGGCTTCGCCTTACCGACCAATACGCTGATCTATGCAACGGGCGGCGTGGCATATGGAAAGTTCAAGAATAGCTTCTCCACCTCCAACACCTTCAACACCTTCACCGAACGCCGTCGGAAAGAAAATGACTGGGGCTGGGTCGTGGGCGGCGGCATCGAGCAGAAGGTCGCCGACAATTTCTCGATTGGCGTGCTGTATAAATACACCCGGTTCAATCCCAATGAATATAGCGTGACGGCCAGCCAGGGAACGCCGCCCTCGGCAACCAACCCCTTCGTGATCACGCCTGCGGGGCAAACCGTGTTCAAGCGGACCAATGACCGTTTCACAACTCAGGATGTGCGCGTCACAGCCAGTTTCCGCTTCTGATTCCCCTTTAGAAGCGCGAAGGAAGAGGCCGCCCCTGTGGTGGCCTCTTCTTGTTATTGCACCAGCGCGGCAACCAGCGCCCCAACCAGCGCCTTGACCTTTTTCTGGCGCCATTGCGGGGTTGGGGCAACGAGCCAGTAGCCATGCTCGCTCTCCCGCGCTTCACCAACTTGCCGCACGCGGCCCGCCCCAAGAGCATCCTCCGCCAGCAGCAATGGCACACAGGCCCGTCCCAGGCCGCTTGTCGCCGCCGCGATCGCCAGCCCGGCGTCTGCCACACGGATAACCGCGCCCTCGGCTGGCCCGCATCCCTGCCAGTCGATCAGCGCATCCGCACCGCCGCCCGCCGCCTCGACCGTCACAAAGCGGGCCTCGTCCAGCGTCATGCCCTCATGCTCGCCCGGCCCCTCGGCCAGCACCAGCGCGAGGTCGAGATTGGCTTCGGCGAAATCGGGCGGAGTGTCTGCGGCGATCAGGGTGAAATGGATATCCGGGTGATCTCGCCCATAGTCCGCGAGACGCGGCAACAGCCAGGCGGCGCTGATGTCGCGCGGGGCGGCGATAGTGAGCGCGCTGGACGACTGCCCGGCCTGCATCGCGTGCACCGCCTCCTCGAACATCAGGAAGCCACCGCGCAGCGCATCCAGCGCGCCTTCCGTTTCCGGCGTCAGCTCCAGTCCCTTGGGCGTGCGGCGGAACAGCACGACGCCCAGCATATCCTCCAGCGCCCGGATCTGCTGCCCCACGGCGGCAGGTGTCACCGCCAGCTCGTCTGCCGCACGGGTGAAGCTGAGGTGGCGCGCCGCTGCATCCAGCACGCGCAGGCCATTGAGTGGCAGATGCGTCCGCTTCATGCCCCCTTCACTCCGCCTCGGCCGGGGCCACCAGCGCAAAGCGCGGGATCGCGACGCGCAGCATCCGCCCATCCGCCGCAACCATCGTGTAATGCCCCTCCATAACCCCCGTGGACGTGTTGAGCGGGCAGCCCGAGACATAATCGTAGGACGCATTGGGGTGGATCACCGGCTGCTCGCCGACAACACCCTCCCCCTCGACATGGTGAACCGTGCCGCGCCCATCGGTGATCGACCAGCGGCGGGTGAGAAGCTGCACCGGCGCATCGCCCTCATTCTCCACACGCACATGGTAGGCCCAGAACCAGCGCCCGCGCGCCGGCTCGGACTGTTCGGGCAGGAAGCTCACCGAAACACGGACAATGATGTCGTCCGTCGCGACAAAATAAGGGAACAGCGCCTTCATGTCGCGGGAGAGTCCCCTAAAGCCCGGCTTTCGTCAATGCCTGATCCAGATCCTCGATCAGATCATCGGGGTCCTCCAACCCGACATTGATACGCAGCATCCCCTCGCTCACGCCCATGTCCGCCCGCACTTCCTGCGAGAGGCTGCTGTGCGTAGTGCTGGCAGGGTGAGTCATCAGCGATTTGGTGTCTCCGATATTGTTGGAGATATCGATCAGCTCCACCGCGTTGAGCATCGCCATCGCAGGCTCGCGCCCGCCTTCGATCTCGAACGAGAAAATCGGCCCGGCATAGCGCATCTGGCTCATGGCGAGGTCATGCTGCGGGTGGCTGGGCAGGCCGGGGAACAACACATGCGGCACCCGCTGCTCCAGAAAGCGGCCGACAACCAGCGCGTTCTCGGATTGCTTCACCGCGCGCAGATCGAGCGTTTCCAGCCCTTTCAGCACCACCCAGGCGCTGAAAGGCGAGAGAATTGGCCCGGTATTGCGTTGATAAGGCAGCAGCTTATTGTTGATGAAATCCGCCGAGCCACAGACCGCGCCGGCTAGCACCCGGCCCTGCCCGTCCATCAGCTTGGTGGCGGCATAGGCGACGACATCCGCCCCCAGCTCCAGCGGGCGTTGCAGCGCGGATGAGGCAAAGGCGTTGTCGACCACACTGATGATGCCATGCGCGCGCGCCAGTGCGCAGACGGCGCGGATGTCCACCACGTCCATCGTCGGGTTGGCGGGCGTCTCGAAGAAGAACATCTTGGTATTGGGCTTGATCGCCCGCGCCCAGGCGTCGTTGTCCCGCCCGTCTACCGGCGTCACCTCGATGCCGAAGCGCGGCAGCAGATTGTCCGTCACCCAGCGGGTCGGGCCGAACGCGGCGCGCGCCACCACCATATGATCGCCCACAGACAGCGCGCAAAGCATCGCCGCAGACATCGCCGCCATGCCGCTCGCCTGCACCCGGCAGGCTTCCGCGCCCTCCATCAGGGCGATGCGTTCCTCGAGCATCTGCACCGTGGGGTTCTGCGTGCGGGAATAGGTCATCCCCGGCTCTTCGCCCGCGAAGCGCGCGGCGACGCTCTGCGCGTCGTCATAGCTATAGCCGGAGGTAACGAAGATCGCCTCCGACGTTTCGCCCTGTTCGCTGCGCCATGTGCCGCCGCGCACCGCCTGCGTGGCGGGCCGCCATTTGCCGGTAATGGCGCGATTTTGGCCTGTGTCCCGTTTCATATCTCTATCCTACAACACCGCCAGCACCGCGTCACCCATTTGCTCGGTGGTCATGCTGCCGCCCAGATCAAAGCTGCGCGCGCCGCGTTCCAGCGCCTTGGCGACCGCCGCCTCGATCCGGTCCGCAGCCTCCGGCATACCCAGCGAGTAGCGCAGCATCATCGCGGCGGAGAGGATGGTAGCGAGCGGATTGGCCTTGCCCTGCCCGGCGATATCGGGCGCGGAGCCGTGAATCGGCTCATACAACCCCTTTCCGTTGGCATCCAGCGAGGCGGACGCGAGCATGCCGATCGACCCCACGCACATGCTCGCCTGATCCGAAAGGATGTCACCAAACAGGTTGCCGGTGACGATCACATCGAACTGGCCGGGATTGCGCACCAGTTGCATCGCCGCATTGTCGACATACATATGGCTGAGCTGCACATCTGGGTATTCAGCGGAAACCTCGATCACCACATCGCGCCAGAGCTGGCTGGTTTCCAGCACATTCGCCTTGTCGACCGAGCACAGCTTACCGCGTCGCACCTGCGCCGCCTTGAAAGCGCTGTGGGCGATGCGCCGCACCTCGGCCTCGTTGTAGGACATCACGTCATAGCCTTCTCGCAGGCCATCGGCGGTCTTGCGCATGCCCTTTTCACCGAAATATACGTCGCCATTCAGCTCGCGCACGATCAGCAGGTCAATCGCGGAGGCGACTTCGGGTTTGAGCGCCGAAGCATCCGCAAGCTGCGGGAATACTTTGGCAGGGCGCAGGTTAGAGAACAGGGTCAGCTCCTTGCGCAGTCCGAGGATCGCCTGCTCTGGCCGCAGATGCCGCTCCAGATGGTCGCAATCGAAATCCCCCACCGCGCCAAACAGGATCGCATCCGCGCGCATGGCGGTGTCGAGCGTCTCGGGGGGCAGCGGATGACCCACCGCCTTGTAGGCCGCTCCGCCGACCAGCCCTTCCTCATAGCGCAGACCCAGATCAAGCGCATCAAGCACCCGGCGCGCCTGCGTCATGATCTCCGGCCCGATGCCATCGCCCGCCAAAACCGCTACCAGCATGTGTGAATCTCCCGTTACGGGCGCACGCATATGGGTGTGCGAACGATCACGCAACCGCTCTTTTGAGCCGGTCGACAAGACGATCCCGACTGGCGAGCACATCCGCCCGCCGCTCTGTCAATACCGAGCGTTCGAGGAAATGGCGGGTGAGAGCAAAGCCAGAGAATATTGCGCCCCATTCCGCCTCCCCACTCCCATCATGCAGGAAGGCGGGAAGGGGAAGCAGCTTCGCCTCATACCCGCGCGCGCCAAGCGCCGAGACGCCGGCTCCGGTGCGGGGAGATACATAAGTGAGGCTCTCCGGCCCCGCGCCCGTCGTTGCGCAGGTCGACAGATCCAGCCCAAAGCCGATATGCGAAAGCAACAACAGCTCGTAGCGCACCAGCGCCAGCGCCCAGCCACGCGCGGCGGGCGCTGCCTCGATCGCATCCAACACCGCGCTCAGGGCGGCATAGAGCGGGGGATAGGCATTTTCCTCAGGGAGAGCGACGGCGGTGAGCGCGCAGACCCACTCTATCGCGGCGGCGGGCAATGGTTCGGCCAGTATTGGTGCGATGCTGTGATCCAGCTCCACCGTCAGCGAAGCCAATTGCTCAGCCGTGCGGGCGCGATATTCCGCCTGCACCCGGTTGCCCGGCACCAGCACCGGGCGCATCGTGCGGGACCGCCCGCCGCGCACATAGCCCGTCACAAGCCCATTGTCCGGCGTCAGCGCACGCACCACCGCCCCATGCTCGCCATGCGCCCGCACGGAACAGAGGATTGCGGGGGTTACGAGCTGCGCCATCAGGAATGGTCTAGTCGCTGTCGCGCATCAGTCATCGCCAATGGCCTCCTCGATCCGCGTATCGGGCTTCAGCCAGAGCACGGTTACGCTCACGAAGAAAATCAGGCCTGCCCATGGCGCAACGAACCAGGTGCTTCCGATGCCAAGGATATAGAGGAAGGGGGAAACCTTGCCCTTGAAATCCGCGCCAATGGCATGGGCGATCAGGCTGTCCTTCCCGTCCGCGACGATGATTTTGTGTTCGAGCACATAATAGGCGACAGCGCACAGCAAGAGGTTGATGCCATACAGCATCGTCGGCAAGCGGTCGAACTCGTTCTCGCCCATCCAGCCGGTGGTGAATGGCAGCAACGAGAGCCAGAAAAGCAGATGCAGGTTGCTCCACAGAACTCCACCCGTCACCTTCTGCGCGGCCTGCATCATATGGTGATGGTTGTTCCAGTATATGCCCACATAGATGAAGCTGAGAAGATAACTGAAAAATGTCGGCCAGAGATTTGCGATAGCTGCGAGGCTGGGTGAATGAGGAACCTCAAGCTCCAGCACCATGATCGTGATGATGATTGCCATAACCCCGTCGCTGAAGGCTTCGAGCCGGTTCGTGCCCATGGGTCATCCCTCCGAGTGAAAATAGTCATAGACCATTTGTGCAACCCTGGCTGAGACGCCGGGCGCACGTTGCAAGTCCTCGAGCCGCGCGTCTTTCACCCCGCGCGCCGTGCCGAAATGCATCAGCAGGGCCTTTTTGCGGGCGGGGCCGATGCCCGGCACTTCATCGAGCGAGGAGGTGGTGATCGCCTTGCTGCGCTTGCCCCGGTGCGCCCCGATGGCGAAGCGGTGCGCCTCGTCGCGCAGACGCTGGATATAGAACAGCAGCGGATCGTTGACCGGCAGGCTGATTTCCCGCCCGTCGGGCAGATGAAAAATCTCGCGCCCGTCGCGCCCGTGGAACGGCCCCTTGGCGACGCCGACCAGCGGCACGTCGTCCACGCCCATTCCCTCCAGCATCGCCCGCGCGGTGGAAAGCTGGCCCTTGCCGCCGTCGATCAGCACGAGATCGGGCCATTCGCCCTGCGCCCGGTCCGGGTCTTGCTCCTGCGCGCGCGCAAACCGCCGGCCGAACACCTCGCGCATCATTGCAAAGTCGTCGCCCGGCCGGGTTTCAGGGTTCTTGATGTTGAACTTGCGATAGGCGTTTTTGCGGAAGCCCTCCGGCCCTGCCACCACCATCGCGCCCAGTGCATGCGCGCCCTGAATGTGGCTGTTGTCGTATATCTCGATCCGCTGCGGCGGCTCGTCCAGGCCGAACAGCTCGGCCAGATCGCGCAACAACTTAGCCTGGCTGGCGCTTTCCGCCTGTCGCCGTTGCAGTGCTTCTGCGGCATTGCGCTGCGCCTGTCCGATCAGCTTCGTCTTGGGGCCGCGCTGGGGCGCCTCGATCCTCACCTTGCGCCCAGCCTTGACCGACAGCGCCTCGGAAATCAGGCCCGCCTCGCCCAGTTGCCTATCCAGCAGCAGCACCGGCGGTGGCGGCGTGTCCTCATAAAACTGGCCAAGAAAGCTCGCCAGCACCTCGTCCTCATCCACTTCCGCCGTGTGGACCGGGAAAATCGAGTGGCTACCACAATTCTGCCCACCGCGAATGAAGAACGCCTGGATGCACATCGCCCCGCCGTGCGCGGCGAGCGCGAACACGTCCGCATCTTCCAGCCCCTCTCCATTGATCGCCTGGGAGGTCTGCACAAAGGTGAGCGCTTTCAGCCGGTCCCGGAATATCGCCGCCAGCTCATAGTCCATCCCCTCGGACGCCTGCTGCATCGCGCCGGCGAGCTTGGCCTGCACCCCACTGCCCTTGCCGCCCAGAAACGCCTCGGCATCGGCCACCAGCTCGGCATAGCCCGCCGCGTCGATTCGGCCGACGCAGGGCGCGGAGCAGCGACGAATCTGATAGAGCAGGCAGGGCCGGGAACGGTTGGCGAAGAAGCTGTCGGTGCAGCTCCTGAGCAGGAACAGCTTCTGCATCGCGTTCAGCGTGCGGTTGACCGCGCCGCCACTGGCATAAGGGCCGAAATAACGCCCCGGCGCCTTGCGCGCGCCGCGATGTTTCTGGATGCGCGGGAAGTCATGATCATGCCGCAGGAGGATATAGGGGAAACTCTTGTCGTCGCGCAGCAGCACATTATAGGGTGGCCGATAGCGCTTGATCAGTTGCGCCTCCAGCAGGAGCGCTTCCGCCTCTGTGCTGGTGGTGACGATAGTCATCGAGCGGGTCTGGGCCACCATCCGTTGCAGGCGCTTGGGCAGGCGCGTGATCTGGGTATAGCTGGTGACGCGGTTTTTGAGAGCCTTGGCCTTGCCGACATAGAGCACATCGCCGCGCGCATCACACATCCGGTAGACACCGGGCTGGAGCGTGAGCGTTTTTACCGTGTCCCGGATCGCGGCAACCCCCACCTCGACATCCGGCTGGCCCAGCCCGCGCAGGGCATAGGCTGCCTTCTCCTCGCTAAAACGGTCGGGGATTTGCGGTGGTGGGGAGGAAGGCATGGCGGATATGTAGGAGCAGCGTCCCCATTTGCCCAGCCCGATCCGACCGAGCGAGAGCGACGCAGCCCTCAGGAGCCGGAACTGCCGCGCCGGGTGGTTGTTTACCCTCCATGCTGGATGCCGGAACGCCGCCTGGGGGCAAAGACGAGGCTATGAGCACGCCATGGCTGCGCTCTATGCGACGGCGATGGCGTGGTGTGCCTCGCCCGCTGCGCTGGATAGGCTATGCGCTGCTCGTTCTGTTCACGATCTGGCTGGTGCTATATATCACCAAGGGCCGCTTCCTGAAGCAGCCGTTCGTGCGGATCGCTTCCAGCACCGCCGGGCGGCAAATCGATGTCAAAGGCGACTTCCAACTCTATTTCGCGCCGATTCAGGTCAAGTTTCTAGCCGAGGGGCTGACCATTGCCGGCCCGAGCTGGCAGCCGGAGAAGCCGTTGTTCACAGCGCGGCTGCTCGACGCCCGGATCGCCACCCTGCCTTTGCTGGTGGGCGATACGCGCTTTCGCCATATCGTGATGGACCGGGGCAATGCCCAGCTTGAATGGACCAAGGACGGGCGCAACAACTGGACCTTCGGCGACAGGGATGAACCGGCCGAACCGTTTCGGCTTCCCGAGATTCGCCATGCCGTCATCAGCGGGACGAGCGTCTCGTATCGCGACCCGCGCCTGCGCCTCTCGGTCAAAGTCGGCGTGGATACTATTCGCGCCAGAGATACCCGCGTTTCGGATAAAGTGACCTTCCGGGGCAGCGGACTGATGAACGGCCACCCCTTCACCCTTACCGGCGGGCTGCTCTCTCCCAACGTGACGCTCGCTGGGGGCGCCAACCGGCTCGACCTTGAGGCGGCATCCGGCGCGACTCACATGACAGTGCGCGGCACTCTGCCTTCCGCGACGCAGATCGAGGGGTCTGACCTCGGCCTGCTCGTGCGCGGTCCCAATCTGAGCCGGCTGTTCGATTTTCTCGGTGTCGCAATCCCCGATACACGCACCTATCATGTCACTTCGCGCCTTACCTATGAGGAGGAGGCGTGGAAATTCACGCGCATGAATGGCCGGTTCGGCGATAGTGATCTTGGCGGCAAAATGACCATCACGATGCCCAAGGGGCGAGTCCATATCGGCGCGGAACTCAACACGCAGAAGCTCGACATTCTCGATGTCGGCCCGTTCATCGGCTATGAGCCGAACAGTCTTGCGGCGCGCGGTGCGCAGGCGGCAGTCAAGCAGACCGGCGGAAGCCCACGAATCCTTCCCGATGCGCCATTGCGCACCGATGCGCTCCAGCGCTTCGATGCCGATGTGCGCTATACGGTCAAAACCGTGCGCGCCGAGCATGTGCCGGTATCCAATATCGGCCTGACCCTGAAGCTCGATCATTCCCGGCTCGATCTCTCGCCACTGACCTTCGATATGGCGGGGGGATTTGTCTCTTCCGATATCGTGATAGATGCGCGCAAGCGGCCAGTGGCAACGCGCTACGACATCCGCCTTTCGCCCACACCGATGAGCAAACTGCTGAGCCGCTGGGGTGCCGAGGAAAACGGCACATCCGGCGTCATCAAGGCGCGTGTGGAAATGACGGGAGAAGGGGATTCGGTGCGGGAATCGCTGGCAAGCGCGGATGGCCGGATCGCGGTCATTATCCCCAAGGGATCAATGTGGGTGCGCAACATCCAGCTTTCCGAGCTCGATATCGGGGTGTTCATCCAGCGCCTGTTCGAAGAAAAGCTGGAAAAGCCGGTCGCGATCAATTGCGGGCTGGTGGCGTTCACGGTGCGCGATGGCGTAGCGGCGGCTGACCCTATCCTCATCGACACCAGCAAGAATGTCATGATCGGCAAGGGCAGCTTCAGCTTCAAGGACGAGAGCCTCGACCTCTCGCTACGCGCGGACAGCAAGAAATTCAGCCTGTTTTCCGCACAGTCGCCTGTGGGCATCGAGGGCTGGTTCGCCGCTCCTTCGCTCGCGATCATCAGCCCCGAGTTGCTGACACGGGCTGGGGTCAGTGCGGGGCTGGGGCTGGCCTTGTCACCTTTTGCCGCTGTTCTCGCCTTCGTCGATGTGGGCGATGCCAAGTCCACCGCGTGCGGGCCGGTGCTCGAAGGCGCACAGGCCTATGCGCAGCGCACCCGTAAAGGCAAACCGCGCGATGATGTCGGCAATGGCCGCCCGCTCAAGAAATAGCGCCCGCATCCGTGCCGACGCTTTTGCCTCTGGTCAGAGCGCAGTGTGAAACAAGGCCAGCATCCGGCTCCACGCTTTTTCGGCGGACTCCTTGTCGTAAACCGGCGAATCGAGTGTGCACCAGCCATGCTGGGCTGGGTAGACCTCGATTTCTGCCGTGCGCCCGGCCGTTTTTGCGGCTTCGCGCAACACTTCCCTGGTGGCGGGTTCCCGCGCATCGTCATTTTGCGCGATCGCGATGAGCAACCCGGCCTGCATCTTCGGCAGAAGCAGATGAGGACTGTCCGCCGCATCGGTGACGAGCTTGCCGCCATGAAAGGAGGCGATCGCGCCCACACGATCTGGCCGCGCCGCTGCGGTTCGGAACGTGAACGGTCCGCCCATGCAATAGCCGCAACTCCCCATCTTGCGCTTGGCATCGACCGCGGGTTGCTGCACCAGCCAGTCGACAAAGCTGGCGGCATCAGCACTCGTTCCGGCGGGGGTGATCGCCGCCACCATCGGCTTAAGGCGCGCCTGCCCCTGCGCGCTTTGGCGCTCCGCCAGCGAGGCGAAAACCGGCGCTTTCGCCGAACGGTAATAATGGTTGACGACCAGCACCGCATAGCCCGCCTGCGCAAGGCGGGTGCCCATGATCTGATAGGCTTCCCGCAGCCCTCCAATATCGGGCCACAGGATGACGGCGGGATGTCGGCCTTGGGCGGGGTGCACAAAATAGGCGTCGGCGGCGCCCTCGGCCATCGGGATACTGACAATGCGCGCGGTGGGGGCGGCTTGCCCGCTGGCAGGGTCTGCGCCCGCAGCACAGGCCGGCATCATCATCGCGACCGAGGCACCGACGCCCAGCACGCCAAATTCGCGACGGCCCAGGGGGCCGGTTCCTAGCCAGATTTCATTCTCGGCGTCCGTGATTTCGTTGCACATCGCATTGCCTTTCCCAACAATCAGCACCCCACGCGCAGATAAAATACTATCCTGTGCAGGTCTGGCGACAAGCCCTTTTACGAACTAACTAGGCGACGGAGACGCAAAAAGGGCCAACGCGCCATAAAGCGGGTCGACCCTCTTCGATTTCTGTTGAAGCGAAGGTTACAGCCTCAGTTGAGGCTGCCCAGCCCTTTGATCGCGCTATCGATCATCGCCTTATCTGCACTGGCGTTGTGATTTTGCGCGATCAGCGTTGCGGCAGCGGCGCTTGCGGCGCTGACCGCCTTGGCGCGGATGTCGGCAATCGCGGTGCGCTCAGCAGCGGCGATCTTGTCCTCAGCCATTTTCTGACGACGCTTTACCAGATCGGCGGTCGCGGTCTTGGCCTCGGCGACGAGGTTCGCGGCTTCATCTTGCGCACGGGCGCGCAACGCGTCTGCCTCTTTTTCGGCACCAGCGAGCTTCTTCTGATACTCGGCCTTTAGCGCCTCCGCCTCGGCGCGCAGCTTGGCAGCTTCGTCGAGCTGGCTGCGGATCGCGTCGATCCGCCCATCAAGCGCCTTGCCGATAAGGGCGGGCACTTTCTTCCAGATCAGCACCGCGATGAACACCGCCATGGCGATGCTGACGACGGTGGTGGCGTTGAGATAGCCGCCCGCACCGCCAATCGCGGGATCGGGGGTATGCGCCATCGGCCCACCATGCGCTTCGGTGCTGGCATGCACTTCGCCCTGGAGAGTCTGCACCTTGTCGGCATTCTCCAGATTATGGGCGACAGCCGCGCTGTTCTCGGAGACGTTATCAACCATTGAGGGCCGCCTTCACTGCTTTCTGCGCATCGACAGCGGTTACGGACGCGCCGGAAATCCGGGCGACCATATCCTGCGCGGCATCGGCCGATACTGCCTCTATCTCGGCCAGAGCCTTGACGGACGCGGCGTGAATAGCCTCCTCCGCTTGTGCGATCTTGGCGGCGATTTTCTTGTCCTCGGTCGCGATCTTCTTTTCCGCGTCCTTGGCCGCCTTGGCCTTGGCCGCGGCGACGATAGACTGCGCTGAAGCACGGGCCTCAGCGTCGCGAGCGCGGTTCTGCTCTTCCAGTTCGTCGCCACGGGCGAAGCTCGCCTTGGCGGTGGCAAGATCATCGGCGATCTTGGCGTCACGCGCATCGACCGTCGATTGCACCTTGGGCACCATGCCCAGGCCGATCACGAAGAACACGAAGCCGAACGTCAGCAGCAGCCAGAAAATCTGGGAGCTGTAGGTCGCGGCCAACTGGGCTATCTGAGGCATTGCACCCGTCCGTTAAGTCTAACCGTGGAGCGGGCGGGCGCTTGTTCGCCCGCCACGCCATATTCTCAATCGCTA
>JAGNYO010000036.1 GCA_017984895.1 Sphingobium sp. | reverse complement strand
ATCATGTTTGGCCGCCTCAAGGACTGGCGTCGCGTCGCAACCCGCTACGACAGATGCCCAACAGTCTTCCTCTCCGCCATCGCTCTCGCCGCCACTGTCCTCTTCTGGCTATGAGTCCTGACCCTAAAGGCGTTATCCTGTCTCAGCCGCAGGTTTTTGCGCCCACCAGCGCCGCCGCCGTCGCCACCGCGCCCGATGGCAGCAGCTATGTCGTCGGCACGACGGCAGGCGAGCTGGGCGCCAACCGGCCTCTCGGCGCGCAAGACCTCACCCTCACCAAGATCGACAGCGAGGGGCGCGTGCTGTGGCAACAGATGCTCGGCGCTTCTACCGATGCCAGCGGCGCGGCGGTAAGCATCGCCGCCAATGGCGATGTGGTGGTGGCGGGCACAGTTTCCGGCGCGTTCGATGGCGCGGCGAGCGATGGCGACATGCTGGTCGCGCGGTATAGCGCCAGCGGCGACGAGCAGTTCGCCACCCTCGTTCGCGCCATCGGCGTCGAGCAGGCGAGCGCGATTGCATCCGCGCCGGATGGCAGCATCTATATCGGCGGCACGGCGAAGGGTGTCGGCGGTTTTGGCTCTGGCGACGCCGTGATCGCGAAGCTCGACGCCAATGGCCTTGTCACCGCCCGGCGGACGATCGACGCGGGCGGCAGCGAAAGCCTGCGCGCGCTGGGGCTGGCGGCGGATGGCTCGCTCCTCGCGCTCACCAGCGAGAGCGGCCATGCCGTGTTGCGCCAGATCGACAGCGCGACGCTAGGCGTAGATAGCGCCAGCATAGACCTTGGGCTGGCCGATGCGCGCGCACTGGCTGTGGCGTCTGACGGCAGCATAGCCGTGGGCGGCGCGACCGATACGGCATTGAACGGTGCGCAGGCGAACGCGCTGTCGGGCGGGCGCGATGGCTTTGTCACCCGCCTTTCCGCCAGCCTGACGGGCGCGCAGACAAGCTATATCGGTAGCACCGGCACCGATCAGGTTGACAGCATCGCCTTCCTCAATGGCAACCTCTATGCGGGTGGGCGGACGGCCGGCGCACTGGCGGGCGCAAGCAAAACCGGCGCGACGGATGGCTTTGTCGTGGCGCTGGATGCCGCATCGGGCGCGCAACTTTCCGCCCGCCAGTTCGGCCGGGTAGCGGAACAGAGCGGCGCGGTGCGGATCGCTGCCGCACCAGGTGGAGCAAGTGTATTGGGCGCGATGGGCCTCGCGCGCGGCAGCTTGACGCCGCAGGACTCCGCTCTGCTCACCACCCAGACATCGCTGCGGGCAGGCGACAGCTTTTCGGTGCGGCTGAACGGCGGTGCGCTGAAGAAGATCACGATTGCAGCGGACGACACGCTGGCCACTCTCACCGCTCGGGTAAAAACGGCGCTCTCCGGCAAGGCGGCGATCGCAACGCCGACCGTTAGCGGCAGCCGTCTGCTGCGGATCGAAGCAAAAGCGGCCGCGGATGTTGAGCTGATTGCCGGGCCGGATGGCGCCGATGCGCTCGCCAAACTGGGCTTGGAGCCGCAGCGGCTTACCGTCCCCGCCATTGCCGGCCCGCGTGATCCGAAAGTCCGTCCTGGCGGCACCTTCGGCCTGTCGCTCACCGAGGCATTGTCGGTCGGCACGGCCAAGGATGCCGCGATTGCGCTCAAAGTCGTGAAAGATGCCCTGTCCGTGAGCCAGACCGCCTATCGCTCGCTCTATTGGGATGACGGCAAAGCAGTGCTGGCCGAAGCCGGCAATGGCGGCGGGCGCGGCCCCTCCGCCTATCAGCAGGCGCAGCTCGCGCGCTACCAGGATGCGCTCACCCGCATCAGCGGCATCACCGGCGTGCTATGAGCGGAATGACCGATGCCATTGCGCAGGCGATGCGCCATTTAGGAGAGCGCCAGCGTGTCGTCGCCCAAAACATCGCCAACAGCGACACGCCCGGCTATCGTGCACAGGAGGTGGCCGAGCCGCCGCGCAGCTTCGCGGCGATGGTCGATGGACGCATAGCCACTCCGCGCCCGCATGTGGTGCTGAGCGAGGGCATGCGCCGCCTCGGCGCGCGACAGCTAAGCACCGGCGCGCTGATCCCCGACCCCACCATCTCTGAAGTGAAACCCGATGGCAACACGGTGACGCTGGAGGATCAGGTGCTGAAAATGGGCCAGATCCAGGCCGACTATGCTGCTCTCACCGGCCTTTATCGCAAGCAAATGGCGCTGATGCGTTCCGCGCTCGGCAAGGGCGGCTCCGCCTAAACGCGCAAACCAACCAATCGGCCAAAATTCCTATTTACCTCTGGCGCTGTCTAAGGCTTTGCCATAGCCTATACCTGTCGGCCAGAGGTGGGTCGTGATCCTGACGGCCGACGCATCAGGTCGGCTGCTTAGTAGGATATTTTATGGCAAAACCGGAGCCTTGGCGTTTACAGGCGGAAAATTACCCGATCTCGAAGGCCATTCCTTCACGCTTCGCGGATCTCGATCCGTTGGGTCATATCAACAATGTCGCGATGGCCGGGATATTTGAAACGGCGCGCATTCATTTTCATCACCTGCTCGGTCGGCACCCGGCGGATATGGGAGTGCGCTGGCTGGTCGCGGCGGTAGACCTTCGCTATGTCGCGGAGGCGCATTTCCCCTATGAGGTGACTGTGGGCAGCGGCATTGGTCATATCGGCAACAGCAGCTGGACGCTTTATTCAGGTGCTTTTCAGCAAGGCGAGTGCGTCGCGACCTGCGACACGGTGATGGTGATGCAAGGGCCGAAGGGTGCCCGCATCATCGACCAGCAGATCCGTGATGTGATGGAAGCGAATAGGGCACGATCGGCGATATTTGCCGCAGAGTAAGACCCTTTAGCCCATAAAAAACCCGGCCGCTGCATGGGGCCGGGTCATTCATCGCCGTAGACGAAAGGGTGCCGAAATATCAGCCCTGACGCGCTTTGAAGCGGCGGTTGGTCTTGTTAATGACATAGGTGCGGCCACGGCGACGGATCACGCGGTTATCCCGGTGGCGGTCCTTGAGTGACTTCAGCGAGTTGCGGATCTTCATGGCTTGGCCTTTTGCATGATTCTGTATGTTCACGAAAAACGAAGGGCAGCCCCTATGGGCATCGGCTTTCAAAGTCAAGGCCAGGCGCGCGGGCTTCAACAATTATCCGCTTGTTAAGCTGCCATGCAGCGATACTATGGCATCAAGGCTCATACGAACAGGAAGAGCGCCATGATCAACCCCCATGAAAGACTGACAATCGCGCTGACAGCACTCCTGCTACTCGGCGGATGTGCGAC
The DNA here is from genome assembly GCA_017984895.1 of Sphingobium sp. Taxonomy (GTDB): domain Bacteria; phylum Pseudomonadota; class Alphaproteobacteria; order Sphingomonadales; family Sphingomonadaceae; genus Sphingobium. Next base: position 22,187 of record JAGNYO010000036.1, on the reverse strand, counting down.
TGCGGTGCCGCCCGTTGAGGTTACGCGCTTCCACGCGCCGGACCCGGTGGCGCGCACAGGCGGCTTCCTCATTGAACCAATGGTGGCGCAGACGGGTCAGACGATCGAATTTCGCACCTATGCGGGCGCGGTCAGCCAGGAGCTGCAACGCATCGGCTTTATCGATGAAGTGGGCAAGCAGACCCTCGCCCCCAGTGAATATATCGTGCGTGTCGATACGCAGCGCACAGTGCAATCAGCGCTTGCCGCCCGCTCACCAGTCAGCGTGGGCGTTGGCGGATCGACCGGAAGCTATGGCAGCGGCGTTGGCCTTGGGATCGGTATTGATCTGTCCGGCAAGCCCAAGGACGTGGTGACAAGCACGCTTTCCGCCCAGATTCGCCGACGTTCGGACAACAGCACCATATGGGAAGGGCGGGCGATCGTGCAGGCCAAGGAGGGGGCGCCCGCAGCCCAGCCGGGCATCGCCGCAGCCAAGCTCGCTGCCGCGCTATTTAGCGGCTATCCCGGAAAGTCTGGTGAGACTATCACCGTTAAATGACGGCCTCATTTTCGATCAGCAGCAGCTTTGACGCGGGCAATATCCGCGTCGTTTCCACTGATTGCACTGCTCGTGTCTGGCAGGCGGAACTGGAGATCGTCCCCGATCATCAAAGCGATTTCTACCAGTGGTTTTACTTCCGCGTATCGGGCGCGGCGGGGCAGGAAATAGAGCTGATCCTCACCAACTGCGCGGGCGCGGCCTATCCCGGCGGCTGGCCGGACTACAAGGCACGGGTGAGTGAGGACCGCATCCACTGGCGGCTGGCGGATACGCACTATGCCGACGGGCGCCTAACCATCCGCGTTGCTCCAGCCACCAACGCGCTATGGGTCGCCTATTTCGCGCCCTATTCGATGGAGCGCCATCACGATCTGGTCGCCTGGGCGGCAGGACAGCCGGGGGCTTTGCATCAAGAACTGGGCCTGACGCTGGACGGTCAGCCGATCGATCTGCTGAGCATTGGCGAGGGCAACAAGCAGGTGTGGCTTTATGCGCGCCAGCATCCCGGCGAGAGCATGGCCGAGTGGTGGATGGAAGGGACGATCCGGCGGCTATGCGACGGGCAGGACAGCGTGGCGCGGCTATTGCGGGCGAAGGCGCGCTTTCACCTCGCGCCCAACATGAACCCGGATGGTAGCCGGCGCGGACACCTGCGCACCAATGCGGCGGGGGTTAACCTCAACCGCGAGTGGCATGCCCCATCAATGGAGCGCAGCCCGGAAGTATGCCTTGTGAGAGCAGAGATGGACCGCACAGGGGTAGATTTCGCGATCGACGTGCATGGCGACGAGGCGATCCCGCATGTATTCATCGCCGGGTTCGAGGGCATACCCTCACTCAAGCCGGACCGGCTAGCGCTCTATCATAGGTATCGGGACTTGCTTGCCGCCCGCACGCCCGATTTCCAGACCAAAGCGGGCTATCCTTCCGCACCGCCAGGCAAGGCCAACCTCTCGATGTCTACCGCGCAATTGGCGGAACGCTTTGGCGCGCTGAGTATGACGCTCGAAATGCCGTTCAAGGATCATGACGATCTGCCGGATACAGACTACGGCTGGTCGCCTGCCCGCTCCATGCAATTGGGGCACGATTGCCTTGCGGCACTGGCAGAGATTATCGAGGCGCTTTAATAGCGTGCCGGCTCTGCGCCATTGAGGCGATGGGTGCAGCCCAGCGCGCGGCCATCGTCCGTATCGGATAGCGCTGCCACCGTGCGCCAGCCCTGCGCGCGCAGCTCACTGGCGCGCTCCGCATCATGGCCGAGAGGCAGAAACAGCATGTCCGCCATTTCCGCACCGAAGCCCGCGTCGATCAGCGGATCGGGATAGAGCGAGAAGCCGATCGCCGGCTCCGATCGTCCGTCGGCATGGGCGATGGCATAGCTGCCCCCCCGGCCCAGCTCCCCTCCAAAACCATCGGCGAAAATCGAAAAGCCGAACCAGCTCTGATATTCGAAGCCATGCCGCTCGGTCGGGTCCAGCGTGAGGGTGATGTCCCAGCCGATGGGCCTGGCAATGGCGCGCAAGGCGGCAATGCGGCTGGCGAGCGCGCCTCCGGCCGCAGCGTCGATCACTTCCAGACGCTCCATCGCCGCATGAAAAGGCCCGGCAGCCTCAATCAGCGGCAGATAGGCCGCCGCCTTTGGCCCCAGCGCGGCGAGGCCGCCTGCGTCTTTGGCGTCGAGGCGCGCCCGCACCGTTTCGATTAACTCCGGCTCAAGCGGCATCGGCCCCGCGGCGAGGCAGTCCACCAGATCAGGCAGGGTAAAGTCTATCGTGATGCCACTGACTCCTGCCGCCGCCAGCGCCGCTATCGCTACGCCGACTATCTCGACTGCGGCAGCGTCGCTATCCGTGCCGATCAGCTCCGCGCCAAGCTGCGTCTCTTCGCGTTCGGGCCTGAGCTGATCCACGCGCAGCTTCAGCACCTGGCCCGCATAGCAGAGGCGGAGAGGCCGGGCGGCTTTGGCAAGACGGGTCGCGGCGATCCGGCTTACCTGCGCGGTAATGTCTGGCCGCAACGCCAGCATCCTCTGCGAAGCGGGGTCGGTCGCGCGGAGCAGATCCTGCGCACCCGCCGATTGCAAACGCATGAGCAGCGTATCTTCGAATTCCGCCATGGGCGGAATCACGCGCGCATAGCCATGCGATGTCACGCTATCGAGCACCCGGCGCACCAGACGCGCCGATGCCTCCGCCTTGGGTGGCAGACGATCGGACAGGCCTTCGGGCAGCAAGCCCATATCGGGCGGGGTCGCAGACACGCTCATGCGCGCCTCTTTAGGCGGCAATGCAGAACCCGACAAGAGCCTCTCACATCAGCCTGTCCACTGCATGGATGGCAAGGCCCGCCAACCCGCCGACCAGCGTGCCGTTAATGCGAATATACTGGAGATCGCGCCCTACGGTGCGCTCCAGCCTCTCGGTTATGGTGCCAGCGTCCCAGCCCCGCACCGTTTCGCTCACCAGCTTGACGATGCTGTCGCCATAACTCGCGGTGAGGCCGACGACGGCACGACGAACGAAGCGATTGATGACTGCCTTCAATCGCGCATCCCCCTCAATGCTCGCGCCGATATGGCATAGAGCCTCGCCAAACCGGCTCGCTGTGATCGCTTGCGGATCCCGCGCCGCTTTCAGCAACGCCGCGCGCCCCTGCTCCCACAGACCATCGATCCAGCCCAGCAGCGCGGGGTTGGCAATGATCTCGTCCCGGATGCGGGCAACCTTTTCCTGCATCTCCGTTTCGTGCTGGAGACGATGGGAAAGGCGCGCCAATCCCTCCAGCGCGCGCAGCCGCACGGGATGCTCGCGGTCCTCTGCCATTTCGACAAACAGCTTCATCAGCCCATCCAGAATGGCGTTTGCCAGCGTCTCGTCCAGCCCGGTGAGGCGCATTAGCTTGCCCGACTTCTGGCGCACCATCTCCCGAATCATATCTGCCTGCGCTTCGAGAGTGCGCGCAGCCCAGCCGATACCGGCGTCGATCACACCCTCGTGCCGCCCTTCGCGCATCGCTGCATCGAGCGCTTGCCCCAACAGCGGCGCGAGATTGAACATCCCGAGCCGGGATAGAAGCGCCCCCTTCGCCATGCGGCCGAGACGCTCGTCATCCATAGCTTCCAATATGTCCGCGGCGAGGCGTGATGCACCTTGCCGCAATCGCCCTGCCATTCCTTCCCCTGGCTGGCTGAGAAAACGCCCCGCCGCACCCGCGACATCGAGCCGCCCCATGCGCCGCGCCACTACCTGCGGCACAAGGAAATTGCCCCGCAGAAAGGCAGCGAGCGCATCACCGATCCGGTCCTTGTTGCGCGGGATGATCGCGGTATGCGGAATAGGGATGCGCAATGGGTGGCGAAACAGCGCCGTTACTGCAAACCAGTCCGCAAGGCCCCCGATCATTGCCGCCTCTGCGAAGGCCTGCACATAGCCTATCGCGGGATGCAGATGCGCGAGCGCGCGCGCCGAGACGAACAGCACGGCCATTCCCAACAGCAGAGCGGTGGCCAGCCGATGCATCGCCCGGTCAGGCCGATCCGCTTCGGCATTATAAGCAGTGGCGGAAGTCATGGCGATTATGCCTGATCCTCCCATAGAGACTGACAGGCCACTCTATTCTCCCGTTTACTCAGCCGGGTGTGTAGCCGGGCCTTCGCCGTGCTTGTCCGGGTCATAGGTGAGCAGCGCCTTCCGCAGTTTCGGGCCAATTTTCGCCTCGAAACCTATGGCGAGGCTAAAGGCGGATGGCACGATCAGCAACGTCAGCAAGGTGGAGAGCAGCAATCCACCGATCACTGTCACCGCCATGGGCGCGCGCCAGGCTGTATCGCCCGATAGCGAAAGAGCTGTCGGCACCATGCCCGCCACCATCGCCACTGTGGTCATGATGATCGGCTGGGCGCGCTTGTGGCCGGCGTCCATGATCGCGTCATATTTGGAGACACCTTTCCCCATTTCTTCCATGGCAAAGTCGATGAGCAGAATCGAGTTTTTCGCAACGATGCCCAGCAACATCAATGTGCCGATCATCACCGGCATGGACACCGGCTGATTGGTAAGATGGAGCGCCAGAGCCCCGCCCAGCGGCGCCAGCAAAAGCGAACTGAGGTTCACAAAAGGTGGCATTGCCCGCTTGTAGAGCAACACCAATACCGCAAACACCAGCAATATGCCGGATACCACCGCGATCACGAAATTAGTGATGAGCTCCTTTTGCCACTTCGCGTTGCCGACATCGAGCTTGCGCACACCAGTCGGCATGTTGGTGAGTACGGGCAGCGCGTCGATCTTTGCCGTCGCTTCGCTCGATACCACGCCGGGCGCGAGATCGGCGCCGATCACCACACGCCGCATCTGGTTATAACGCCTGATCTCGGTCGGCCCCGCGCCAAAGGTGATGTCCGCTACCAGCCTCAACGGCACCGAGCCTCCGCTGGCGGTCGCTACCGGCAAGTTCTGGATCGTCGAAAGGTCGCGCCGGGCATCTTCCTGCACCGAGACACGGATCGGCACCTGACGGTCCAGCAGCGAGAATTTGGCGCTGTTCTGGTCAATCTCCCCCAGAGTCGCGATACGCACCGCCTGGCTCAGAGCAAAGGTCGTCACCCCGAGATCGGCGGCAAGATCCATGCGCGGAGTAATGATTATCTCCGGCCGCTTGATGTCGCCGCTGAGGCGCGGCGCGCGAATTTCCTTGATGCCCGCCATCTGCTCAACCAGTCGATGGGCGGTGTTTTCCAACAGCACCGGGTCATCCCCACCCAGCATGATCGTGATATCGCGGCCACTGGTAGGGGCACCGCCTTGATCCTGCGCCTGGAAGTAGACCCTCGCATCCGCCACTTGCGCCAGCTTTGGTGCCATCGATCGCTCCCAGTCGACACTGCTGGTTGGCCGGTCCTTACGCAAGGTAAGATAGATGTCCGCCCCCGTTGTCTCGATATCCGCGAACGCTGTATCCACGACATCCTTGTTCTGCGACACCAGCTTGGAGACATGCTCCGTCACCCGGCGCGATTGCTCAAGGGTGGTGCCGGGCACCAGTTCGACTTTAACGTGGCTATAATCGACATCAAGCGTGGGCTGAAAGGTGAACGGCAAGGTATAAAAGGCGAGAACTGTGGCTATCAGCGCGCCCCCGCCGCCCAGAAACACGACCTTGTAGCGATGCTCGAGCGACCATTTGAGCAGCCGCATGTAATTATCCATCAGCCAGCCATCGCCATGCGCCGCCTCCCCGTGCGCCTCGAGAAAATAGGCGGCTATCATCGGCGTTATCATCCGTGCGACTGCCAAGCTGAGCAATACCGCGACAACCACCGTCATGCCGAACTGGATGAAGAACTGGCCGGAAATGCCGGGCATCAATGCCACAGGCAGGAATACCGCCACGATCGACATGGTGGTGGCAAGCACCGCGAGGCCAATCTCGTCCGCGGCGTCGATTGCGGCCTGATAGGCGGATTTGCCCATGCGCATATGCCGCACGATATTCTCGATCTCGACGATCGCGTCGTCCACCAGCACACCCGCGACCAGGCTGAGGGCCAGCAGGGAAATCGTGTTTAGCGTGAACCCCATCAACGACATGAACCAGAAAGCCGGAATGGCTGACAGCGGAATAGCCAGTGCAGAGATGAAAGTGGCGCGCCAATCGCGCAGAAAAAGATAGACGATGACAACCGCCAGCACGGCTCCTTCGATCATTGCGATCATCGCGCTGCTATATTGCCCCTTGGTGTAATCGACGGTGGTGAACAGGGACTTGAACTGGACGCCGGGATGCTCTTTCGCGATCGCTTCCAGTTCCTTGAGCGCGGCATCATAGACAGTAACGTCAGAGGAACCCTTGGACTTTTCGAGGCCTATGCTCGTCACCTGTTTTCCGCCCATCAGCGCCAGTGACCGCTGCTCGGCATACATGTCTTTAACCTCGGCCAATTCATCAAGCCTGACGGACCGCCCGTTGCCCAGCTGAATCTGGGTCTGCCCTAGCGTGTATGCGCTCTGCGCGTTGCCAAGCACCCGCACGGACTGCTCCGCGCCGGCGATCTCGGTCCGGCCGCCAGCGGCATTCACATTCATCAGGCGCAGCTGCTGGTTGATCTGCGCAGCGCTGACTCCATAGGCCTGGAGCCGGTCAGGCCGCACAATGACCCGAATTTCCCGGTCCACGCCGCCACCCCGCTGCACGGAGGCCATGCCTTCTATGCCCAGCAGTCTCTTCGCCACAGTATTGTCAACAAGCCAGGAAAGCTGCTCCAGGGTCATGTCCGACGCCTCGACGCTGAAATAGGCGATCGGGCCACCATCTATGTCTATCCGCGTTATTTCAGGCTCCAATATGCCTTCCGGCAGATCGCTGCGAATCTGGGACACGGCATTGCGGACATCGTTGACCGCCTCATCAACCGGAGTGCCGATCACGAACTGCACCATTGTGACGCTGGAGCCTTCACGGGCATAGGACAGGATCTCGTCCACGCCACTGATGCCGCGCACCGCCCCCTCGACCCGCTGGGTCACCTGGGTTTCCAGTTCAGACGGCGCGGCGCTGGGTTGCGCCACCATGATCCGAACCATGGGAAAGCTGATATCAGGATTGTTGTTCACATGCAGACGGGTGAAGGACACTATGCCTGCCAGCAACAGACCGGCAAACAGCACAAGTGGCAGCACCGGGTTGCGGATGCACCAGCTCGAGATATTGCGCAGGCTCATTGCCCTTGCCCGGCGGCCTTGGCGCCGCCGCTGGGCTGTTCGGCCTGCGGCTCGACTTTTTGCCCCGCAGAAAGAAACCCGCCAGCCAGCGCGATTACGCGCTCGGTGCCGTTAAGACCGCCGACGATAGAAACACCGGCGGCCGATACCTGACCGATCTTCACATCCCGCCGTTCGGCAATATTCTTGGCGTTGGCGATGTAAACGAAACTGCCTTTATCATCATGCTGAATCGCGGATTCCGGCAATACCGGCGCCTCGGCAGTGCCGCTTACGATCCGTGCGGAGGCAAAGCCGCCAGGGCGGATATCCCGGTGATAGGGCAGCACAATGCGCGCCATGCCAAGGCGTGTCTGGGGGTCAATAACGGGAGAGATCTGCCATACATGGCCAGTGTAGACCTGCTTGCCGCCGACCGGGGTAATATCCACCCGATCCCCTACCGCTAATGCGGCCAGATCGACTTCGCTCAGTTTGGCTATCAGCTCCATCTCGCCACCCTTGGCGATTCGAAAGAGAACGCCGCTGGCCGAGCTGATAATCTGCCCCGGTTCTACCGATCGGGTCAGCACCAGTCCTGCGGCAGGCGCTCTTATATCAAGCCGGCCAATCCGGGCGCGCTGCTCGTTATACTGCGCTTCGGCCACCTTGACCCGCGCCAGCGCAGCGTCGCGCGTTGCCGTTCTCCGGTCGAGATCAGCCTTGCTGACAAAACCGTTGGAAACAAGCTCTGTGGCGCGGTCGAGATCATTTTGCGCAAGGCGTGCATCGGCTCGGGCTACCTGAATGGCGGCAGCGAGCGAAGCGCCCTGCTGCGCCTGCACGGAGCGCTCCACCCGGGCGAGCACCTGGCCCGCACGCACCCAATCCCCCGGCTCGACAAATACGGCGGCAACCGCACCACCCTCCCCTGAAACCCCCACCGGCATTTCTCGGCGGGCGGCAAGAGTTCCGGTAGCGGTAATGGACATGGAGATAGCACTGCGGCCAGGCTGCACCACAGTAACACGCGGGGATAGCCCTGCATCGCCGATCGTCGAACTCGCGTCCTCGCCGCGATGGGTCCAAAACGCCAAGGCGATGAGGATGATGAGCACTGACGCCGCAACAATTATAATTCGTTTCTTACGCCGGGCGAGTTCCTGCTCTCCTTCTTCTAGGCGATCGCCTACGAACCCTGTTTCGAAATTCATGTTTGACCTTCCTGAACCGCGCGCGCCCACATGCGCGCCCGGTCCTTATCCCTGACCGTCCAAATTGCCCGACATCTTGCGACAGAAGCCGCAAGATGGTGGTGGGCAATTAGGAAATCAAGCCTAAATGCAGGCCCTACAGGGGTTAAGGAAGTGCCTGTTGCTTTATCGCATCGAACCGCGGCGTACCAGGTTGACGATAGCGAGCAATATGATGGCGCCGACCAGCGATACCAGAAAGCTCGGTAGTGTAATCACATTATTGATCGTTCCACCGCCGAATATCAGCCCGCCGATGAACGCTCCGATGATGCCGACCACGATGTTAAGGATAACGCCTTGCTGTGCGTCCGTGCGCATGACCAGACTGGCAAGCCAGCCAACCACACCACCTACAATAAGCCAGATAATCAGTCCCATAAAGGCCTCCTGCCTAGAAACGCCCCCGCGCACGATGTTTGTCACAGGGAAACAAGTAGCAGGCCTTATGGTTCCGAGCGGGCGCCATTGTGCAGAATCAGCAATCATCGAAAAAGCCGCCTGCCGGTGAGGGCAGACGGCCAGTCGTCGCACAATGGATCAAAGAATGCGGGCGGCTCGGGGCATGCGAGCAGCAATATGCCGCCCATGCCCCTGTGACGTTCAGTAGCGCTGCTGGCGCTCGTAAAGAACTTTATAATGCTGAATGCGAGTGACGCGCAGTCCCGGCATGCCGGCGCGGTCAACCGCGCGCTGCCAGCCAGCAAACTCCTCCAGCGTGAGGGAATAGCGTTCGCAGGCCTCATCGACGCTCAGCAGGCCGCCATTGACGGCCGCCACGACTTCCGCCTTGCGACGCACCACCCAGCGGGTCGTGCCGGGGGCGGGCAGCGAGTCTATGGTTAGCGGTTCGCCGAGCGGGCCGACAACCTGTGCGGGGCGTATCTTCTGGTTCTCGATCATTATAACCTCAATTAACGGCGCGGGGCCTTATTCTCGTGTTCCTGATAACGTCCTTATGCGATCCAGCCTTCAACATCGGCTAAAGCGCGATAGTAAACGCAATCTTCACCTTCTTTTCCCCACCATCAATTGATGCGCGACAGCCGGATTGAAGCTGCCGCCCAGAGCAACGGTTTCGATCAACCCGTCGCCTCCCGGCATGATGGCGCATGCCAGAATATGAACCGAATCGGGCTCTTCTTCCTGCCCCCGCAGGAAGCCCGCAGCGATGGACCGGCCGCATAATGCACGCCGCTCCGCCGCTGCTGCCCTGATATCCGCCAGCGACACCGACCTTGCAGGCCAGCGCGCCGAACCAGGCGGACTCAGGGCAAAACTCAAATCCATGAGTGTGACAGTAGCTAAAAATGGATAAGGCTCGGTAAACCGGGCGGTGAGAAGATGTTAGCTTTCCCTAACGCGCCGGTGAGAGAAGTTACCGCTCGCTGGAGGAGCCACTTATCGGGTGCATATGCGCCTCTGGCCTCCTATATGGGCACCTTATGACCCTGCCCCCTCACCACGAAGCGGAATTTCAGCTCCCCGCGCCGCTTTCCGCCCGAAAGATCGTCGTGGCCATGTCCGGCGGGGTCGACTCGAGCGTCGTCGCGGCGCTGGCCGCGCGCACAGGGGCCGAAGTGATCGGTATCACACTCCAGCTCTATGATTATGGCGCGGCAGTAAAGCGCGCGGGAAGTTGCTGCGCCGGGCAGGATATCCGCGATGCGCGCGCGGTGGCGGAGCGAATCGGCATTGCGCACTATGTGTTCGACTATGAGTCGCGCTTTCGCGATTCGGTGATCGCGGACTTTGCCGACGAATATATGGCGGGCCGCACGCCCATCCCCTGTGTCAAATGCAATATGGGGGTGAAATTCACCGATCTGTTCGCTCTGGCGCGGGATCTCGGGGCGGATTGCCTCGCCACCGGCCATTATGTGCGGCGCGTGGCAGGCACGGACGGCCTCGCCCAGCTGCACCGCGCGGCGGACCCGGCGCGAGATCAGAGCTATTTCCTGTTTGCTACCACAGCCGAGCAGCTCGACTACTTACGCTTTCCCTTGGGCGCCCTACCCAAGAACCGGGTACGGGAAATAGCGGCGGAGATCGGCCTGCCTGTCGCGCTCAAGCCGGACAGCCAGGACATTTGCTTCGTGCCGGATGGGGATTATGCCTCTGTGGTGCGCGCCCTCCATCCCGAGGCCGAGCTGCGCGGCGAGATTGTAAATATGGAGGGCCGCGTGCTGGGCCAGCACAAGGGTCTGATCCATTATACGGTTGGCCAGCGCAAAGGGCTGGAGCTTGGGGGACTGGCAGAGCCACTGTATGTCGTGAAGCTGGACCCCGAGAAGCACCGCGTGATTGTCGGGCCAAAGCGCGCTCTGGCGGTGAGCAAGGCGCGGCTGATGGACATCAACTGGCTGGGAGGGGGCCATGTGGGTCAGCTTCATGCCAAGGTGCGTTCGCTGGCGAAACCCGTAGCCGCGCGTCTGGAAAATGATCGCCTCTGCTTCGAAACTCCCGAATATGGCGTGGCGCCGGGGCAGGCGGCGGTCCTTTATGACGGGGATCGGGTGCTGGGCGGCGGCTGGATTGCCGAAACTGTCCGTGCGGTAGAACCTGTCACTCCATCATACAGCCATAACCCGGCCTGAACACCGCGCGCGCACTGCCCAGTAGCGGCACAGAGGCGCGCACAGCCTTTTCCTCCGGTTCGTCCTGCACGGAAACTGCCCACGCATCCTCCCTTATATCGCGAGTGCAGCTTTTGGCGTCTCGTCCGCCGATATAGCGGCAGGAGCATGTGATGCGCGCCGCATAGGCCGCACCTGCGGCGCCCGCGCTCTGCCAATCCGCCCATTTCCACCAGCCGAACAAGGCCAGCAGACAGAGCATCGCGCCCAGAATCCACTTTGCCCAATCTCTGTGAACCATGACTGCCCTTTTCGAAATGATATGATAGATGCGTGGCGATGACAGGCCTCATGAACAGTAAAAAGACAATCGCGGCAAGTGTGCTGGCGCTGGTCCTTCTCCTGGCGCTCGGTATGATGTGGCAAAAGCGTGCCGGGGCCAGGGATGCTCCCCTGCCATCGGCCGATCTCTCTCGCTATGCCAGTCTGCATGATAGCGGCGGCATCAGCACACGCCAGATCGCGGACGCGGCGGAGACCTTGTTCGACGAGGATAGCGCCGGAACCACTCAGGCGTTTGTGCTGATGCGGGACGGGCGCATCCTCGCTGAGCGCTATGGCGAGGACATAGACCCGGAGACGAAGCTGCTATCCCGCTCCATCGGCAAAACCGTTACAGCGACGCTGATCGGACTGATGGTGTCGGACGGGCGGCTGGCGCTCGAAAGCCCGGCGCCGATCCCGGCATGGAGCCAGCCGGGCGACCCGCGCGGCGCGATCACGTTGCGCAATCTGTTGCAGATGACCTCCGGGCTTGAGCATATTGAGGACAGCGAGCCGCTTTATACGGCCGACAGTGTGCGCATGCTTTTCACTGAAGGCGCGCGGGATATGGCTACCTATGCGGAAGCCAAGCCGATCGCTCATCCACCCGGCAGCCACTTCACCTATTCCACTGCGGACACGATGATCCTTTCGGATCTGATGACGCGCATGCTCACCAACAGCGACCAGCCGGACAGGCGGCGCTCAGCGATGGAGGAGTTTATCCGCGGCAGGCTGATGACACCGGCTGGCCTGTCCAGTCTCACGCCTGAGTATGATGCGCGCGGCACGATGATTGGCGGCGCAATGATGCATATGACAGCGCGCGATTATGTGCGCTTCGGTGAGTTGCTGCGCAATCAGGGGCGTGTGAACGGGCACCAGTTGCTTTCAGCTCGGTGGGTGGCGTTCATGACCACCCCCTCGGACCGCAACCCGGCCTATGGCGGCCATCTCTGGCTCAACCGGGAGGGAGGGGACGGCAACCCGCTGTTTCCGGGACGAGGCTCGCGCCGGATATTCGCCGCCATCGGCCATCATGGCCAATATTTGGTGGTGGATCCTACCCGGCGGCTGGTAATTCTGCGCATGGGGCTTTCGACCGCGGAGCAATATGGTGCCGTGCGGCGGGGGCTGCTCCGCCTCGTCGAACTGTTCCCGCAAGGTTAGCTGCCATTCTCCTCTTGGGCCAGCAGCGCCTGCGCCTCAAGACCGCGCAGCGGATCATGCCCGCCCTCGACATGACCTTCCGGGTCAGGGTGAATCAATATGTCGACACCAGGAAAATCTTTCATCAGCGCGGCCTCAATTTCGTCCATCACATCATGTGCCTGCCGCACAGTCATTTTGGGGTCGACCGAGGCGTGGAACTGCACGAAACGATGCGCGCCGGATGACCGCGTGCGCATATCGTGAATACCGCGCAATTGGGGGTGACGCGAGGCCACCTCAAGAAAATGCTGCCGCTCCGCAAGCGACCATTCCTTGTCCATCAGATGATCGACAGCCTCGGACGCGGCCTTGAGGGCGCTCCATGCCAGCCATAAGGCTATGCCGATGCCGAATAGCGGATCGACGCCGCTCATGCCGAAAAACTGGTTCAGCACCAGTGCGACAATGACCGAAAGGTTGAGGTAAAAATCCGACTTGTAGTGCAGATTGTCCGTGCCAATGGCAAGGCTGCCCGTGCGCGCGATCACCCGCTTCTGATACAGCACAAGCGCGATGCTCAGCAGAATAGCGACCAGCGAAACGCCAATGCCCTCGGCTGCGCCGGTGATTTCATGCGTTCCGACAATCAGCCTGTGAACCGATTCCCATGCCAGCCCGATCGCCGCCATCGTAATCAGCGTCACCTGAAACAGCGACGCCAGCGCCTCCGCCTTGCCGTGGCCAAAGCGGTGCTCCTCGTCGGCCGGTTGTGCCGCCCAGTGCACGCCCATCAGCGTGACGAGGCTGGCAACCAGATCGAGCGCGCTATCGGCGAAAGAACCTAGCACCGCCACCGATTGCGTTTGCCACAGTGCATAGCCTTTCAGCGCCAGCAGGGTCGTGGCCACCGCGACACTCGCGAGTGCTGCACCGCGCGTCAGCCTGCCGCGTTCAGCGAACTCCGATTCCGCCGCTGTTGTCCCCGCCGTCCTGGCTTTGGTCATGGATAGAGCATCCCGCTGGTCCAACCACCCTTGCCATCCGCGCAGAAAAGCCAGCGCTCATGCAGGCGATGCTCCCGATCCTGCCAGAATTCGATGCGGCGGGGAATGAGGCGAAAGCCGGACCAGTGGGGCGGGCGGGGCACCTGCTCTCCCTCGAACCGCGCCATCATCTCCGCATAGCGCGTCATGAAAAGCGCGCGGCTTTCCAACGGGCGCGATTGATCCGATGCCCATGCCCCAAGCTGACTGTCCCGGCTGCGGCTGGCGAAGTAGGCATCGGCGGTGGCGTCATCCACCCGGCCGACCGCGCCCTCAATGCGGATCTGACGGCGCAGCGATTTCCAATGAAAAAGCAGGGCTGCATTGGGGTTAACGAGCAGGTCGTTCGCCTTGCGCCCCTCGAAATTGGTATAGAAGATGAACCCTTCCGGCCCATGCCCCTTCAATAGCACCATGCGCACGGACGGCTTTCCTTCGGCATCGGCGGTGGCGAGCGCCATGGCATTGCTGTCATTGATTTCGCTTTGCCGCGCCTCTGCATACCAACTGTCAAACATGGGAAAGGGATCGTTCTTCATGCTTCAATCCTAACCCGCGCGTCCCGCGCTGTCGAGCAATGGCTATATTTTCGAGACACTCTCTTCTTGAAGCATTAAGCTGTGTGCGCCACATGATACAGATCAAGTGGTATGGAATATTAGGTGCGGGGCGCAAATGGCAGATCCCTACAGCATATTGGGTGTGGCGCGGGGCGCGAGTGAGGCGGAGATCAAATCCGCCTATCGCACGCTGGCGAAAGAACTTCATCCGGATCGCAACAAGGACAACCCCAAGGCGGCGGATCGCTTTGCGCAGGCGACGAACGCTTATGACCTCCTGTCTGACAAGGACAAGCGTGCCCGGTTTGACCGGGGCGAGATAGACGGGGATGGCAACCCTACCGCACCCTTCGGCTACGGAGGCGGTTTCGGCGGGCGCGGCGACAACGCCAACGCCTACGCCGCTTATGGGTCCGGCGGGCATGGCGGACCGGAAGGATTCGAATTTTCCAACGGCGGCGGCCCGGATCTGGGCGATCTGTTCGAGGGGCTGTTCGGCGGCGGCAAGCGCGGGGCATCCGGCTTTGGGGGCGATTTCGGTGGCGCGGGGCGCGGGCGCGGACGGGGGCAAAAGGGTGCGACGGTGAATTATCGCCTCGCCGTCGATTTCATCGACGCCGCCACCCGTGCGCCTCAGCGTATCACCCTGCAGGATGGCAAGACCATCGATGTCAAGTTGCCGCTGGGGGTCGAAAACGGCACACAGATGCGCCTTGCGGGTAAAGGCGAGCCGGGGCCGGGCGGCAATGGCGATGCGATCATTACCATTGAAATCCGGACCCATCCCTTTTTCACGCGGGATGGGCAGGATGTGCGGCTCAACCTGCCGGTGACGCTGGATGAGGCCATGAACGGCGGCAAGGTGAAGGTGCCGACTGTCGAAGGCCCCGTCATGCTCGCGGTGCCACCGGGCAGCACATCAGGCAAGACGCTGCGCCTCAAAGGCAGGGGCTTCTCGAACAAAAGTGGCGAGCGCGGGGATCAACTCGTCACCCTGATGGTTGACCTGCCGGCGGATGACGCTGAATTGAAGCATTTCCTCTCGCAATGGAGCGATAAGCGCTCCATCCGCGCCGGAATGACGGGCTGACACCGCGGCCGCAAAGAGGGAATGCAGGCATGGCGAACAGCTCTTCCCACTTTGGCCGCACATGGCGGATCGCTAAATATGTGTTCGTCGGCGTGTATAATGATGGCTTCATTCATGCAGGAAATCTCGCCTATCTTTCGTTGCTGGCTCTGTTTCCCTTTTTCATTGTTGCCGCGTCCGTCGCCAGCATCCTGGGCCAGACACAAGACGGCGTCGAGGCGGTCAACGCCTTCTTCCTCGCCGTGCCGCCCAATGTCGCGGCGGTGCTGCGCCAGCCTATTCACGATGTGATTCACGCCCGCACCGGCACCGGCATCGTGTGGCTGGGCGTGGTCGTGGCGGCGTGGACCAGCGCCAGCCTCATAGAAACGATACGCGATATATTACGCCGCGCCTATAACACCGAGAGCGGCGAGCCTTTTTGGCGGCACCGCCTCAGCTCGCTCGGTATCGTGCTGGTGAGCGTGTTCGGCGCGATGATCGCCTTTTCGGCGCAGGTTGCGATGGCGGGCGCGGACCAGTTCATCCAGCGCGTCCTGCCCTTTGCGGACCGTGCCACCGCCTTAATCGACGCCACCCGCCTCGTGCCGCTTATAGTGCTGTGTATGGCGCTTTACGGGCTTTTCTACTCGCTGACGCCCCGCAAATATCGCGCGCCGCATTATCCGAAATGGCCGGGCGCATTGCTGACTGCGCTGTGGTGGTATGGCACGGTATTGATTTTGCCTTGGGCGCTTTCCCACCTTTCGAGTTACGACATGACCTATGGCAGCCTCGCTGGTGTGATGATCACCCTCATTTTTTTCTTTCTCGTGGGACTTGGCGTGGTAATTGGCGCGGAGCTGAACGCCGCGCTGGCGGAATTTGCGCCTGGCGGACAGCAGGAAACCGAGGAGCAGTAAGGGGTGGACCACGCATGACGGGTTTGATGGCAGGGAAGAGGGGGCTGATCATGGGCCTCGCCAACGACAAGTCGCTCGCCTGGGGCATATCCAAGGCTTTATACGCACAAGGGGCGGAACTGGCCTTTTCCTATCAGGGCGAGGCGCTGGAAAAGCGTGTGCGGCCGCTGGCGGCGGAAGTAGGGTCTGATTTTCTCATTCCATGCGATGTCTCTGACATGGGCCTGCTGGATGCGACGTTTGACGCGGTGGCCGCGAAATGGGGCAGGCTCGATTTTGTGGTCCACGCCATCGGCTTTTCGGACAAGAACGAGCTGCGCGGTGGCTATGTCGATACGACACTCGAAAACTTCCTGCTGACGATGAACATCTCCGCCTACAGCTTTGTCGCGGTGGCGAAGCGCGCCCGTGCATTGATGCCCGCAGGCGGTTCGCTGCTGACGCTGAGCTATTATGGCGCGGAAAAGGTGATCCCGCATTACAATGTGATGGGCGTTGCCAAGGCTGCGCTGGAAACGAGCGTCAAATATCTCGCCATGGATCTGGGGCCAGAGAATATCCGCGTCAACGCGATCTCTGCTGGGCCGATCAAGACGCTCGCGGCATCGGGCATCGGCGATTTCCGCTATATCCTCAAATGGAACGAGCTGAACTCGCCCATGCGCCGCAATGTGACGATCGAGGATGTCGGCGGCGCGGGGCTGTATCTGCTGTCAGACCTCGCCAGCGGCGTCACCGGCGAGATCCACCATGTCGATGCGGGCTATAATGTCATCGGCATGAAGGCTGAGGACGCGCCAGATATCGCGCTCGATAAATGAGCTTCAACAGCTTCGGTCGCGTCTTTCGCTTTTCCACATGGGGAGAGAGCCATGGCTCCGCCATCGGCGCGGTGGTGGACGGCTGCCCGCCGGGCCTTGCGCTGAGCGAGGCAGACATTCAGCCCTATCTCGACAAGCGCCGCCCCGGCCAGTCCAAGTTCACGACTCAGCGGCAGGAGCCGGATCAGGTCCGCATCCTCTCCGGCGTGTTTGAAGGACGCACCACCGGCACCCCGATCAGCCTGATGATCGAGAATGTCGATCAGCGCTCCAAGGACTATGGTGCCGTGGCCAAGGCGTATCGCCCCGGCCACGCCGACTATGCCTATGACGCGAAATACGGCTTTCGCGACTATCGCGGCGGCGGGCGCAGCAGTGCGCGCGAGACGGCGACCCGGGTGGCGGCGGGCGCGGTCGCGCGGCTTGTGGTGCCAGAGGTGGCGATCCTTGCCTATGTCAGCGCGCTCGGCGGCGACGCGATCGACCCCGCCAACTTCGATGCAGGCGAGATCGGCAATAACCCCTTCTTCTGCCCGGATAGCGCGGCGGCCGCCCGCTGGGAGGGGCTATTGGATTCGGCGCGCAAGGATGGATCTTCGCTCGGCGCGGTGGTGGAGTGCGTGGCCAGTGGTGTTCCGGCGGGCTGGGGCGCACCGCTTTATGCCAAGCTCGACGCCGAACTCGCCAGCGCGATGATGAGCATCAATGCGGTGAAGGCGGTCGAGATCGGTGACGGGTTTGCGGCGGCAAGTCTGCGCGGCGAGGACAATGCCGACCCGATGCGGCCGGGCCATGATGGTATGCCTGATTTTCTCGCCAACCATGCGGGCGGGATCGCCGGCGGCATCTCGACCGGCCAGCCGGTGCGCGTGCGCGTCGCCTTCAAGCCGACCAGCTCGATCCTGATCCCGGTGGAGACTGTCACACGGCCAAATGACGATGGAAACTTCGAAGCGTCCGAGATCATTACCAAGGGGCGGCATGACCCGTGCGTCGGCATTCGTGGCGTGCCGGTGGTGGAATCGATGATGGCGCTGGTGCTGGCGGACCAGAAGATGCTTCACCGCGCGCAATGCGGTTGATTTATAAGAGTTTTCTTGCGCTGGCCCAATATGAATATTTGTTAATCTATTGATTTTACTGTCTTATTTTAAGACTGCGGGGAACCTGATGCAGGCACGGCCGTTCTCCTCTCCGATACAGACAGGTCGAGGAGAATATCATGGTGAAGGCAAGCATTTCCCTTATAGCCCTTACGCTGGCCATTCCGGCGGCTCATGCCCAGCTCGGTGGAGGCCTGACCGGTGGAGCGACCGGCGGTCTTAGCGGCGGTATCGGCAATACGGTTGGCGGCACGGTAGACGGTGCGGGATCGGCAACTGGCGGCGTTAGCTCGGATACATCCGGCGTAGGAGATATGGTTTCGAGCACCACCCGGACAGCGCATGATAGCGCCGGTTCCACGAAATCCACCGCGCACAAAACCACGAACAAAGCGAAGCATACGGCAAACTCGGCGCATGACCATGCTACGGAGCAGAAGGACAACGCGACCGGCACGGTCAGCAGAACTAAAGATACAGTGAGCGACACCGGCACCACCGACGTTCCGGTAAATGGTGATGCGACTGCGAGTGGTTCAGCATCTGCTTCACCCGATGGCGCAAGCGTGGGCGCGAGTGCCGGAGCCAGTGCCACCGCCAAGAAATAGCTTTCTCTGATCCCGGAAAGGCCCCGATGGGGCGGGCTTTACATGGCCCGCCTCCTTTTTTATGCCCGCTTCTGCTAGAAAATTCGCAATCTTGCGGAGTGCGTCAGCCTCTCAGACGCAAGGAACGACATGGTCCCCGAGCGCGATCCGACCGCAGGGCGAAGCGGCAATCGCATTCATGCCGAACAGCACGCCTTCCGGCCTGATCTGTCCCAACCGCCGCAATGCCATCGGCACAGCGTTGCCCTCATGCCGCTCGCCCGTCTCCGGCTGTTGCGTAATGACGATGCAGCGCACGCAGGGCTTGGGTAATCGCAGGCGCACCTCGCCACAATCCAGCCCGCTCCACCCGGCTTCAGCCCATGGCTCCAGCTCGTCACCCGCCAGCATGATATTGGCACGAAAGCGGGCCATTTCCACCGGCAATGCGAGTGTGGCGTTGAGTGCGGCCAATGATGCCTCGCTCGCCACCAGCACCGGAAAGCCATCGGCGAAGCTCACTTGATCCCCCGAACGGGCATAAGCTGGGCTGACCGCGCGATGCACATCGTCTGGCATATAAGCGAGGCGCAAATCGCGGCCCGCCACGGCCGAAATCAGTCGGCTGGCGTCATTTTCGACCATCCACGCGGGAATAGTGTCACCCCAAACGGTCACAGGTTGCAGCTTCCCCTCAGCGAAGGACTGCGGGAGATGCGCCTCTCCCTTATCCGAGCGCAGCCTGTATCCGCCATCCGGCATCAGGCTGATAGCAATCCCCGCAAGAACCGGTGCTTCCCGCCGGGTAATGAAGCGCCCGGCAGTATCGACGATCATCCAGCGCCGGTCGCCCTCAAGACCGCGCGGTTGCACCCGTGCCTCGCGCAGCGAAACCGCGCCGAGGCTTTTCACCGGATAGATGCAGAGCGCACTGATATGCATAGTGGTCCTTGGCGGGACGGATGCCGATACGGCGCGTATATAACAGAAAAGGCGCTGGCTGGGATAGCATCCCCTGCCCGCGCCTCCTCAAAAAACAGCGTTTTCCAGCCTTACTGGGCGGGTGCCGCCGCATTGGCTGGCTCTGCCGCATTGGTCGCGCCATCCGTCGCATTGGCGGCATTGTCCGCGCCCGCGGCCGCCGCAGGGGCATCAGCCGCAGGCAGAGGCAGATTGGAACCCTGTGTATTGAGCCATGCGATGAGATTGGCGCGATCCTCCGGGTTGCCGAGGCCCGCAAAGGTCATCTTGGTGCCGGGCGCATAATCGCGCGGGCTGGTAAGCCACTTGTCGAGCGCGCCGAAATCCCAGTTGCCGGGCACCTTCTTCAGCGCATCCGAATAAGCGAAGCCGGCGACATGGCCATGTGGCTTGCCGACCGTGCCATAGAGATTGGGTCCAATACCATTCGCGCCACCCTGATTGACGGTATGGCAAGCGGCGCACTTGGCGAAAACCTTCTCGCCCTTGGCGACATCCGCCTTGGCAAGCAGGGTATTGAGCGACGGGCCAGCCGCAGCGCCCCCGCCTTCAGCCTCCACGCCCGCGATGGCGTAGCCCATTTCTTCCGGGCGTTCGGTGTGGAACATCTTACTGGCAACGATACCGCCGCCCAGCGCGATGATCCCCGCAAACAATGCCCACCCCGCGAATGTATTGAAACGATCGTCCATGCGCGCGCAATCCTTCTTCAAGCCGTGGCCGCCACCTGTAGCCTGTGCCAAACCCCTGTTGTCGCGAAGCGCGCGCGCCGGCCATGGCGGCGCCCCTCATGTGCGCGTTGCCATAATGGGAGGATCGCTCCTGCGCAAGCTATGCTTGCATGGATTCTGAAGTGCCCCTAAGCGCGACAATTCAGGATCTAAAAGCTATGGAAACCTATCCCCTTCCCGCCCGCACGCTGGTCGAGCAGATGAGCGCCGCCGCCGCTGCGAACCCGGCACGCGCCATCGCGTTTCAGGGAGCACCGGGCGCGAATTCGCACCGCGCCGCGCTGGAATACAGCCCAGGCTGCGCGCCCCTGCCCTGTTTCTCGTTCGAGGATGCACTTGATGCGGTGATCGAGGGCCAGGCGGACCGCGCGATCATCCCGATCGAAAACTCGTTGCATGGCCGGGTGGCGGATATGCATTTTCTGCTGCCCGAATCCGGGCTTGCGATCGTCGACGAAATGTTTCTCCCCATTCACCACCAGCTCATGGGCGTAAATGATTCGCCGGTGCGCGATGTGCTGAGCCATGTGCAAGCGCTGGGCCAGTGCCGCAAATACCTGCGTGAGCGTGGCATCCGCGCACTGGTTTACGCGGATACGGCGGGCGCCGCCGCGCTGGTGGCTGAAAACCGCGAGCCGGGCGTCGCCGCCATCGCTCCCGCCCTCGCCGCAGAGCTTTATGACCTCCTCATTCTCGATCACGACATCGAGGACAGCCACGACAACATGACCCGCTTCGTGGTGCTGGCCCGCGAAGGCAAGGTGCCCGCCGCCGGTGTGCCGGTGATGACCACTTTCCTGTTCGAGGTGCGCAATATTCCCGCGGCGCTCTACAAGGGGCTGGGCTGCTTCGCCACCAATGGCGTCAACATGACCAAGCTGGAAAGCTATCAGCGCGGCGCACGCTTTTCCGCGACCGAATTTTATGCCGATATCGAAGGCATGCCCGGCGATCCGGCGGTGGATCGCGCTTTCGAGGAATTGCGCTTTCAGGCCAAGTGGGTGCGCATCCTCGGCAGCTATGCGCAAGCCCGCTCCCGCACCGCGCAATGACCGGAGCACTTCGCGCCGAAACAGGGGCAATTTCTGACGACAGGCGCGCGCACCGCATTGCCAAGCGCCCAGTCGCCCGCTATAGCCGCTCGCACAGCAGCCCGCCGCATCGCTTCCACGCGCGCGGCACATGCTGGCGCGGAGACGTGGGTGAGTGGCTGAAACCAGCGGTTTGCTAAACCGTCGTAGCCTTAAGGGGCTACCGAGGGTTCGAATCCCTCCGTCTCCGCCACTTGACGGTCACCCGCGAACTGCGGCGGACCATTCAAAAATCTAGAAAATCTCGTAAAATCAGTCGCTTGAAATATATTTTCAAGCCGCACTGGTTCGCGACTGATCGCCCCAGACCGCAGCCGCGATTGGGAACCGGATTGGGTCTGGATATTCCCTCACGCACTTCCCAGTTGAATGGGCGGAGGTCGTGATGGCACGCAGATTCGTCAATAAGCTGGCCGCCAAACAGGTCATGGCGATCAAGAAGCCTGGCAAGCACTCGGACGGAAACGGCCTCTACCTGTTGGTAAAGCCCAACGGGAATCGATCGTGGGTGTTGCTCCTCATCGGCGGCGGCCAACGCCGGGAGATGGGATTGGGTAGTCCGGAATCCGTATCGCTCGCTACTGCACGCAAGCTCGCAGCAGAAGCTAGGGTCAGGACTCATAGCCAGAAGAGGACAGTGGCGGCGAGAGCGATGGCGGAGAGGAAGACTGTTGGGCATCTGTCGTAGCGGGTTGCGACGCGACGCCAGTCCTTGAGGCGGCCAAACA
>JAGNYO010000084.1 GCA_017984895.1 Sphingobium sp. | reverse complement strand
TGCACGCCCGTCCGAAATCGCAAGCTTTTCACCGCAAATCGCCAGAACCTTGCAAATTGCGTTACTTGAAACTCCGCGAAACCCACGCTCTTCTGCGGGATTCAGAGTTCTTCACGGACGACTAGCTGACGCCCGCGCTCAGCACCCAGGGATCGAGCTTGTGCCGGGTGGCGAGCAGTTCCGTGCCCCCGGCCGTGGACCAATGCGCCGTGGGGCGCACGAAATAGCGCTTGGCATCGAGCGACAGGCCAAAGCCGTTGGCATTGAGCGGCACATCGACGCCCGCCTGCAATGCCACACCAACCTTGTCGTTCAGCTTGTTCTTGGGCAGGCCCAACGCTGTGGTGGTGGTGCCGGATTTCTCGCTGATGAAGATGAAATAGGTCGGCCCCGCGCCGATATAGGGCTTGATCGGACCCAGCGGCATGTGCGCCTTCAGAGTGAGGGTCGCGGGCAGGATCTTCACCGTGCGCACGAGATTGGTGCCCGCCAGCGCGCCAGCACCGTTCACATGGTGCGCGGTGAGGCAGCAGATTGTCTCGACCGAGAAATTCGGGCTGAAGAAATATTCCACCGCCAAAGTCGGCACAACATTGTCCGTCGCGTAGGCCTGTGTGCCCGCAGGAACGCCTGCCGCATTGTTCAGAACCTTGGTGATCTTGCCATCCGGCAGCACAGCCGTGCCCAACACCTTGACCTGCAATTTGCCGGCAACCTCTTGCGCCTGCACCGGCGCGGCGAGCATCGCCAATGCAGCGGCCCCCGCCGCCCAAATGAATTTGCTTTTCATAATAGTCTCCATACCTGATCTACGGCCGGGATAGCTTGCCCCTCCGGTCCAGAGCGGATGTGCAGCATTTTCCGCACTGCATCATTGACCGGGCGCAAAAGTTTTTTTGATCTTCCTCAAGGAAATTCCTCTCGGACATACGTAATATGGGGCGCATGTGGACCCATTATCCGGAACTGCTGCAACGCCCCGTCCCGCGGTATACCAGCTATCCCACCGCGGCGGACTTCAGCGCCTCGGTCGGGCCGGATGCAATGGCGGACGCCCTGCGGCAGATCGATAAGGCCACGCCGCTGTCACTCTATGTGCATATCCCCTTTTGCGAGGAAATATGCTGGTATTGCGGCTGCAACACCGCGCGCTCCAACAAGCAGTCGCGCCTGTCCGCCTATCTGGATATGCTCTACCGAGAGATCGAGATGGTTTCCGCCCTGCTGGGTGGCCGGGGACGGGTGCAACGCATCTCCTTTGGCGGAGGCAGCCCCAACGCGCTGGACGCTCTCGATTTCGTGCGGCTGCTGGGCGACCTCACCGTCGCCTTCGGCACCGAGAACCCGCTTGTCTCGCTCGAGCTTGACCCGCGCCGCCTCACACCTGCCTGGCTGCGCGTGATCGAGGCGACGCATGTGGCCAACGTCAGTCTCGGCGTCCAGACCTTCGACCCCGCCGTGCAGCAGGCCATAGGGCGTATCCAGCCACTTGATGTCATCGAAACGCTGAGCAGGAAACTGCGTGGCGCGGGCATACAATCCCTCAACTTCGATCTGATGTATGGCTTGCCGGGGCAGGATTTGACCAGTCTGCTCGATACGCTGGGGCACGCGGCGGAAATGCGGCCGGATCGGATTGCCCTGTTCGGCTATGCGCATGTGCCGCACATCGTTGCGCGCCAGCGGCGCATCGACGCCTCCGCCCTGCCTGATGATGCGGACCGCTTCATGATGGCGAATGTCGGCCATGATTTTCTTGTCGCACAGGGCTATCGTCCGGTGGGGTTCGATCATTTCGCATTGCCGCATGATCCGGTGGCGATCGCCGCGCGCACCCACACGCTCAACCGCAATTTCCAGGGCTTTACCGATGACGAGGCTGAGCATGTCATCGGCCTCGGTGCATCGGCGATCAGCCAGTTTCCCGGCCTCTATGCGCAGAATGAGAAGAATATCGGCGCCTATCGCACGGCTGTCGGCGCGGGGCATCTGCCTGTCGAGCGTGGGGTGATGCGCGATGCCGAAAGCAAGGCTTGCGGCGCGCTGATCCGCGCCATTCTGTGCCACGGCGAGGTGGCCCTTCCCCCATGGCTGACCAGCGGGCAGAAGGAACTGCTCGATCAGTTTGCCCAGCGCGGGCTGGTGTCTACCGCGATGGGCACGCTGCGCCTCAAGCCCGCTGCCGCGCCCTATGCGCGCACCATTGCCGCGATCTTCGATCCCCGGCTTGGCCTGCAACAGGGACGGTTCAGCGCGCCGGTCTGACCGCAGCGCGCCTGATGCAGCCGGAATTCAATCTATGGTTAACAGCTTTTTAGGGAAAACCCGCAATAAACGCCCCCATGCACAAGGGGATGAACGAAGCGCATGATCCGGCATCGGCCACCCTCGCAACCACAAGGAAGGGTGTGCCGCGATGAAGATGGAAGCGATTGTCGCCGAAGCCGGTGAGACTGCGATCCCCAAGACCCTGCATTTCATCTGGGTAGGCGACGACAGCAAGCGCCCGGACAACTGCATCGAGACATGGGTGCGCCTCAATCCCGGCTGGACCGTGAAAGTCTGGGGCAATGCCGAACTGCGCGGCCGCGAATGGGTGAACGCCGCCCACATCATGGAAATGTACGATCGCGAGCTGAACGGCGTTGCGGATATGATGCGGTGGGAAATCCTCTATGAGGAAGGTGGCGTTCTGATGGACGCGGATAGCGTCTGCCTCCGCCCGCTCGACGATGACCTTCTCGATTGCGAGGCCTTCGCCTGCTGGGAGAGCGAGATTGCCCGACCCGGCCTGATCGCCGCCGGCTATTTCGGCTGCAAGGCGGGCAATCCTTTTGTCGGGCAGATCATCCTCGATATCCAGAACGAACTGACCGTCGTCAATGATATGGCATGGAAAACGGTGGGGCCACAGCGTCTGACCGAGAGCTATCGCAAATATGCCTATCATCCGCTGCGCATCTACCCCAGCCACTACTTCATCCCCGAGCATTTCTCGGGCCTGACCTATGAAGGCAACGGCAAGGTCTACGCCCATCAACTCTGGGGCAGCACCCGGCGCGCCTATGATGACATCCATCAGGTGAAGTTCGACCCACTACCGGCAGAAGCCGCCGCGCCTCCGGCACCTCCCGCACAACCCGTGCCTGCCGCCGCCACACTCTTGACCATGGCGGCCGCGGCGCCCGCCCCTGCCCCCTCGCCCTCCTTCGTCCAGCTCGCCTCGCCAGACATGCGCTCTGCGCTGGAGGATGCGCATGACCCCTATTTCGTGCAGCGCGTTCCGGTCAGTAACGAGATCCTCAGCCTCGGACGGATGGACGTGTTCGGCAAGTTTTGCGCTGGCAAGCAGGTGCTGCATGTCGGCTGCGCCGATTGGCCGATCACCGATCCCGCCACCTCGCTGCATGTCGCGCTGGAGCCGCATTGCGCGCGGCTCGACGGATTCGATATCCATGCCGAGGCGCTGGATGCGCTGCGCCCCTATGTGCGCGGCGGCCTGCATTCGCGGCTGGAAGAACTGGACGGCGCCTATGACCTCGTGCTCGCGCCCGAAGTGATGGAGCATGTCCCGAGCGTCGAGCAGTTTCTGGC
Organism: Sphingobium sp.; assembly: GCA_017984895.1. GTDB lineage: Bacteria > Pseudomonadota > Alphaproteobacteria > Sphingomonadales > Sphingomonadaceae > Sphingobium. The sequence goes on along the minus strand of JAGNYO010000084.1, from coordinate 3,301 downwards.
CCAACTGGATGCGATCGACGCGCCCTGCTACCTCATCTCGGTGCCTGACGCCTACCAGACGCGGGAGCGGCATTTCGATTATATGCGTGGCAACCAGACTTTTGTCGAGGTCGTCCATCCGGATCACAACTGCTGGTATAGCCCCTATACGTTTGCCAACACGGTGGCGAAATACACCCGTTGGCGGCTCGAAAAAATGTGGTTCTTCAACAACATATCGCTGCTTGGCCTGTTCATTAAACAGTGAATTTTCGGCGCATGGCGCGCAATCGGGGGACTTATGGGCAAACCGCTCGAAACCATGTTCATGAACGCGAAGCGCTGCGCCAAGCGCGGTGATTTCGATGCCGCGCAAAAGCTGTATGAGGCGGTGCTGCTCGAATTCCCGAAGAACGTCCGCGCCCGGCAGGGGCTGGACGCGCTCTCTCAGGCGAAGGGCGAGGCTGTCGCGCTGGATGGTGCCACGCCGGCGCAGCAGACCAATCCTTTCCTCGCGCTGTTCCGTGGCGGGCGGCTCGACGAGGCGCTGGCGCAGGGTGAGGTGTTGCTGCACGACTATCCCCATTCCGTGCTGCTCCATGATGTGGTGGGGCAAATTCATTATGCGCAGGGCCGGCTCGACAAGGCGGCACAGTGCTTCCGCCGTGCGACGGAGGTGCGGCCAGATTGCGCGGAGGTGCAGTTCAACCTCGGCACCGTGCTCCAGGCGCTGGGCGAGCAGCAGGGCGCGCTGGCCGCTTACCAGGCCGCCATCGCATGCAAGCCTGACTATTTTGCAGCCTATAACAACCTCGGCGCGCTGCATCTCTCGATGGGCGAAAACCGCGAAGCAGTCGCGGCCCTGCAAAGCGCGATCAAACTTAATCCCGGCTACACCGATGCCTATGTCAACCTTGGCAACGCCTTCCGCGAGATGGGCAATAACGCATCGGCCATCGCCTATTACAGCCAGGCGCTGTCCTTCCAGCCCGGTCATGCCAAGGCCCATTACAATCTCGGCCTGGTTTACAGCGCGCAGGGCAAGAAGGGCGAGGCGATCATGGCGTTCGAGCGCGCGATCGTCCACGCGCCGGACAATGGCGACGCGCACCGCGAAATGGCGACTGTTCTTCTCGAATACGGGCTGCGCGAGGATGCCATCATCTCAGCCGAACGCGCCTATTGCGTCAACCCGGCCGATACCATTGCCTTGTGTCTCAAGATGCACCAGCTCGCCCATATCTGCGACTGGGACAGGCTGGTTCCCGACCTGCATCATCTGGAAACCCTCGGTATCGAAGGCGGAGTTGTCGCCCCCTGGGGCATGCTGGGGCTGGAGGATGCTCCCGCGCGCCACCGCATCCGCTCAGAGCGCAGCATTGCCGCCCGCATCCACAACGCGCAACGCACCATCATCCCCGCGCCCGTCTCGCGGCCGCAAAGGCTGCGCATCGGCTATTTCACGTCCGATATTTATTACCACGCCACCATGTTCCTGCTGGGCCGGATGGTCGAGCTGCATGACCGGGACAGGTTCGAGGTGCACGCCTTCTCGTATGGCGAGGAGGACAGCGGCCAGTATCGCCCCCTGTTCGACCGCTTTCACGATGTCCATCGCATGAAGGATGACGCGGTTGCCGCGCTTGCCCGCAAGGCGGGGCTGGATATCGCGATAGACCTCAAGGGCCATACCAAGGGCGGGCGGCTGGGCATTTTTGCGCATGGCGCGGCGCCGGTGCAGATGAGCTATCTCGGTTATCCCGGCACAACCGGCGCGGATTTCATGGATTACATGATCGCGGACAGGATCGTCCTGCCCGAGGCACAGCGCGCCCATTATTCGGAGAGCATCGTCTATCTGCCCGGCAGCTATCAGGTGAACGACAATCGCCGCGTCATTGCCGACGCGCATTTCACCCGTGCGCAAATGGGCCTGCCCGACAATGGCTTCGTCTTTGCCTGCTTCAACAACACATACAAGATCATGCCGGAAGAATTCGGCATCTGGATGCGCCTGCTAAGGCAAGTGGAAGGCAGCGTGCTGTGGCTGTTCGAGGCGAATCACTGGGCGGTGGCGAACCTGCGCCGCGCCGCCGAGCAGCAAGGGGTCGATGGTGCCCGGCTTATCTTTGCCAAGGGGCTTCCCGTGGAGCAGCATCTTGCCCGCCAGCATCTGGCCGATCTGTTTCTCGATACATTCAACGTCAACGCGCACACCACCGCCAGCGATGCGCTGTGGGGCGGTTTGCCGGTGCTCACGCGTATGGGGCAAGGCTTTGCCGCACGGGCCGCGGGCAGCCTGCTCCATGCGGTCGGCCTGCCGGAACTGGCGGTCGAAACATCGGATGCCTACGAGGCGATGGCGCTTCAACTGGCCCATGACCCCGCAAAGCTCGCCGCACTGCGCGCGCGCCTTGGCGCCAACCGGCTTTCCGCGCCGCTGTTCAACACCGAAGCCTTCGTCCGCCATATCGAGGCGGGCTATGACGCGGCCTATGATCGCTTCTTCGCCGCGCAGGCGCCGGGCGACATCGCCGTTCCCATATAGCAGCTGGCCGCATAGGCGCTTGACTTCGCGGCTGCTTCTGCCCATCCTTTCCCTGTTCCAAGGGGAGCTCCGGTCAAGGAGCTGAGACACTGCTGGCGGTTCACCGCGCCGCAGATACCCATTGAACCTGATCCGGTTCGCACCGGCGTAGGAAACGGGACTGTGGCGCTTTTGTAAGCGCGCCGATTCTGCTTCTTTTGCTGTCCGTTGCGAATCCGTAACACGGGAGCATGTTGATGGCAGATCTACCAGCCAAGGCCGAAATCGGCGTTACCACCGGCCCCATTCGCGGCAGCCGCAAGGTGCATGTCGCCGCCCGCTCGGGCAGCGGCATCCGCGTGGCGATGCGCGAGATCGATCTGGCAGGCGGCGAGCCGTGCGTGCGGGTTTATGACACCTCCGGGCCTTATACCGACCCTGAAGCGCAGATCGACATCATGGCGGGATTGCCGAGTGTGCGGCGTGAATGGATCATGGGCCGTGGCGATGTCGAGGCGTATCAGGGCCGGGCGCTGAAGCCGGAGGATAACGGCCAGCTGGGGCCGGATCGTAGCGGCGGCGTCCGCCCGTTCCCCAATGTGGTGCAACGCCCCTTGCGTGCCAAAACGGGACAGAATGTCTCTCAGATGCATTATGCCCGCCAAGGCATCATCACGCCCGAGATGGAATATGAGGCGGAGCGGGAGAATCTGGGGCGGGAGCGCTTGGCGCAATACATCCGCGATGGCGAGAGCTTTGGCGCTGCCATCCCCGATTATGTGACGCCGGAGTTCG
>JAGNYO010000035.1 GCA_017984895.1 Sphingobium sp. | reverse complement strand
TAGTATGGAGTTGGTAACGAGTTCGTGGTAGTTTTAGCACATGGGGGATGATTGAGTCCAACAGGCGGGGCCAGGCGGCAATGTCTTATAATTTTCTGGTGCGTATACGGCGGTTTCTCCACGGCTTTCTGGTCGTGAAGTGCGTCAACTGGTATTATCGCACGATCTGGGGGATGCATATCGGCCCGGATTGCCGCATCTCGCTCTCCGCCAAGCTCGACAAGGCGAACCCGGACGGCATCGTCATCGGCAAATCGACCGCGATTACCTTCGGCGCGGCGATCCTCAGCCATGATTTCGTCAACAATGTCCATTCGACCACGCGCATTGGCGATTACTGCTTCATCGGCGCGCATGCCGTCATCATGCCGGGCATCACGGTCGGCGATCACAGCATCGTCGCCACCGGCGCGATCGTGATGCGCGATGTGCAGCCGCATACGGTGGTGATGGGCAATCCCGCCCGCCCGATCGAGCAGAATATCCAGACCGGCCGCTGGGGCATCCGCATCCGCGATGCGCACACTGTGCCGCCCGAGGTCGCGGTGCCGGCTCCGGCTGCCAAGGCTGATCTCAAGGCCGTGTCATGACCCAGATGTGGACACCCTTTTCTCAGGGCGATCAGCCGCTGATCGTTACCGCAGTCGAGCTGCGGGCGCGGATCACCGCCTTGTTCAACGAAATGTGGCGCGAGGACCGCGAGGACGAACCGCCAGCGCTGATCGATGACACCGTTCTGCTGGAAACCGGGTTCGACAGCATGGCGTTTGCGGTGCTGGTTGCGCGGCTGGACGACGAGCTGGGCTTTGATCCCTTCACCATGGTCGAGGAGCCGGTCTACCCGCAAACCTTTGCGGAGTTCGTCGCCTTCTACGCCCAGTGCGCCCCCAAGCCGGAGTGAGCCAAGGGCTGGCGCAGGCGGCCGCCGCGCTTCACTTGCCGGATGATCATCCGCTGATCTGCGCGCCGGAGCGGGTGCTGCGCATGGCGGACATCCGCGCGATCGCGCGCGCAGGTGTGATGCTGGCGGGCGTGGGCGTGGCCCTGTGCATCGCCGATCCGTTCGAGCTGTTGCGCGCTGTGCTGATGCTGGATGGCCGGGCGGCGGCGCTGTTGCTGCTTTCGCCCAATCTTCCTGCCGAGGCGGCACAAGCGGTGATGCGCGAAGCGGGTATCGAGCGGGTAGTGACCGATCGTTCGGATCTTGCCGGAGCGGTGACGCTCGACGCGCTGATGGCAGACGGGCAGGGCGGCCGCGCGAACGGCGCCGAGCCGACCGAATGGCTGCTCACCACATCGGGCACCACCGGCGTCCCTAAGCTGGTGCGTCATCAGCGCGCCACCATTTGTCGCGCCGCCCGCACGGATCATGCGGGCAGTTCAACCCACCGCTGGGCCATGCTGTATGACCCGAGCCGTTTTGCGGGGACGCAGGTGTTCGTGCAGGCGCTGCTCAGTGGCGCTACCCTGCTGGCCCCGCGTCCCGGCATGACGACCGGCGAGACGGTCGAGTGGCTGGCGGCGCAAGGCTGCACCCATATTTCAGCGACGCCCTCGCTGTGGCGGCGGCTGCTGATGGCGCCCGCCGTGGCGCGCCTCCCGCTCAGGCAGATCACGCTGGGTGGAGAGATTGTCGACGACACGGTGCTGGGCGCATTGCGGGCGCGCTTTCCCACCGCGCGGATCACCCATATCTATGCCTCGACCGAGGCGGGCACCGGCTTTGCCGTGCGCGATGGCAAGGCGGGCTTTCCCGCCGCGTGGCTGGAGGAGCACGCGCATGTGGATGGCGCGCGCCTCTCCGTGCGGGATGGCATGCTGTGGTTGCGTCCGCCGGGCGGGGAGCAGGGCGATGCGCCGCATATCGTGCGCGATGCCGCCGGGTATATCCGCACCGGCGACCGGGTGGCGATCGAAAGCGGGCGGGCGCGGTTCATCGGCAGGGAGGATACGACGCTCAATGTCGGCGGCATCAAGGTGCAGGTCGAGGCGGTGGAGGAAATCGTCCACGCCCACCCCGCCGTTGCGCAGTGCCGCATCACCGCCAAACCCAGCGCGATGATGGGTAATCTGTTGACGCTATCGGTCGTGCCGCGCGCGGAGGTCGATATCGATCCCGCCACCTTGCGGCAGGAGATTGCCTTGTGGTGCAAGGGCCGTCTGCCGCCACCCGCGCGCCCGGCGACGATCCGTATCGTGCAGGAAATTCCGGTGAGCAGCGCGGGCAAGACGGAGCGGGCGATCAAGCCATGAAGAAGATTGTGGTTACGGGTGTTTCTCGCGGGCTGGGCCTTGCGCTCAGCAAAGCCCTGCTGGAGGCGGGCTATGGCGTAATCGGCCTGGGGCGGGGCGACAGCCCGGCGTTCACCGCGCTGGAGGCGGCGCATCCCGGCCAGACCGCCTATGTGCAGGCCGACATGACGGAATTGCAGGCGCTGTCTGACATCGCCCGCCATATTTCCAAGGCATATGGCCCGATCTATGGCCTCGTCAACAATGCGGGCATCGGCGCGGCGGGCGTGCTCGCCACCATGCATCAGGCGGACATGGAAAAGGTGATCGCCACCAACCTGCTCGGGCCGATGACGCTGACCAAATATCTGATGCGGTCCATGCTGGCGCGCAAAGAGGGGCGGATCGTCAACATCAGCTCGATCTCGGCGCAGAGCGGCTTTCACGCCATGTCGGTCTATGCCGCGAGCAAGGCGGGGCTGGAGGGGTTCAGCCGCGCCCTCTCGCGCGAGGCGGGGAAATATGGCGTGACCGTGAACTGCGTCGCGCCGGGCTTTCTGGAGACGGAGATGACGGAAGGCTTTGGCGACGATCAGCTCGCCTCCATCCGCCGCCGCGCGCCATTGGGCCTGCCGACATCGGAGCAGGTGGCCGGCGCCGTGCTCTATCTGCTCTCAGACGCCGCCGCGCGGGTTACGGGCACGGTGATGACGGTAGATGGGGGGAGTACGGCTTAGCAAGCCGGTGCGTATTGGGCTAAGATTGCAGGGGTAGGGTTGTGAACTGAAGAGGGGCACCATGAGCAGGCTGTATTCAAGGGGTTACGCACCTGTCACCGTAGACCTTCGAATTACGCTAGTGTCTCAGTTCGAATTTTGATGGAATAGACAATCGAATTTGGGACGCCTCAATTCCGAAGGCTAGATTCGGGCGTTTCAAATGAGTACGGAAAAATGGAACATCCGAATGCAAACGGTGTTGACAACACAGTCAACTGTTCGTAAGGGGCGCAGCCCCATACAGCGATTTAGATTATTGTCAATAATGATTCGTGCGATTTAAGCCTCGGCTCATCGCATCGCCGTTGCGGTTCATCGCAATGCAAGTCTATGTAGAATATAAGAGAGTCGTTTAGAAGAACGTTTTGAGAACTTATCCACAGTTTCTTAACGCCTGTGAACGATAAGGAGTGAGTGTAATGCCCAAAGGTCCGCAAGGACATAAGCGACCCGCCAATGTCGTTTCCAATGCGGTAACGGTGGCCAAGGTTGCTACGGGTGAGATTGATGAGGAAGTTGATTATGCAACTTCTAAATCTATACGAGGGAGTGCAGGTGGCAAGGCTCGTGCCAAGCACTTATCAAACGGCGAGCGATCTCAAATTGCTAAAGCTGGAGCTAAGGCAAGGTGGAAAAAAGGAAGGAGTGCTGACATGACAAGCCAAGACCGTCTAATGGCGGCTCTCTTTGACAACCCCCAAAGAGAACACGCCGATATCAAGTTTTTTGTAATGGGCGGTATGGATCTTACGGCGGAACAGCTATGTGAAGATGCTGCTGAAATGCTAGAGCAGATGGATAATTCTGAAGGTGATACTACCTTCACAGAAACGTTTGCACAACGCGACGTTAAAGAATTCATTGCTAGCATTTGAAAAAACTGGAGAGGCATTGTAAGCCTCTCCAGATGACCTCTATTTATACCCATTTCGCTAAACAAACGCTCCTCCCCGTGAAGTTGAGTGATATCCAGGCATTTGTTCTTGGGAAAGGAGCCGTGACGCGAATAGAGCGCTATGGATGCCACACGAAAAACGCGCTTATGGGGTTGTTCCATAAATATTATGATCTTGCTCCACCTTATCAGGAGCGTCCGCTGATCGTTCGGATCGGATACTCGTTGAACGCTAGCGAGGGGGCGCAGAGATTAGTGCAGGCAAAAGAAATGCTTCACGCCTTGGACCCATTTGAAGCAACATCGCCTACGAAAGATTCCGTTGCGCAGCTAATAGACGACCTTTTGCTGGAAGCCGCAGAGCGCGAAATAGGGCTTCCTGCCCAAGTCGATCACCTAACTTTCTTAAACGCTCTGTGCGTTTTAATGCCTATGGCAGCGCTAGATGAAATTCGTCCATTGTATAAAGCAGGGAAAATTAGCCTAGATCAGATTGCAAAAGAGGCGCGCTTGCCGCCGACATTCGTAAAAGTAACTTTGACAGACGAATGGCGAGCCTACGCGGAAAAGCTGCGTTAATGCTTGCATAAGAATTACGGTGACAGTTGCAATAACCTCCAAACTCCGCGCTCACCAAAAAACCCCCTGTCCCACAGCCCACCCCCTCTGATACAGCACAGTCCAAGGTTCCTCGTCCCCGCCTTCCGCGTGACAGGTCCCGCGCCGCATCCCGCCGCCTGAGGCTTCACCCCCGCAGCTTCGCCACCCCGCTTAAGCCCAGCACGATCACGCCGCCCAGCACCAGGCCACTCAGCGCCGCCAGCGCCGCGCCGGTGAGCCAGCTCAGCACGCTCCCTAACGCTCCGCCCATCGCCCCGGCCTGCTCCGCCAGATGCGCTACCTCGTGGCCGGGGAAGGGAAGGCCCAGCGTCTCCAGCCCGTGCACCACGATCCCGCCGCCGACCCACAGCATTGCCGCCGTGCCCACCACCGTCAGCCCGGCGAGCAGCGGCGGCATGGCGTTGACCAGCAGCGCGCCGATGCTCCGCGTCATGTCATCGCGCCGGCACAGGTGCAGGCCGATGTCGTCGAGCTTCACGATCAGCGCCACCGCGCCATAGACCACGGCGGTGATCAGCAGGCTGACGATCACGAGAATTACGCCCTGCTCCCACAGCGGCGTATCAGCGACGCTGGCGAGCGCAATCGCCATGATCTCTGCCGAAAGGATGAAATCGGTGCGGATCGCGCCCTTGATCGTCGCCTGCTCGATATGCGCGGGGTCTTGCGGTTGCACCAGCGCCTCGGCCGCGTGCGCCTCGTGCGGCAGCCATTTCTCGATCAGCTTTTCCGCTCCCTCGAAGCAGAGATACGCCCCACCCAGCATCAGCAGCGGGGTAAGCGCCCAGGGCGCGAGCGCGCTCAGCACCAGCGCGGCGGGCAGCAGGAACAGCAGCTTGTTGCGCAGCGAACCCAGCGCGATGCGATAGACGATCGGCAGCTCCCGGTCCGGCGTCAGGCCGGTGACATAGCGCGGGGTGACGGCGGCATCGTCGATCACCACGCCTGCCGCCTTGGCGCTGGCTTTGGCGGCGGCGGCGGTCACGTCGTCGAGCGAGGACGCGGCGAGCTTCGCCATCGCGGCGATATCATCGAGCAGGGCTATGAGGCCGACTGACATATGTTTTCCTATAAATGGTGCGATGCGAGATGTGGCGGATGCGGGGCGATTGGTCAATCAGCGACCAATAGAGGGACGAGGATCGTTTTGTCGCTTGTCAGGGGCGGTATGTCGGCTAGGTTTCATCAATCCAATTGTGAGGCCCACGATGTTTCGCGCCGCTTTCCTTCTCTCCCTTGCCGGAGCCATGCTGATGACACCACCGCTTGCCGCGCGCGGGAAAAAGCCCGCCGCGGCGCAGACCGCGCCGCAGGCCGCTCCTCTGGCCATGCCCGCGCCCAAACCGCTTACGCTGGAGCGGATATTCGCCAGCCCCGACCTTGCGGGCAGCCAGCCGCGCGCGCTCAAGCTCTCGCCCGACGGCAAGCTCGTCACGCTGCTCAGAAACCGGGCCAATGACCGGGATCGCTATGATTTGTGGGCGATAGACACGACCAGCGGCAAGGAGCGGATGCTGGTCGATTCGCTGAAACTCGGCAGTGGTGCGGCGCTTTCCGAAGCCGAAAAGATGCAGCGGGAGCGCGCGCGCATCGGTGGCACGCGCGGCATCGTCTCCTATGACTGGTCGCCCGATGGCAAGCGCCTCTTGGTGCCGCTCGATGGCGACCTGTTTCTCGCCGCGCTGGAGGGGGAGGCCGTGCGTCTCGGTGCGGCGGGCGCGCTCAACCCGGCGGTCAGCCCCAAGGGGCGCTACCTCTCGTTCGTGCGCGAAGGCAATCTGGTGGTGCTCGACATCGCGACGCGCGCGGAAAAGGCGCTCACCTCGGGCGCCAGCGAGACGGTAAGCTGGGGCGTGGCGGAGTTTGTCGCGCAGGAGGAGATGGACCGGCAGGCGGGTTACTGGTGGTCGCCCGATGACGCCCACATCGCGGTGGCGCGGGTGGACGAGAGCGGCGTCGGTATCGTCAACCGCGCGGCGATCGGCGCGGAAGGGACCAGGATCTACCCCCAGCGCTATCCCGCCGCGGGCACCCCCAATGCCATGGTGGCGCTGTATGTGCTGGACCCGCTGGGCGAGCGGCAGATCAAGGTCGATCTGGGTGACGACAAGGACATCTATCTCGCCCGTGTCGATTGGGCGAAAGACGGCAAGACGCTCTATGTCCAGCGGCAGAGCCGGGACCAGAAGCGGCTCGATCTGCTGAGGGTCGACCCGGCAACGGGCGCATCGCGGCTGATCCTCAGTGAAAGCTCGAAAACCTGGCTCAACCTCCACAATGCTTTTCGTGCGTTGGCCGATGGCAGCTTTTTGTGGTGGTCCCAGAAATCGGGCCATGGGCATCTCTATCGGATCAACGGCAGCCAGTGGACCGCGCTCACCAGCGGGCCGTGGCAGGTGCGCGATGTCATCGGCCTCGATGAAAAGCGCGGGCTGGTGTGGTTCACCGGCAACCGCGAAACGCCGCTGGAGCAGCACATCTACAGCGCCCCGCTCTCCGGCAAATCAGGCAATGGAGGCGAGGCGAAGCTGCTGACCGAGCCGGGCTGGTGGAACGCCGGGGTGATGGATGGCGCGGCGGGCAGGATCATCGTCAGCCGCTCCAGCCCCGATCAGCCGGTGCAGCTTTATCTCGCGGACCGGGAAGGCAAGCGCCTGCGCTGGCTGTCGGAAAACGCGATAGACGGCGCGCATCCTTATGCGCCCTATCGCGCGGCGCAGGTGGCTACGCGTTTCGGCACTATCCGGGCGAAGGACGGCAGCGACCTTTATTATAAGCTGCTCACGCCCGCGCTGGAGCCGGGCAAGCGCTACCCTGTGTTCATGATCCACTATAGCGGGCCGGGCGGGGGGCGGCAGGTGACAAAGAGCTGGGGCGGCGCATTGCAGCAATATATGGCGCGGCGCGGCTGGATCGTGTTCGCTATCGACAATCGCGGCACGCCGGATCGGGGCAAGGCGTTCGAGGACCAGATCTATCGCGCCATGGGCGGGGTGGAGATCGAGGATCAGCTCGCCGGGGTCGAGTGGCTGAAACAGCAGCCCTTCGTCGACCCCGCCAGGATTGCCACCTATGGCTGGTCCTATGGCGGCTATATGACGCTGAAGCTGCTGCAAAAAGCGCCGGGCGTGTTCGCGGCGGGGATAGCGGGCGCGCCGGTCACGAAATGGGAGCTGTATGACACCCATTATACCGAGCGTTATCTTGGCGACCCGAACGCCAAGCGCAGCGCCTATCCCGCGTCCAACGCGCTGGCGGAGGCGGGCAAGATCAGCGACCCACTGTTGCTGATGCATGGCATGGCGGACGACAATGTGGTGCTGGAGCATTCCACCGCCTTCATGAGCGCGATGCAGGAGGCCGCGCGGCCGTTCGAACTGATGCTCTACCCCGGCCAGACGCACCGCTTTGCGGGCGAAGGCGTCAATGTTCACGAATGGCGGACGATCGAGCAGTTTCTCGGGAAGGCGGGCGTGGCCCCTGCGCCCTGATTGCCCCTTTGCTTTCGCGGGCGCGATAGGCTATGGGCGCGCGCTTGAGCGTCAATCCTGACCGAAATGGAGTTTGAAATTGGGGTATCGTGTCGTTGTCGTCGGGGCCACCGGAAATGTCGGCCGCGAAATGCTCAACATCCTCGCCGAGCGGGAGTTTCCGGCTGACGAGATCGCGGCGGTCGCGTCTCCGCGCTCTACCGGCATGGAAATCGAATATGGCGAGACGGGCCGCAAGCTGAAATGCCAGAATATCGAGCATTTCGACTTCACCGGCTGGGACATGGCGCTGTTTGCCGCAGGCTCCGGCCCCACCAAGGACCATGCCCCCCGGGCGGCGGCGGCGGGCTGTGTCGTGATCGACAACAGCTCGCTCTATCGCATGGACCCGGACGTGCCGCTGATCGTGCCGGAGGTGAACCCGGAGGCGATCGACGGCTACACGCGCAAGAACATTATCGCCAACCCCAACTGCTCGACCGCGCAGATGGTGGTGGTGCTCAAGCCCCTGCATGACGCCGCCAGGATCAAGCGCGTCGTCGTGTCGACCTATCAGTCCGTCTCCGGCGCTGGCAAGGCGGGCATGGACGAGCTGTTCGAGCAATCGCGCAACATCTTCGTCGGCGACCCTGCCGAGGTAAAGAAGTTCACCAAGCAGATCGCGTTCAACGTGATCCCGCACATCGACGTGTTCCTTGATGATGGCTACACCAAGGAAGAGTGGAAGATGGTGGTGGAAACGAAGAAGATCCTCGATCCCAAGATCAAGGTGACGGCCACCTGCGTGCGGGTGCCGGTGTTTGTTGGCCACTCGGAAGCGATCAACATCGAGTTCGAGGACGAGATTTCCGCCAAAAAGGCGCAGTCCATCCTGCGCGAGGCGCCCGGCGTGATGCTGATCGACAAGCGTGAGGACGGTGGATATGTCACCCCGGTGGAATGCGTCGGCGATTATGCCACCTTCGTCTCTCGCGTGCGTGAGGACCCGACCGTGGACAGCGGCCTGGTGCTGTGGTGCGTATCCGATAACCTGCGCAAGGGCGCGGCGCTGAACGCCGTGCAGATCGCGGAGCTGCTGGGGCGGCGGCACCTCAAAAAGGGCTGAGGGTGAGCCGCTCACCCGCGCGCACCACCATCCTGCCCGGGTTCGATGGCGCGGCCCTTGCCGTGCATGAAGTGGGGGATGAGGACGCGCGGCCGGTGCTGTTGCTGCATGGCCTGTTCTCCAGTGCGGAGGTCAACTGGATCAAATATGGCCATGCCGCCTGCCTCGCGGAGGCGGGCTTTCGGGTCATTATGCCGGATCTGCGCGCGCATGGGCAAAGCGCTGCGCCGCATGATGCGCAGGCCTATCCGCACAATGTGCTGGTGCGCGATGCGCGGGCGCTGATCGCGGCGCTGGGTCTGGAGGATTTCGACCTGGGCGGCTTTTCGCTCGGCGCACGCACATGCGCCGCGCTGCTGGCCGAAGGGCTGCGGCCGCGCCGCGCGATTCTCGCTGGTATGGGGCTTGAGGGGTTGTCCGGATGGGAGGGGCGGCGCCAGTTCTTTCTCGATGCCATCGACCACCGCGACACTGTGCAGCGCGACGATCCGCATTTCATGGCGGTGATGTTCATGAAAACGATGAAGATCGACGCGCCAGCCGCGCGCTTGCTGCTGTGCGCGGGCGTGGATGTGGATCTTGGGGCGCTGGTGGCGGCGGATATGCCGATCGGCTTAATCTGCGGCGAGGAAGATCAGGACAATGGCAGCGCGCCTGCGCTGGCGCGACAACTGGCGCAAGGGCGCTACAACGCGGTTCCCGGCACCCATATGAGCTGCATCGCCCGCCCCGAGCTGGGGCAGGCGATACGCGATTATCTTTTACTGTGATCCGCCCAGCGGAGGCTCGGCGCGGTTCCTAAATCAGAGCTGGCCCAGCATATACTCGGCGCTGGAGACGTTGAATTCGCCCGGCGCTTCGACATTCAGCTCCTCGACCACGCCGTCGTTGATGATCATCGAAAAACGCTGGCCGCGGGTACCCATGCCGAACTTGCTGCCGTCCATTTCGAGGCCAACCGCCTTGGCGAACGCGCCATTGCCATCCGCCAGCATGGTGACATTGCCATCGGCACTGGCGGACTTGCCCCATGCGCCCATTACGAACACGTCATTCACCGCAGTGCAGGCAATCTCGTCGACGCCCTTGGCTTTCAGCTCAGTGGCCTTTTCGACAAAGCCGGGAAGGTGCTTGGCCGAGCAGGTCGGCGTAAATGCGCCGGGGACGGAGAAAATGGCGACCTTGCGGCCCGCGAAGAAGACTTCGCTGTCCACCGGCTCCGGGCCGTTTTCGGTCATCTTGGTGAAGGTGGTGGCGGGGATCTTGTCGCCTTTGGCAATAGTCATGGGGGAAACTCCTCGTCTTGCGTTGTTATCGCCCGTTCAAGTGGGGGGTAATCGCGCCAAGTCAAGCGGGCATCGATGCGCCGGACGGATTTTTGCACTGATCGCAAAGGGGTTGCGACCACCGGCGGCACAGTTCTAGAATATGCCCATGTCCAGCGATCAGGATGACGACCGCGCGCCCAGCCCCCGCTTTTACGGAGGGCGGATGCTGCTCGCCATGCCGGGGATGGTCGATCCCAATTTCAGCCGGGCGGCGATCGCGCTGTGTGTGCATGACGAACATGGCGCCATGGGTATCGACGTTGGCCATGCGGTCGAGGCGCTGAGCCTCGCGCAGCTCCTGGCGGGCTTCAGCATCGATGCCCCGCATCTGGGGCATGTGCCGGTGATGCGCGGCGGGCCGGTGGAGGCGCAGCGCGGCTTCGTGCTGCATGGGCCGGACTGGGGCGGGCAGGATAGCCTGCTCGTCAATGAGGACTGGCGGCTTTCCGGCTCGATGGACATATTAAAAGCCATTGCGCAAGGGCAGGGGCCGGCGCACTATATTGTCGCGCTGGGCTATTCCGGCTGGGGCGCAGGCCAGCTCGAACACGAGATGCACCAGCATGGCTGGTTTCTGGGTGGCGCTATTCCTGCCGATCTTGTCCGGCTCGCGCCCGGCCAGCGCTGGGATCATAGTTACGCCGCGTGCGGGGTCGACAGCAGGCTGTTGAGCGGCACCACCGGGCAGGCTTGACGGGCCGCAACCGAGGCCGATTTTCGCGATTTTCGGCAAATGCGGCAAGCCGTTGCTCTCGGATTAAAATCCCGTTTACTGAGTTCCGTTAATCGGTAGTAATACCGATACGACAGTGTGCGATACGTCACGCGGAAACGGGGAAAATCATGAAGTCTTTGATGGGAGTGCTGGCGGCTGGCCTTGCGATGATCGCGGGAGAAGCGCATGCGGCCGGGTGCTGGAGCGACAACGCCTATCAGGCAGCGCAACTGCGCGATCTCGATACCATGCTGATGGTGGCGACGCTCCGCTGCCGCATGAAGAATGTCGATTTCAGCACGGATTATAACCGCTTCGTGGTGGACAAGCGCGCGATACTCGTCGCTGCGAACGGAGATATGCAATCCGCCTTCGCGCAAAGCGTGGGTAAGGCAAAGGCGCTGGGAGCCTATGACGACTTCATGACCAAGATCGCCAACAGCTATGGCAATGGCATGACGGGCATGTCGTGTGAGGATTTCGCAGCGCTGGCGCGCACCGCAGCCGACGCGCCGGCCGCGCGCGATACGCTGGTGGTGCTGGCGAACGCCATCGGCTCCAAGCCCCCGGTGCCGGTGGCGCTCTGTTCCATGAATGTGGCGATGACCGAAACGAAATAAACGCAAGCCCGGCCCTTAGGGGCTGTTTGGAAAGCGGTGCCAGCCCGCTCCCCCGCCCGACCACCCAAATATTTTACGCTGTTTTGGGTGGTCGGGCGGGGGAGCGGGCTGGTGCGGCCTCTGAAGCTCGCCTGGATGAAGCTCGCCAGGAAAAGCGAATTTCAAAAACGGACCCTTAGGGGCTGTTTCGGGCAAGCTAGTTAAAGAAACCTTTATATTGCCTTGATAGGCGGGGCGGCGGTTGCTAAGGGGCAATCTGCCGCCGTTCCCTGTGAGGGATCGTGCATAATGATGCATTTCAGGGAGAATATCCGTGTCCACCGCCGCGCTTGAAAAAGATTATGTGATCGCTGACCTTGGCCTCGCCGGTTTTGGCCGTGCCGAAATCGCGATTGCCGAGACGGAAATGCCCGGCCTGATGGCGCTGCGGCAGGAGTTCGGCGCGAGCCAGCCCTTGAAGGGCGCGCGCATCACCGGCTCGCTGCACATGACGATCCAGACGGCGGTGTTGATCGAGACGCTGGTGGCGCTGGGCGCCGAGGTGCGCTGGGCAACGTGCAACATCTTCTCGACGCAGGACCACGCAGCAGCGGCGATCGCGGCGCGGGGCATCCCGGTATTCGCGGTGAAGGGCGAAAGCCTCGCCGATTACTGGGACTATGTCGGCCGCATCTTCGATTGGGGCGATGCCACCTGCAACATGATCCTCGACGATGGCGGCGACGCCACCATGTTCGCCCTGTGGGGCGCGCGCGTGGAGGCGGGTGAGCCGCTGTTCGAGCCGGGCAATGCCGAGGAGCAGGAGTTCGTCCGTGCGCTGAACGCATTCCTGAAAGCGAGGCCGGGCTATCTCACCGAGACGGTCAAGGCCATCAAGGGCGTATCCGAAGAGACGACGACGGGTGTGCACCGGCTCTATCAGATCGCCAAGGAGAGCAAGCTGCCGTTCCCGGCGATCAACGTCAATGACAGCGTGACCAAGAGCAAGTTCGACAATCTCTATGGCTGCAAGGAGAGCCTGGTCGACGCGATCCGCCGCGCGACCGACGTGATGCTGGCCGGCAAGGTCGCGTGCGTCGCGGGCTTTGGCGATGTCGGCAAGGGGTCCGCCGCCTCGCTGCGTCAAGGCGGCGCACGGGTGGTCGTGACGGAAGTCGATCCCATCTGCGCGCTCCAGGCGGCGATGGAGGGCTATGAGGTCGTGACGATGGAAGAGGCGGTCACGCGCTGCGACATCTTCGTCACCGCCACCGGCAACGAGGATGTGATCACCGCCGAGCATATGAAGGCGATGAAGCCGATGAGCATCGTCTGCAACATCGGCCATTTCGACAGCGAGATCCAGATCGCCGCCCTCGACAACTATAAATGGACCGAGGTGAAGCCCGGCACCGATCTGGTGGAATTCCCGGATGGCAAGCAGATCATCATCCTCGCCAAGGGCCGCCTCGTGAACCTGGGTTGCGCCACCGGCCATCCCAGCTTCGTGATGTCATCGAGCTTCACCAACCAGACGCTGGCGCAGATCGAGCTGTTCACCAAGGCGGACCAGTATGACAACGAGGTCTATGTGCTGCCCAAGCATCTGGACGAGAAGGTCGCGGCGCTGCATCTCGAAAAGCTGGGGGTGAAGCTCACTACGCTCAGCCCGAAGCAGGCTGCGTATATCGGTGTGCCGCAAACCGGCCCGTTCAAGGCGGATCACTACAGATACTGATTGCGCGGCGCCGGCCCTTTCCCGCTCCTCATGGGAGGCGTGGGAGGGGCGCGGGCTGGCAAAGTCTATCCGTACGCCAGCGCTGCGGATCAGGCCCAAAACACGGGGCGGGTGCTGCACTCGCCCCTTTTTCACACCGGGTTGAAGCTGCACCTTTGCGCGCGAACCCATTTGCGCTAGTCCGCTCAGCATGGTGCAGCTTTCGGCGACGGTAATAGTATTGGCGGGCGCGGTGATGGCGCTGTGGCTCGCCGCCGCCCTGTATGCGGTCATGACCGGGCTGAAACTCAGGCAGCGTGGCCAGCACCAGCGGGAGCAGGCGGACAGGCTGGCGGCGCTGCTGCAATCCGCCCCCGCCGTGCCGATGCTGATCCGTGCCGATGGCAGGATCGAGGCGCCCGCGCGGCTCGCCGGATGGTTCGGGCTGGCGGCGCTGCCCCATTATCTGTCGGAGCTGCTGGCGGAGGACGGATGCCTCGCGACGGAGGACAGGTCAGGCCTCGGAGCCGACATTCTTTCGGCCCAAAGAGGCGCAAAAAGTTTCTCCCGCGCCATCACCGTGCGCGGATCGAGCCGCAGCTTGCTGGTGAAGGGCGCGCTCTGCGGCCCGGACCTTGCCAACCCCGGCGCGGCGATCCTGTGGCTGTTCGATGCGACCGAGAGCCAGGCGCGCATCGCCATGCTCGAAACCGAAGGCACGCTGCTGCACGATGCGCTGGAGGCGTTGTCAGGCCTGATAGAAGCCGCGCCGCTGCCGATGTGGCATCGCAATGACGAACTGCGCCTCGGCCTCGTCAACAGCGCCTATGTCCGCGCGGTGGAAGCGCGGAGCGCCGCCGAAGTGATCGAACACCAGATCGAACTGTTCGAGACGATCGATGGCCTGCCCCCGCTGGACGCCGCCCGCATCGCCATGGACAAGGGCGAGGTGCTGACCCGTGTCGTGCCCGCGACCCTGGGGGGCGAGCGGCGGATGATGCAGGTGGTCGAGGTGCCGATGGGCCGCGCCGGGGTGGCGGGCTACGCCATCGACCGGCAGGATTATGAGAGCGCGCGCACCGAGCAGGCCCGCACCGTTGCCTCGCAGCGCGATATGCTGGATCGGCTGACGGCGGCAGTGGCGCAGTTCGGGCCGGACAAGTCGCTGATTTTCTGGAATCAGGCGTTCGTCAGCCTGTTTGCGCTGCACCCGGAGCATCTGGTTGATCGCCCGGAATTCGAGCGGGTGCTGGATCAGATGCGCGAGGGCGGGCGCATCCCCGAGCATCGGGATTTTCCGGCGTGGAGATCGGAGCGGCGGGGTTGGTTCACCGCGCAGGAGGCGAGCGAGGAGAACTGGTTACTGGCGGATGGCACACACTTGCGGGTTTTTGCCCAGCCCATGCCCGATGGCGGCCTGTTGCTGGTGTTCGAGGACCGGACCGAGCAGGTCCAGCTCTCCAGCGCGCGGGACACCCTGCTGCGGGTGCGCACCGCCACGTTCGACAGCCTGTTCGAGGGAATCGGCGTGTTTGCGGCGGATGGCCGCCTGCACTTGTGGAACAACCGTTTTCGCACGATCTGGGGCGTGGAGGAGGAGGCGCTCGCCGCCCATCCGCGGATCGACGACTTCATGACCTCGATGTCGCATCGGCTGGCCCGGCCGCCGCAGGCGAGCCTGGTGCGCGAGCTGATGCGCTCCTGCACCGTCGACCGCAAGCAGCGCAATGGCCGCATCGGCTTTGCGGACGGGCGGACATTCGATTTTGCGGCGATTCCACTGCCCGATGGCAATGCGCTGATCACGATGCTCGACGTGACCGACAGCAGACGGATCGAGCATGTGCTGCGCGAGCAGAATGAGGCGCTGGCCGAGGCGGATAAGGTTAAAACCGCGTTCCTCGCCAATATGAGCTATGACCTGCGGACGCCACTCACCTCGATCGGCGGCTTTGCGGAGATGATGAACGCCGGCTATGCAGGCGAACTGCCGCAGACCGCCAAGGACTATGTCGCCGCCATTCTCGATTCTTCGGCGAAGCTCTCCGGCCTCATCGACACGGTGCTGGACCTGACGCAGGGCGAGGCGGGCACCTTGCCCCTGGAATCCGCGCCGGTAGACCTTGCCGGCTTCATCGCCGCCTGCCGTGATCGCTGGGCCGCGCCCGCCGCCGCCAAGAAGATCGAGCTGGTGGTAGATATCAAACCCTCGACCGGACGGGTCATGGCCGATGAGAAGAGGCTGGCGCAGGCGCTTGACAAGCTGATGGAAAACGCGATCCGGGTCGTGCCCGAGGGGGGGCGCATATCGCTCCATTCCGACGGGCAGGTAGGCGGCGCGCGGTTGATCGTGTCTGACAACGGCCCCGGCATGGATGCCAAGACGCAGGCGCGCGCATTCGACCGTTTCAGCCGTATGAACGATGCGGAGCGCGGCGATGCGCAGGGGCTGGGTCTGCCGCTCGCCCGGCAACTGGTGGAAGCGCATGGCGGCACCTTGTCCCTAATCTCGGAGCCGGGCGAAGGCACGGTGTTCACGATGGACCTGCCGCGCGGCGAGCTGCCCCGGCCGGGCAAACCGGCCTGACATGACCGAGGTGATCGCGCGCGGAGAAGAGGCGATGCTTGGGCTGGGCGCGGCGCTGGCGCGGGTGCTGCGGGCGGGCGATGTGATCGCGCTGTCCGGCGGCCTTGGCGCGGGCAAGACGACGCTGGCGCGCGGTCTGCTTGCGGCGCTCGGGCTTGAGGAAGAGGCGCCCAGCCCGACCTTCGCGATCGTCCAGCCTTATGCTCCGCCAGAGGTGAGCCTGGCGGTCGCGCATGTTGATCTTTATCGGCTCGATGATCCGGCGGAGACGGAGGAGCTGGGGCTGGATGAGTATCTGGCGGATGGCGCGCTGCTGATCGAATGGCCGGAGCGGATGGGCAACCGGATGTGGCGGGATGCGCTGCACCTCTCCATCGAAATCCTCGACGACGGTGCGCGGCGCTTGACAGCATCCCTGCCGCCGTCTTGGAAGGAGCGATGGCCCTTTCCATGATTCCACCCAATGCCGCACCGGCCTTTCTCAGCTCGATAGGGTGGGACGGGGCACAGATTGCTCCGCTGGCGGGCGATGCCTCGTTCCGCCGCTATTTCCGCGTAGCGGATGGCGCGCGCCGCGCGGTGCTGATGGACGCCCCCCCGCCGCACGAGGACCCAAGGCCGTTCCTCAAGATTGCGCGCTATCTTTCTGAAAACAAACTGGCCGCGCCCATGATTTATGGGCAGGATCTCGCTCAGGGCCTCGTGCTGCTGGAAGATTTTGGCGATGCGCGGGTGCGAGACTGGCTGGATGAGCATCCGGCGGACGAGCAGGCGATTTATGCCCGCGCCGTTGCCCTGCTGGCGGATCTGCATGCGCTGCCCTCCGCCGATGCGCCGCCCTATGACCGCGTCGCCTACAACCGCGAGCTGGATCTGCTGACGGAATGGTATTGCCCGGCGATGGGCCTTAGGGTCGATATGCCCGGCTATCGCGCCGCGTGGGACGCGGTGTTGCCGCTGGCGGAGGAGGATAATGCGCCGCGTGTTACGGTGTTGCGCGATTATCATGCCGAGAATATCATGCTGATCTCCGGTCAGCCGCAGAGTCACGATCTTGGCCTGCTCGATTTTCAGGACGCGCTGGTCGGCCACCCGGCCTATGATCTCGTCTCGCTGCTTCAGGATGCGCGGCGCGATGTGTCGCCAGACCTCGAAGCCGCGATGCTTGGGCATTACAAGGCACTGGCGCAACCGGGGGCGGGGTTCGACGCCGCCTATGCGGTGCTGGGTGCGCAACGCAACGCCAAGATCATCGGCATTTTTACCCGCCTGTGGCAGCGCGACGGCAAGCCGCGCTACCTCGGTTTCCTGCCGCGCATGTGGGCCTTGCTGGAGCGCGATCTCGCCCACCCGGCGCTGGCCCCTGTGGCGGAGTGGTTCGCGCGCAACATCCCGGCGGAGGTCCGCGCCCGCTCGCCAGAGGAACAGGCTGCCGCATGAGCACCTGCCTCACGACCGCGATGCTGATGGCGGCGGGGCTGGGTAAGCGCATGCGCCCGTTGACCGCGACCCGGCCCAAGCCGCTGGTGCGCGTGGCCGGCAAGGCGCTGATCGACCATGCGCTGGAGCGGATCGAGGCAGCGGGGATCGGCCGCATCATCGTCAATGTCCATTATCTGCCGGACAGCATCATCGCGCACTTGAAGGCCCGGCGTTCGCCCGCCGAGTATGTGATCTCGGATGAGCGGGAGCGGCTGCTGGAAACCGGCGGCGGGCTGATGAAGGCGGCGCCCTTGCTGGGCGATGTGCCGTTTCTGTGCGCCAATAGCGACAATCTGTGGGTCGATGGCCCGCGCGACTCGATCCTGATGCTCGCCGAGCTGTGGGACGACGCCAAGATGGACGCGTTGCTGCTGATGATCCCGCACGCCCGCGCCACCTGCCATGCTGGCCCCGGCGATTTTCATATGGCGGCGGATGGGCGCCTTGCCCGCCGCAAGCCGGGCCATGTCGCGCCGTTCGTCTATACCGGGGTGCAGATACTCTCTCCCCGCGTGCTGGCCGATCCTCCCGCCCAAGTGTTTTCGACCAATGTTTTCTGGGACCGCGCAATGGCGGCAGGAAGGCTTTATGGCGCGTCGCACCCCGGCCTGTGGTTCGATGTCGGCACGCCGCAGGCGATCCCCGTGGTCGAGGCGGCACTGGGGCATGGCTGAGGCCAAAAAGCCCGCTGTCTATACCATTCCGGCGCACCGGGCTTTTGCCGACGCGCTCGCCAGCGGGATCATCGCGCGGCATGGCAAGGATGTGCTGGCGATGGCGCGAGGCATCGTGCTGCTCCCCAGCAACCGCGCGGTGCGGGCGCTGAGCGAGGCGTTCGTCCGCGCGTCCGGCGGTGGGCTGCTGATGCCGCGGCTGGTGCCGATCGGCGACGAGGAACTGGGCGAGCGGCTGGGCAGTGCGCTCGATCCGATCGGCGCGGGGGCAGACATCCCGCCCGCCATTCCCACGATGGACCGGCAGATGATCCTCGCCCGTCTGGTGCAGCAGGTGCGGGCCGAGCATGGCCAGCCGGTCGACGCCGGCGAGGCGATGCGGCTGGGGCAGGCGCTGGGCGCGACGATAGATCAGTTGCATGTGGCGCGTGTCGCTCCGGCTCGTCTGGCTATGCTTGATCTGACGGATGCGCTGTCAGGCCACTGGAATGCGTCTTTGCGGCTGCTGGAGATTTTGCTCGGTCGGTGGCCCGCCGAGCTGGCGCGGCTGGGGATGATCGACCTTGCCGAGCGGCGCAACTGCCTGCTCGATCATGCGGCAAGGCGCTGGCGCGAGGCGCCACCCGCAGGTTTCGTCATCGCGGCAGGCATTGCCACAGCGGCCACGGCAATCTGCGCGCTGCTGCGCACGGTAGCCCATATGCGGGGCGGGCAGGTGGTGTTTTCAGCGCTGGACCAGCATATGACCGCCGCGCAATGGGACGCCATCGGCCCGTTCGAGCCAGATCCCGTTACCGGCTTTCGCCCCCGCGCCGAGGAAAGCCATCCGCAATATCTGCTCAAGATCATGCTCGAGCGCATCGGCGTGGCGCGCGACGAGGTGACGCTGTGGCGGTGGGGCGGGGGGCATGACGCGCGCGCCGCGCGCAGCCGCAATATCTCTAACGCGATGCTGCCGCCCGTTCACACCGGCACCTGGCGCGGACTGAAGGCGGAGGAGCGCACCTTGAATGGGGTGCGGCTGCTGGAGGCGGCAACCCCGGCGCAGGAAGCGCAAGCGATTGCGCTGCTGCTGCGCGAGGCGATGGAGGAGCCGGGGCGCACCACCGCGCTGGTGACGCCCGACCGCGAACTGGCAACGCGCGTTTCGGCGCATCTGGCGCGCTGGGGCATCGTGGCGGACGACAGTGCCGGTCAGGCGCTCAACCTCACCCCGCCGGGGACTTTGGTCCTCGCCCTCGCGCGGCTGGCGGCGGAACGCTTTGCCCCGGTGCCGCTGCTCGATGTGCTGAAGCATCCGCTGGTGCGCAAGGGCGAGGGACGGGTCGAGTGGCTGGAGGATGTGCGCGGGCTGGATTTGCTGCTGCGCGGGCCGAGGCCGGCACCGGGCATGGCCGGGCTGGCGGCGATGCTGGCGCCGCGAGAGGATGACCGGCAGGCAGGCTTGCGCGCGCATGTGGCGCAATGGTGGGCGCAGGCGGGCGCACTGTTCGCCCCGTTCGACAGCCTTGGTGATGGCGCGCCGGGGCCGATGCTGGCGCTGATCCGCGAATTGGCGGGTATTCTCAGCGGGGATCAGGTGTGGGCCGGCTATCAGGGCCGCGCGCTGGCCGAGCGCTTTGCGGAGATGGAGCGCGCCGCGCCGCATGGCCCCGCGATGGTCGAGGTGCGCGCGCTGCCTGATCTGCTGGAGCGGATACTCGAACAATGCGCCGTGCGCCCGCCACAGGGCGGCCACCCGCGCATTGCCATCTATGGCCTGCTCGAGGCGCGGTTGCAGCAGGCGGACCTGATGATCCTTGCCGGGCTTAACGAGGGCACCTGGCCGGGCCTCCCCGCGCCGGACCCGTGGCTCGCCCCTCGTATCCGGCAGGAGCTGGGCCTGCCGGGGCTGGAGCAGCGCATCGGGCTGACCGCGCATGATTTCGCGTCTGCGCTGGGCGCGCCCGAGGTGGTGATTACCCGTTCCCGCCGCTCTGGCAACGCCCCGGCGATTGCGTCGCGCTTCTGGCTGCGGCTTGAGGCGATTGCGGGCGAGAACCTGCGCCATGCCGGGGAAGCGCTCTGCTGGGCGGATGCGCTCGATGATCCGGGCGCGCCACAGCCTGCCGAGCGCCCCGCGCCCCGCCCTCCGCTCGCCCTGCGTCCGCGCAGCATCGCGGTGACGCAGGCGGACAGGCTGGCGGCGGACCCTTATGCCTTCTATGCCGCGCGGATATTGCGGCTCCAGCCGCTCGATCCGATCGACGCCGATCCCGGCGCGGCGTGGCGCGGCACTTTCGTGCACCGGGTGCTGGAGCTGTGGTTTCGCGAGGATACATGCGCACCCGGCAGGCTTGAAGCGCGCGCGCATCAGGCGATCGGCGGCATTGATTCGCATCCGCTCGTGCGGGCATTATGGCTACCGCGCGTGATGGAGTCTGTCCGCTGGATCGGCGCGGAGGTGGCGAAGGACGCCGCTGCCGGGCGGCATATCGTCGCGGTCGAAACCAGAGGAGAGGTCGTGCTGGGCGGTATTACGCTCAGTGGCACGGCGGACCGGCTGGACCGGCTTGCGGACGGCGGCATCGCCATCGTCGATTACAAGACCGGCAAGCCGCCCACCGCCACCCAGGTGAAGGCGGGCTTCGCCCTGCAACTGGGGCTGCTGGGCGTGATCGCGGAGGCGGGCGGCTTTGAAGGATGGGAGGCCGGAACACAGGCCGCCGCGTTCGAATATTGGTCGCTCGCCAAGGGGCGGGCGGGCTTCGGCTATCGCGCCATCCCGGTGAAGCCGGGCGGGTCCGACAAGATCGTCGCGACCGAAAAGCTGACCGCCCATGCCGCCGCCAAATTCTTGGAGGCTGCGGACCAGTGGCTGACCGGCGATGCGCCGTTTCCCGCGCAGTTGAACCCCGAATTGCCGAGCTATGGCGATTATGACCAGCTTATGCGGCTGGAGGAATGGTATGGCCGGGCGGGCGGCAGGGAAGAGGCGGAGGAGGAGCATGGCGATGGCCCGGCGCGCTGATCCTCTGCTGCCGCTCAAGGGAGCGCAGGCGCGCGCCGCCGCTCCGCAGGCGCATGTATGGCTGTCCGCCTCGGCAGGCACGGGCAAGACTCATGTGCTCACCGCGCGGGTGTTCCGCCTGCTGCTTGGCGGGGTTACGCCCGAAAATATCCTGTGTCTCACCTTCACCAAGGCCGGCGCATCCGAGATGGCGGAGCGCATCCATTCGCGCCTCGCCGCTTGGGTGCAGATGAGCGACGCCGACCTCGCGCTCGACCTCAAAGCGCTGGGGGAAGATGTCGGCCCGGAGATCAGGGAGCGGGCGCGGCGGCTGTTCGCGCGGGTGCTGGAGGCGACCGGCGGCGGTCTTGCAATCCAGACGATCCACAGCTTCTGCCAGCAATTGCTGGCCTCCTTCCCACTGGAGGCGGGGCTGGTGCCCGGTTTTCGCGCGCTGGAGGAGAGCGAGCAACAGGCGCTCGCCCGCCTCGCGCTGGAAGAACTGGTGCTGGATGCCGAGGCGCATGGCGAGCAGGCGTTGATGCAGGCGTTGCATGCGCTGGCGCTGCGGCTGGGCGAGGCGGGGGCGGAAGCCTATCTCCGATGCTGCGGCCGCGCGCATGATGCGTTTGCCGATCTGCCCGACGACTTGCGCGGCTGGCTGTTCGCGGCGCTTGATCTGCCGCAAGGAGACATTGAGGAAGCGATCGCCGCTGCATGCGCCGACGATGCGTTCGATGTCGGGGCGCTGCATCGCCTCTCCCGCGCCAATGCGGAGTGGGGCACCAAGACCGGGCTGGCGTGCGCCGACACCATGGCCCGGTGGCTCGGCTGCGCGCCGCCCAGCCGCGCCGCGATGCTGGAGGAGCTTGGGGGATGCTTCCTCACCGCCAAGGGCGAGCCGCGCGCTATCCAGAAAGGGCAGGAAAAGGCTGAGCCTGATTATGCGGCGCTGGCGACGCGCATGAGCGATGCCATCGGCGCATTGCTGGCCCTGCGCGCCCGCGCCGCCTATGCGGAGGATGCGGCGCAGGGGCTGTATGCGGGCCGCGCCTATGCCCGCGCTTATGAGGCCGCCAAGCGCCGCCGGGGGGCAGTCGATTTCGATGACCTCATCGCCCATGGCGCGGCGTTGCTCTCTGCCCCCGGCATCGCGGAATGGGTGCGCTACAAGCTCGACGCGCGCATCGATCATATCCTCGTTGACGAGGCACAGGATACCAATGCCCGGCAATGGACGATCATTGGCGCGCTGGTGGAGGAGTTCTTCACCGGCGAAGGCGCGCGCGGGGACAGGCTGCGCACCTTGTTCACGGTGGGTGATTTCAAGCAGGCGATCTTCGGTTTTCAGGGCACCAGCCCGCAGGCCTTCCGCGAGGCCAATGCCACCTTTCGCACCCGCGCGGCCCAAGTGGGGCATGATTTTCTCAACCTGTCGCTGGATGAAAGCTATCGCTCTACCCCAGCCGTGCTGGAGGTAGTGGACGCCTGCGTCGCGGTGCTGGGCACAGAAGCGTTCGGCCTGCCGGAGCAGCCCGTGCATCATGAAAGCCGCAACCGCTATCCCGGCCATGTGCGGTTGCTGAAACCCGTGAGCGCGGCGCTGGCCCCGGCAGACGAGGCGGGCGTGGAGACGGGCGAAGCCGAAGGCGAGGAGGATTGGCTTTCCGATCAGGACCGGCTGCTGGCGGAGCGCATCGCCCGGCAGATCAGGGCATGGCTCGATGACGGCATGATGCTCGCCTCCAAGGGGCGGCTGCTTGCCCCTGGCGATATCATGATTCTGCTGCGCCGCCGGGGCGATCTGGCGCGGTTGATCGTCGCCCGGCTTTACGAAGCGGGCGTGCCGGTGGCGGGGGTGGACCGGCTGCGCCTTCAGGCACCGCTGGGTGTGCAGGATCTGGTGGCGGCGCTGCGTTTTGCCGCCCAGCCGGAGGATGACCTCGCGCTTGCCTGCCTGCTCGTCTCGCCGCTGATCGGCTGGAGCCAGAAAGAGCTCTGGCAACGCGCGGTGCCGCGCCGGGGCAGCCTGTGGCGTCACTTGCGGGAAAGCCCGCTGATACCCGCGCAGCACAGCGCCGTGCTCTATGATATTCTGGCTCGTGCCGATTTCATCACACCCTATCGCTTGCTGGAGCATATCCTGTCCGGCCCGATGCAGGGGCGCAGGCGCCTGCTTTCCCGGCTGGGGCATCAGGCGCTCGACAGCATCGAGGAGCTGTTGAACGCCGCGCTGCATTTCGAGCAGCAGGAGCAGCCCTCGCTTCAGCATTTTCTGGATTGGTTCGACCGGGAGCAGGGCGACATCAAGCGTGAGAGCGAGAGTGGCGGCGACGCGGTGCGCATCCTCACCGTGCATGGCGCGAAGGGCTTGCAGGCGCCGGTGGTGATCGTGGCGGACGCCTGCGCCGATCCCGATGCCGGCAACCGGCAGGACCCGCTCGATATTCCGCGCGGCGAGGGGCTGACCCTGCCGTTCCTGCCGCCGCGCAAGGCGGAGCGCTGCGGCGTGCTTGAAACGGCGGGCGAGGTCGCCTCCGCGCTCGAACGGCAGGAGCACTGGCGCTTGCTCTATGTGGCGATGACGCGGGCGGAGGAGCAACTTGTCATCGCTGGCGCCCTGGGCAAGCGCGCGAAAGGCACGGTGGCACAGACTAGCTGGCACAGCGCGATCGAGCGCGGATTGCTGAGCCTTGGCGCGCAGTGGCGGGAGGATGCCGATTGGGGCGCGGTGCTGGAATGGCATGGGGCGGAACGGCTGCGGCCCAAGGCGCTGCTGCACAAGGAGGATGCCGTGCGCCCTGCGCCGGCGCCGCTGCCCGAGTGGGTGCGCAGGCCCGCGCCGCAGGAGGACCGCCCATCCCGGCCGCTGGCGCCCACCGCTCCCGGCGAGGACATGACGCCCTATCCGCCGCCGACACCGGCGATGATGCTGGCCGCAGAGCGCGGCAAATTGTTGCACAGCCTGTTCGAGCGGCTGCCCGATCTGTCGCCCGTGGCGCGCCGCGATGCCGCGCTCGGCTGGCTCGAGAAGCAGGGCGGGGTGGCGAATGCCGATGACCGTGCCGCATTGGCCGATCAGGCGCTCGCCATTATCAACGATCCGCGCCTCGCCGGTCTGTTCGGCCCGGATGCGCTAGCCGAGGCGCCGATCGCCGCTGTGGTGGGCGCGGATGTGGTGCATGGCGTGATGGACCGGCTGTTGATCGGCCCAGGCGTGATCCGCCTCGTCGATTTCAAGACCGGGCGGGTGCCACGCGACCAAGCCGACCTGCCCGCGCCGCATCTGCGGCAGATGGCGGCCTATGTGGCGGCGCTGGAGGTGGTTTTTCCCGGCCATGCCATAGAAGCGGCGCTGCTCTATACCGCCGGGCCGCATATTTTCCCGCTATCGGAGGCGCTGCTCGCACCCCACAAGCCCGGCTTTGCGCCCGCGCAATAATCCTTCGTGCGGCAAACCGTTGAGATATGCGCGGCGTCTCTCTACATAAGGTGCGGAAAAGGAGATTCATATGACGACCAAGGCAATCAGCGACAGCAGCTTTCAGGCCGACGTGCTTGGTTCAGATGTGCCGGTGCTGGTCGATTTTTGGGCAGAGTGGTGCGGCCCCTGCAAGATGATTGGCCCGGCGCTGGAGGAAATTTCCGAAGAGCTGGCGGGCAAGGTGGTGATCGCCAAACATAATATCGACGATCATCCAGATATGCCCGGCAAGCTCGGGGTGCGCGGCATCCCGACGATGATCCTGTTCAAGGGCGGCGAGGCCGTGGCCACCAAGGTCGGTGCCGCACCCAAGAGCCAGTTGAAATCGTGGCTTGAGAGCCAGCTTTAAGCTGGTTTAATACCGTGCTTCCACGAAATATAAGCCATCCGGCGGCGCGTTGAGGCCCAGCGCGCTGCGGTTGCACGCCGCGAGGGCGGCGGCCATGGCGCTTGCGTCCCAGGTCCCCAGACCGACCAGCGCGAGGCAGCCGACCATCGAGCGCACCTGATGATGGAGAAAGCTGCGCGCCTCCGCGTGGATGACGACGCGCTCTCCTTCGCGCACCACCTCCAGCCGGTCGAGCGTCTTGACCGGACTGTGCGCCTGGCACTGGACCGAGCGAAAAGTAGTGAAATCATGCTTGCCGACGAGCAGCGCGGCGGCCTCAGTCATCTTTGCCGTGTCGAGCTGTTGCGGGATCTGCCACGCCAGCCCCTTCTCGAAGGTGAGCGGCGCACGGCGGTTGACGATGCGATAGATATAGGCGCGGCCCGTGCAGGAAAAGCGGGCGTGCCAGTCCTCGGCGACAATTTCGCAGGCGTTGATGGCGACAGGATCGGGTCGCAGGTGCGCATTCAGCGCCTCCATCAGGCGAAAGGGCGCGATGTCCCTGGCGATGTCCGCGTGGGCGCGCATGGCGAGCGCATGCACGCCCGCGTCGGTCCGCCCCGCGCAATGCAGCACCGCCGATTCGCCGGTGATCCGCTTCAGCGCCTCCTCGATCGCCTGTTGCACGGTGGGGCCATGCGCCTGCCGCTGCCATCCCATGAACGGGCGGCCATCGAACTCGATCGTGAAGGCGAAGCGGGTCATGAAAGCCGTGTTCCGGGGGGTATCGGAAAACCGCGCAACAGCTCGTCGACGCTCATTGCCTCACGCCCGGCGCGCTGGAGGCGGGTGGGGCGGATACTGTCCGCACCGCAGCCGATGGTGAGGCGATCATCGAGCACAACGCCGGGTTCGCCGGGCTGAGCGACACCGTCTGCCGCCAGCACCCTGATCCGCTCCGCGCCAATCAGGAAGAACGCCCCCGGCGCGGGGTTGAAGGCGCGCACCTGTCGTTCCGCCTGAAGTGCGCCCGCCGCACAATCAATCCGCGCCTCCTCCTTGGTGATCTTGGCGGCATAGGTGATGTCGTCGGCTGCTTGCGGTACGGGCGGGAAGGCGGCAAGATCGTCCAGCACCTCGACAATCAGCCGCGCGCCCATCCGCGCCAGCTCGTCGGTCAGCTCGCCGGCCGTCTTACCGTCAATACCCGTCCGTGCGGTGGCGCGCACCGGGCCGGTATCCAGCCCCGCCTCCATCTGCATCACCTGCACGCCGGTCTGCGCATCGCCCGCGAGAATCGCGCGCTGGACCGGCGCAGCCCCGCGCCAGCGCGGCAGCAGCGAGCCATGGATATTGAGGCAGCCATATTTTGGCGCATCGAGGATCGCCTGCGGCAAAATCAGCCCATAGGCGGCCACCACCGCGACATCGGCCTGCCATGCAGCGAACGCGGCCTGCTCCTCGGCGTTTTTAAGCGATACCGGGGTGCGCACCGTGATGCCCATAACCTCCGCCTGCTGGTGGGTGGGCGAGGGTCGCAGCGCCTTGCCGCGCCCGGCGGGACGGGGAGGCTGGCTATATACGGCGACGACCTCGTGCCCCGCCGCGCCCAGCGCCGCCAGTGCCGGCACCGCGAAATCGGGCGTGCCCATATAAATGATCTTCATGGGAACCTCTCAAGCCCTTGTGCAACGGCGATGCAAGCCCTTATGTGCACTGCATGGCATCTCCAGAGATAGAAGCCCTTGCGCAGGCACTTTCCCGCCTGCCCGGTCTTGGCCCGCGCTCGGCCCGGCGCGCGGTGCTCTATCTGCTCAAGAAGCGGGAGAGCGCACTCGGACCGCTGCTGCATGCGCTCGAA
>JAGNYO010000083.1 GCA_017984895.1 Sphingobium sp. | reverse complement strand
GATCCATGATAACGCCGACGATATGCAAAGGGCCCCGATCGGGGTCCTTTGCATATCGCATCGCCTCACCATCAATGGCCTGCTTTTACTCCGCCACACTGGCCTGAAATCCAACCGCCGTTGACAATTTGAAGCCGAAAATTTGCATATCGCTGCCTGAGAGCATCATAAAGGCACCTTTGCCATGTGCTCATTTGGATCGTGTCAGGATCATCCTTCATCTGCAATCAGATACGCTTTGATGAGCTTCATTGGAACAGTATAATCCGTCATTTCCAGATGATCTCGTTGGCATATGGCCTAACCTGTATGACCGTAATTTAACCGTAGACACCTAAAGCCGTCTTTCCGGACCCGGCCAAAAGCAGTTGTAACGATCGATGGGGCAACGTCCGCTCACACAACATACCGGCCAATTGGACAGATTTAGGTTGACCGAAATTGCGGACATGAGGGTAAAGCCCTTCAGTTGACATTGTATCCCGGTGTCCTCAGCTTTAGCACATGTGCGTGAGATACCAGCCGGGCGAAAAGAAGATCATCCTCGATCATTTCATAGCCGAGATGCAGCGCCCCTTTAACACCGGGCCGGATACTGTACATCCAAAGGAACCTGGCTGGGTAGTGAGATTGAAGGATGGTGTCTTCATCATGGAGCAGATGACCTGGGGCTTCCCGGTCGTTTTGAAAGGGAAGCAGGGCCAGCCGCTAAAACCAAAGCCCGTTAACAATGCACGGTTCGATAAGCTGGACAGCTTCTGGCGACGATGGGCAGAGCAACCTTTGCATCGCTGCCTGATCCCCACAAAGCGATATGCCGAGGCTGTAGGCGAAAAGGGCAAAATGACGGAAACATGGTTGTCGGTGAAGGACGAGCCAGTTTTTGCTTGGGCGGGCCTATGGAGCACCAGTGAGGAATGGGGAGACTGCTATACAGGCGTGATGACCGATAATGCGCCTGAGCTGGAATATATTCATGATCGATCGCCGGTCATCCTTGAACGAGACGAGTGGCAGACATGGCTACATGCGCCTTTGGCCGATCTATATCAGTTCGACAAACCATATCCTGCGGACAGGATGATGGTTGAGGTGACAGATAAACTCTGGGCGCGTTGATGGGCAGCATAAATGACCCCTTACCCGGAGCGTCCACACATGGATAAAACCGATCTATTACCGAAATTGCCGATCTCGGCAAATCAGTCTGCCATAAGTTATTGATTTTATGGTGACCCCTACGGGAATCGAACCCGTGTTTCAGCCGTGAGAGGGCCGCGTCCTAACCGCTAGACGAAGGGGCCGCTGTATGTGGTTCAGCGAGAGCGGCCACCTAACGCGCCCGCCCCGCCAAATCAAGCTAATTACGCCGCTGCTTTGCGCCGTTCTGCCAGCTCATCGTTGAGCATCTCAGCCAGCAGGAATGCCAGTTCCAACGACTGTGCCGCATTCAAGCGCGGGTCGCAATGCGTGTGATAGCGGTCCGCCAACCCTTCGTCGGTGATGGCGATCGCGCCGCCGGTGCATTCCGTCACGTTCTGTCCGGTCATTTCTGCATGAATACCACCGCCGAAGCTGCCCTCGGCACGATGCACCGCGAAAAAGCCGCGCACTTCGGCGAGGATGCGCTCGAACGGGCGCGTCTTGTAGCCGTTGGCCGCCTTGACGACGTTGCCGTGCATAGGGTCGCATGACCACAGAACCGGATGGCCTTCCTTCATCACCGCGCGCACGAGGCGGGGCAAGCCCGCCTCGATCTTGTCATGACCATAGCGGGTGATGAGGGTGATGCGCCCTTCCTTGCGGTCCGGGTTCAATATGTCGAGCAGCCGGATAAGCACGTCCGGCTCCAGGCTCGGCCCGCATTTCATGCCGATGGGATTGCCGATGCCGCGCAGATACTCAACATGGGCAGACCCTTCGAAGCGGGTGCGATCACCGATCCACAGCATGTGCGCAGATGTGTCATACCAGCCGCCAGTGAGGCTATCCTGCCGGGTCAGCGCCTGCTCATAAGGGAGCAGCAGCGCTTCGTGGCTGGTGTAGAAGCTCGTCGATTTCAGTTGCGGCACGGTGTCGGCGTCGATGCCGCATGCCTTCATGAAATCGAGCGCTTCGCCGATCCGATCCGCCATTTCGGCAAACTTCTTCGCCCATGGACTGCGGCCCATATAGTCCAGCGTCCAGCGGTGCACCTGATGCAGATTCGCATAGCCGCCTTGCGCGAAGGCGCGCAGCAGATTGAGCGTCGCGGCGGACTGATTGTAGGCCTGCACCATGCGCTGCGGGTTCGGCTCGCGCGATTCTGGCGTGAACGCGATATCGTTGATGATGTCGCCGCGATAGCTGGGCAGCTCCACCTCGCCCACCGCCTCGGTAGCGGCGGAACGGGGTTTGGCAAATTGGCCCGCCATGCGCCCCACCTTCACGATAGGGAGCTTGGATGCGAAGGTGAGTACCACCGCCATCTGGAGCAGCACACGGAAGGTGTCGCGGATGTTGTTGGGGTGGAACTCGGCAAAGCTCTCTGCGCAATCGCCGCCTTGCAGCAAGAACGCCTCGCCCCGCTGCGCCGCCGCCAGATCGGCCATCAGTGCGCGCGATTCGCCCGCAAACACCAAGGGCGGATAGGTCGAAAGCTGCGCCTCAGCCCCTGCCAATGCCACCGCATCGTTATAGATGGGCATTTGCAGCCCTTCATTGCTGCGCCAGCTATCGGGCGCCCAATTTGCCACCGCCACTATATTTGCTCCTATTAGTCCCCAAACAGACTCATAGCACGCCCTATGAGGATTTGGCAGCCTCGAGGCAAGGGTTAGAAGGGAAGGCGGCATTGCAGGAGCCACGGCGAAGCTCCATATCCTGCCCCATGAGCATCATGATCCGCACCAACCTCGAAGAGCCGGAAACCGGCGTGACCTTCGTTCCGCATCGCCCAGTGCGGCCAGAGAAGGTGGATGGCGGCAAGCTGTTCCGCATCGTGTCGGACTATGAACCGGCGGGCGATCAGCCCCGCGCCATCGCCGAGTTGGTGGAGGCGGCAGAAGCGGGCGAGAAGGATCAGGTGCTGTTGGGCGTCACCGGCTCCGGTAAGACTTATACGATGGCGAAGGTGATCGAGGCGGTGCAGCGCCCTGCCCTCGTGCTTGCGCCCAACAAGATCCTCGCCGCGCAGTTATACGGCGAGTTCAAGAGCTTCTTCCCCGATAACGCGGTCGAGTATTTCGTCTCCTATTACGACTACTACCAGCCTGAAGCTTATGTGCCGCGCTCCGACACCTATATCGAGAAGGAGTCGAGCGTGAACGAGGCGATCGACCGGATGCGCCATTCCGCCACGCGCGCGCTGCTGGAGCGGGACGATGTGCTGATCGTCGCCTCCGTCTCGTGCCTCTATGGCATCGGCTCGGTCGAAACCTATGCGGCGATGACCTGCGCGCTCAAAAAAGGGCAGGTGGAGGACCAGCGCGAGATCATCCGCAAGCTCGTCGCGATGCAGTACAAGCGCAACGACACCGCCTTCGTGCGCGGCACCTTCCGGGTGCGCGGCGACAATCTGGAAGTGTTTCCCTCGCATTATGAGGACAATGCGTGGCGGATCAGCTTCTTTGGTGACGAGATCGAAGAGATTTCCGAGTTCGATCCCCTGACCGGTAAGGCATCCGCCAAGCTTGATTATGTTACCATCTATCCCAACAGCCACCATGTCACCCCCGGCCCAACCCTGAAGCAGGCGATGGACGGCATTCGCGCGGAGCTGGCGGCGCGCCTCGCGGACCTCAACGCCCAGAACAAGCTGCTGGAGGCGCAGCGGCTGGAGCAGCGCACCAACTTCGATCTGGAGATGATCGCCGCGACCGGGAGCTGTGCGGGGATCGAAAATTACTCGCGCTTCCTCACAGGGCGCCATCCCGGCGAGCCTCCGCCAACGCTGTTCGAGTATCTGCCCGAAAACGCGATCCTGTTCGTCGATGAAAGCCACCAGACCATCCCGCAATTGGGTGCAATGGCGCGCGGCGACCACAAGCGTAAAACCACGCTGGCGGAATATGGCTTTCGCCTGCCGAGCTGCATTGACAACCGCCCGCTGCGGTTCAACGAGTGGGACGCTATGCGCCCGCAGACCGTCTCCGTCTCTGCCACGCCCGGACGGTGGGAGATGGAGCGGACCGGCGGTGTGTTTGCCGAGCAGGTGATCCGCCCAACGGGCCTTATTGACCCGCCGGTTGAGATCAAGCCGGTGGAAGATCAGGTGCAGGACATGATCCACGAGGCCAAGTTGACGGCTGCAAAGGGGTATCGCACGCTCATCACCACGCTGACCAAGCGGATGGCAGAGGATTTGACCGAGTTCATGCATGAGGCGGGCATAAAAGTGCGTTATATGCACTCGGATGTGGAGACTTTGGAGCGTATCGAGCTGATCCGCGATTTGCGGCTTGGCGTCTATGACGTGCTCATCGGCATCAACCTGTTGCGCGAAGGTCTGGACATTCCCGAATGCGGCCTCGTGGGCATTTTGGATGCCGACAAGGAAGGCTTTCTAAGGTCCGAGACGTCGCTGATCCAGACGATCGGCCGCGCCGCGCGTAATGTCGATGGGCGGGTGATCCTCTATGCCGACCGGATCACGGGCAGCATGGAGCGGGCTTTGGCGGAGACGGGGCGCAGGCGCGAAAGGCAGCGGGCCTACAACGAGGCGCACGGCATTACTCCCACAACCATCAAGCGCAATATCAGCGATATCGTGGGCGATGTCGCCAGCCGGGATGGAGTTGTGGTCGAGATCGACGCCAATACCCCCCACCTCGTCGGCCATAATCTGCGCAGCCATATCGAGGATCTGGAAAAGAAGATGCGCGCTGCCGCCGCCGATCTGGAATTCGAGGAAGCGGCGCGCCTGCGCGACGAAATCAAGCAGCTTGAGGCGAGTGAGCTGGGCCTACCCTCCCATCCGCAATCGAGGGCACCGGCGCCGCGCGGTCGCGCCACCGAGGGCAAGCCAGGGACACGAAAATTGCGCTTCGGTAAAACCCAGCGCAAGATGTGATACCTAAACGTCCGCTAACTACGCCTCGCTACCCGCGTTTAACCCGCCCAGTGGCATCGGTTGCAATCGGAGCGGAGGATTTTCTGCATGAACGCGATCGGCATTTCCCTGTCGGGCATACAGTCCAGTCTCGCGCGCTTTGACGCCAGCGCCGCGCGCGTTGCCAGCGCGAGCGCCAATCCGCTCATGCCTGATCCCGCCGCATCGAGCGCTGCTCAAGCCGGAGTAACCCCTGCGCCGCGGCAGGCGGCGAGCGATATAGACATAGCCAGTGAGATGATCGAGCAGCTCACCGCCAAGCTCACCTATGACGCCAATCTCTCGGTGCTGAAGACCGCCGAGGAGATGCAGCAGAGCATCATCCGCCGCTGGGCATGACCGTGTTGCAGCGCAGCCCTTGAGCCGGGCAGGCTGCGCAGCCATAAGGGGCGGATGACAGTATCCAGCCCGCTTCGCCTCGCCTGCATCCTCGGAGGCGCGCTTATTCTCGCCAGTTGCGGCCCCAAGCCAACGCCTCAGCCTCAGCCGCTGCCACCGCCACCACCACCACCCGCCCCGATAGCCGTGCCGCTCTCTGCGGACTGGCGCGAATGGCCGGTCGCGGCGGGAGACTGGAGCTACTTGAGAGATGTTGATGGCAGTAGCGCTCATTTTGGGCCGCCGGAGAGCGAACCGTACTTGTCAATCTCTTGCGATTTCCAAACTCGGCATATTGAGCTGATCGTTTTTGGCGATCCTGGGAAAGCCGGAAGCGGCATGATCACGATCTATACGACTTCCGGTACGCTGCAATGGCCAGCAATTCTGGACCCAGACGGTTATGGCACAGCCACCGCAACCCGCAGCGCCAATGACTCCGGGCTGGACAAGATGATCTTCAGCCGAGGCCGCTTTGCCGTGGAGGCGCCCGGTGCGCAGCCCATAGCCGTGCCAGCCTGGGCCGAAGTGGCGCGGGTGATCGAGGATTGCCGGGGGTGAACGCGGTATGCGCCAGATGAAAGGCGAAGCGCGGAGTATGATTCGAAAAAAGAAAATTACAAGCCTTGATCGTGCCGCCAATATGACTCACATTGCAGGTGTGGCCGGTGGTTTTTAAGCGTCTGGTCTGATAGATCCCGGTTACGCAGGCTTCAACAGCGCGAAAGGAGGTGATCCGATGTCTCATGGTTCAGCAAGAGGGTCGGACAAGTCCATTCGGGAGATGCGCAGCTAGGCGCGTACAAGCGCCACCCCGTGGAAAACCGGATAGCGTAGATGACATGCGCGCCTTTCGAGCTTTTTGCAGCGGGCAAGCGCGAGTTCCATTTCCCGAAACGGGTCAGCCTTCCGGCCGCTGACCATGTCATGACGGGCCGTCGGCGTGACTGTATTCGCGCTGGCGGCCCCTCTCATTTCTACTGTGTGAAACTTATGCCCTGCGGCGCTCCGGCCCGGAATAGTCGGTCCCAGACCCGATGACGCGGCGGTCATGGGCCAACAGTACCCGCCCCAGCCAGCGTGTGCGCACATTTTCTGCATCGGCGACGGCTTGCAAGGAGCCCATATCCTCATAGAGGCGCTTGAGGCGCGCCGCCTCTTCATGACTGATTGTCTGTCCCCAGAAGCTCATCTTACACTCCGCATTGCTCACAGAAACGAGCGGAATGTGCCGCATCGGCTTTAATAAAGAGTAAACTGTAGGATGCTCAGTTTCTCGCGCAGGAAGGAAATCCATTCTATCTGCATGTCGCCCCGCTCAGCGCGCAAGCGAGATCCGCGTTAATTTATTCTATGCCGCCGATGTGCGTCTCTGCACCGATATTAGTTAACTTTCGGCATGATTATCAAATTTTGGCGATTATCCCCTTTACATACGTAACGGAATGACGTATATCATGGGGTATGAGCAAGAAGCCCCAAACAATCGCGCAGTTTTTCAAGCAGTTTCCTGATGATGAAAGTTGCCTGAACCACCTGTTT